>NZ_MAOS01000030.1:0-113184 GCF_001721285.1 Pandoraea sp. ISTKB
TCAAGCGCAACATCAAGCGCAACATCAAGCGCAACATCAAGCGCAACATCAAGCGCGGCACCGCGTAGCGAGCACGTGTGAGGCGTCCGGGGGGACGGCGCACACGTGACGCGGTGCTGCGTCGCTCCCTGTTGCGGGCGCATGCCGTGGTGGCGTGCTGCGCACCACCAGAGAGTGATCCGGCAGACGTTGTGCGGCATGACCGTGTGCAGCCGAACATTCCCCGAGCTGCACCATTGCGCATAATTTTCCTGCCCGGCCCGGGCTATGATGCCGACACAGGCACTGGCTGGCGAGAAGCGATTCCCGGGCCGAGACTTTTTCCTTTCACGACGTTTTCTCCATGAAGCCACCGATGGCCCCCGCCGCACCGCTCGCCGAAGGACTCAGCGCGAGTGCGCGCCGCATTGCCGTGCCATCCATTCTTCTGGGCACCTTCCTCGGCAATCTCGATGCCTCCATTGCGAACGTTGCGCTGCCGACCATCGCGCGCGATCTCGTGGCCGATCCGGCGGCGACCGTCTGGGTCGTCAACGCCTATCAACTGATTTTCGCGATGGCCGTGCTGCCGCTCGCGGCGCTGGGCGAGAAGCTCGGTTACCGGCGGGTGTTTCTGTTCGGCGTGGCGGGATTCACGCTGGCATCGCTCGGCTGTGCGCTGGCGCCGAGCCTGTCGTGGCTCGTTGCGGCGCGCGTGGTGCAGGGGCTGTGCGGCGCGTGTATGTCGACTATCGTCCCCGCGTTGTTGCGTATGGTCTTTCCGCAACACATGGGCGGACGCGCCATCTCCTTGCTTGCCCTGACGGTCGCGCTGTCGACAGCCGCCGGACCGAGTGTCGCGGCGGCAATCCTGTCGCTCGGCGACTGGCGCTGGCTGTTCGCCATCAATCTGCCGATCGGACTGGTCGCGCTGGCGGCGTCCGCCCGGTTCCTGCCGCGCACGCCGGGGGCCGAGCGTCGCATCGATGTGCCGGGGGCATTGCTCAATGCCGCGACGCTCGCGCTCATCATCATTGGTCTGGGACACATCGGTGAAGCGGGCCATCACGGCGTGGCCGCGTTGCAGATCGTGCTCGGGCTGATCGTCGCCGTGGTGCTCGTGCGACATCAGCGCAGCCGACCGGCGCCGTTGTTGCCGCTGGATCTGCTGCGCGTGCCGGTACTGGCGCTGTCATCGCTCACGTCGGTGGCCTGCTATATGGCGCAGACGCTGGCGTACGTCGGCATGCCTTTCCTGTTGCAGCACACCTTTGCCCGTGGCGAAGCGGCGACCGGGTTGCTGATTACCCCCTGGCCGCTGGTGATCGTGTTCATCGCCCCGTTGGCCGGGCGTTTGTCGGATCGCTTCGACAGCACCCACATGAGCGCGCTCGGGCTGGGGGTGTTTGCGGCGGGGCTGGCGCTGCTCGCGTGGTTGCCCGCCGACGCGAGCGACTGGGGCATTGCGTGGCGCATGGTGATCTGCGGCATCGGTTTCGGTTTTTTCCAGACGCCGAACAACCGGATCATCATGATGGGCGCACCGCGCGAGCGCAGTGGCGCGGCAAGCGGGCTGATGACGATTGCGCGCACGGTGGGCATGACGCTCGGTGCCGCAGTGGTGGCGCTGCTGTTCGATCTGTATGGCGACGGCGGTGCGCGGGCGGCCATGATCTGCGCGACGGCGCTGGCCGCACTCGGGGGCGGGGTCAGTTTGTTGCGGGTCCGGGCGAAGGCGCGGGCCGGCAGGTAAAACGACGGACGCTGCGCGCCTGCACCGCCGATTTCGACATCTTGTATGTGGAATGTATGGGAATCAAACGACGAGGGCCGGCGGCGTAAGGCGGGCCGGGCGAATTTGTCAAAGCGGGCCTCGCGCGATAGCATCTTGCCTTGCTGTGACGGCGCCGCGTTCCCGGGCTTGAGGGACGCATTCACTGACGGCGTCGGTCATGTTCACGTATCTCCTCGCAAGAATCCGCTATCTCCGTGCCTTCTTCTCACGTTCTGAGCCGGCGACGCCGGGCGCTTCGCGCCCGTAGCGAGCACGGCACGCGCGGTCCGGTCTGGCTGTTCGATCTGGACAACACGTTGCACCGCGCGTCTCACGCGATCTTTCCGCGCATTAACCGCGCGATGACCGCCTATATCGTCGAGAAACTGGGGTTGGGGCAGGACGAAGCCAATCTGTTGCGCTCGACCTACACGGAACGCTATGGCGCGGTGCTGCTCGGGCTGATCCGGCATCACGCCATCGATCCGCATGAATTTCTCGCGCGCGTTCACGAACTGCCGCCGCTGGCCGAGGTGCTGCGCGCCGAGCGGGGCATCGCGCGACTGCTGGCCGGTTTGCCGGGACGCAAGATTCTGCTGACGAATGCGCCCGCGCATTACGCCATGCCGATCGTTGAGGCGCTGGACATCCGTCGGCATTTCGAACGTTGCGTGAGCATCGAGGACATGGCGGACCGTCGTGCCTGGCGCGCAAAACCGGACGCGACGATGCTGCGTCGTCTGCTCGTACGCGAGGGGCTGGCGCCCGCGCAGACGTGGCTCGTCGAGGACACGCGTACGCACCTCAAACACCTGCGACATTTCGGCATCAAGACAGTCTGGATCACGGGGCATCTGCCGATCAGAAACAGTCTTGGTAAGGTCATGCCGCGAAGTGGCCGCCCACACTACGTGGATATCAAAGTACAATCTCTGCGCGAGTTACGGGCGTGCCTAGCGACCGGGGAAGGCGCGAAACGCGTGGCCCGGGCCGTCCGACAATCAAATCCCAACTGATAACGACCAGACGATGCAGCAGGAAAACTCTTCGAACGGCGCCGGTTACGGCACCGCCGATGCGCTGGAGGCCGCGCCAGCGCCGGTGAAGACCACCCGTCCCAAGCCGGGCGAGCGCCGCGTGCAGGTATTGCAAACCCTTGCCGCCATGCTCGAAACGCCCAAGGGCGAGAAGATCACGACGGCCGCGCTGGCAGCGCGCCTCGATGTTTCGGAAGCGGCGCTCTACCGTCACTTCGCGAGCAAGGCCCAGATGTTCGAAGGCCTGATCGAATTCATCGAACAGACCATCTTCGGTCTGATCAATCAGATTTCCGCACAGGATCAGGACGGCGTGTCGCAAGCACGCGCCATCGTGCTGATGCTGCTCGGTTTCGCCGAGAAGAACCCCGGCATGACGCGCGTACTGACCGGCGAAGCGCTGGTCGGTGAACACGAGCGTCTGCAAGAGCGCATGAACCAGTTGCTCGACCGCATCGAGGCGTCGCTGCGCCAGGTGCTGCGTCTGGCGGCGGCACAAGGCACGTTGCCGGAAACGTTCGACGCCAATTCGCGGGCCAACCTGCTCGTGTCCTACGTGCTCGGCCGCTGGCACCGTTTCGCCAAGAGCGGCTTCAAGCGCTCGCCGGCCGAAGGCGCTGAGCCGCAAGTCGCGGCACTGCTGCGCTAAGCCGGTGGTCTGCGCCCTGTGCGCAGATTACGTTATACTTTTGCAACACGCGATGAGGCAGACGCAATACCGTCGGGCCTTGTCGCGATGATTGGCGCGCCGATTTGGTGACTCGCTTGCGGGCGCGCGAATGACTCTGCCGGAGACACTCCGGCGTGGGACATTCACTAAAAATGCGGCTAAAGAGGTCGTTCGCGCACCCCGCCGTTTTTCCGTCGACCCCTTTTCCCGCACAGAACGCTTCAGGACTTCGTCCGTCGATTCGTATCGTCTTATGAATCGGCGCAGACGTTGGCCGGCATGTTTCGGACAGGGATTTATGGAATCTTCAATCGGAATCGTCACGCCGCAGCGGATGCATTTCGCTGAGCCGCTGGCCTTGCAGAACGGCAGCACCCTCGCGGGCTACGACCTGATGGTCGAGACCTACGGCGAGCTCAATGCCGATCGCAGCAATGCGGTGCTGGTGTGTCACGCGCTCAATGCGTCGCATCACGTGGCGGGCATCGCCGCCGACAACCCCAAGGATGTCGGCTGGTGGGACAACATGGTCGGCCCGGGCAAGCCGCTCGACACCAATCGCTTCTTCGTCATCGGGGTGAACAACCTCGGTTCGTGCTTCGGCTCGACCGGGCCGATGAGTCTCGACGAATCCACCGGCACGCCCTACGGCGCGCGCTTCCCGGTCGTCACCGTCGAGGACTGGGTCAACGCGCAGGCACGGGTAGCCGACGTCTTCGGCATCCGCAAATTCGCCGCCGTGATGGGCGGCAGTCTCGGCGGCATGCAGGCGCTCGCGTGGAGCATCATGTATCCCGAGCGAGTGGGGCACTGTCTGGTGATCGCCTCCACACCGAAGCTTTCCGCACAGAACATTGCGTTTAACGAAGTGGCGCGCTCGGCCATCCTGTCCGATCCGGATTTCCACGGCGGCGACTATTACGCACATGGCGTGGTGCCGCGTCGCGGGCTGCGCGTGGCACGCATGATCGGGCACATCACGTATCTGTCCGACGAAGACATGGCGACCAAATTCGGCCGGGCATTGCGACGTGCCGAAGCGCTGGTCGACGATATCAAGGCCGGGGCCAACGGTAATGGAAGCGGCAACGGAAACGGCAAGGACGACGGCTATCGCTTCAGCTTCGACGTGGAGTTCGAAGTCGAGTCTTACCTGCGCTATCAGGGCGACAAGTTCGCCGAGTATTTCGACGCCAACACGTACCTGCTGATCACGCGCGCGCTCGACTATTTCGATCCGGCGCGTACGGTCGGCGGCGATCTGGCGAAGGCGCTGTCGCACACGTCGGCGAAGTATCTGATCGTGTCGTTCACGACCGACTGGCGTTTCGCGCCGACGCGTTCGCGCGAGATCGTCAAGGCGCTGCTCGATACGCGTCGCACGGTCAGCTACGCCGAAATCGATGCGCCGCACGGTCACGATGCTTTCCTGCTTACCGATTCGCGTTACCACAATCTGGTGCGCGCCTATTACGAACGTATCGCCCAGGAGGTCGGGGTATGAGTCAGTCCACCATTTCGGCGAACGGCGTAGGCGGTGTGTCGCTCAGTGCACAGGCGGCGCAACTGGCGGCGTCGCGCGATCGCATCTCGGCATCGCTTGCGGATCGTCCCGACTTCCGGGTTATCGCACGATGGATCGAACCGTCGTCGCAGGTCCTCGATCTCGGGTGCAGTGACGGGTCGTTGCTGCGTCTGCTGACCGATGAACTCGGTGTGAGCGGGTACGGCATCGAGATCGACGACGCGGGCGTGCTGGCGTCGGCGCAACGTGGCATCAACGTCGTTCAGCAAAATATGGAAGACGGCTTGAAGCTCTTCGAGGATCAGAGCTTCGATACGGTCATTCTGTCGCAGACGTTGCAGACCATTCACCGCACGGCGGACATCTTGCGTGAGACGGTGCGCGTGGGACGCGAAGCCATCGTCTCTTTCCCAAATTTCGGCTACTGGCCGCATCGTCTGTCGGTGTTGCAGGGACGCATGCCGGTGTCGAAAAGCTTGCCGTTCCAGTGGCACAACACGCCGAACGTGCGTGTGCTGACGATCAAGGATTTCGAGGCGCTGGCGCCGGACGTCGGTGTGAAAATTCTGGATCGTGCGGTGTTGCATAACGGGCGACTCGTGTCGGTGGGCGCGAACTGGCGTGGTAGTCTTGCGGTCTATCGCGTCAAGCGTTCCTGAACCGACGGCAGCGTGCGGGGCAGCGTAGCGCCGGGCCCCTGACGGAAGCAGACACGGGGGCCGGGTGCCATGCGCCGCAGGCGGCTGGCCCCAACTGTCCTTTCCATGACCGATTCGCTGCGGCCCGACGACGGGCGCGTCTTTCACCCCACGCGGATGCTCATCTGCGTGATTCTCGGGTTCACCTCCGGTCTGCCGCTTTTCATCCTGCTCAATCTCGTGCAGGCATGGTTGCGCAGCGAGCATGTCGATCTGAAGTCGATCGGTCTGTTCGCACTGATTCAGTTCCCCTACACCTGGAAGTTTCTGTGGGCACCGCTCATGGACCGTTTCGCGCCCAATCTGCTGGGTTGGAAACCGGGGCGGCGTCGCGGCTGGATGTTCATCACGCAGTTGCTGGTGGCCGGGGCGGTGGCCATCATGGGGACGTATTCGCCGCAGCGCGATCTGATGACGATTGCGGCGCTCGCGGCGGCGCTGGCGTTCTTCAGTGCGAGTCTCGACATCTGTCTGGATGCCTACCGGCGCGAGCTGTTGTCCGACCGTGAGCAGGGGCTGGGTACGGCGATGCATGTGAACGCGTACAAGGTCGCGGGTCTGGTGCCGGGATCGCTTGCGCTGATCATGGCCGACCATCTGCCGTGGGCGCAGGTGTTTTTTGCGACGGCGGCGTTCATGCTGCCGGGTATCGTGATGACGCTGGTGGTGAAGGAGCCGGAGATTCGCGGCACGCCGCCGAAGACGTTGCGCGAGGCGGTGGTTGAGCCGTTCCACGAGTTCGTCACGCGCGGCGGGTGGTCGCAGGCGCTGCTGGTGCTGGCGTTCATCTTTCTGTACAAGCTGGGCGATTCGATGGCGACGTCGCTGGCCACGTCGTTCTATCTGGATTTGGGTTTCACGAAGACGCAGATTGGCGTGGTCGCGAAGGCGACGAGTCTGTGGGCGAGCGTGGCGGGCGGCATCATCGGCGGGATCTGGCTGATCAAGCTGGGCATCAACCGGGGGCTGTGGGTGTTCGGCGTGCTGCAACTGGTGTCGGTACTGGGCTTCGCATGGCTGGCGGAAGCGGGCGCGGTGGTGGCGGGGTTGGGCGCGGTGATCGCGTTCGAGGCGTTCACGGCGGGGTTGGGGACGGCGGCGTTCACGGCCTACATTGCGCGCACGACCGACCCGCGCTACACGGCAACGCAGTTCGCGTTGTTCACGAGTCTGGCGTCGGTGCCGCGCACGTTCGCGAATGCGGGCACGGGCTACATCGTGGACGGTGTGGGCTGGCTGACGTTCTTCCTCATCTGCACGGCACTCGCGGTGCCGGGCATGCTGCTACTACCCAAGGTCGCTCCGTGGGGCGCCGACGACGACGGCGGTGACGGCGTGCCTGCGGCAGGTGGGGCGCGGTAAGCCTGTAGAGCGGTAGATTCCGCTCGTTCAGATGCAATGGCGGCCGGTTCGAAAGCATCGGCCGTTTTTCATTTCAGAGATTTCATATCACTCGAACATCGCATTTTGCGATATATTTTTGCGTCCCCCCGACGATCGATGAATTTGCTTTTCTGGAAAGGCGGGGGCATGCGGGTGATTTCCAAGGCGCGACTCAGAGAGTTCTGGTTGAACCGTCCAGACGCGCAAGACGCCATGACGGCGTGGTATCGATTGGCGTCGGCCTGTCCGGCGGAGAATTTGTCGGCCTTGAAGCAATGGTTCGGGAGTGCAGACTACGTTCCACCGCGATTTACCGTGTTCAACGTGGGTGGCAACAAGTTCCGGGTTGTGACCTGCCTTCACTACGATCAACAGAAGCTCTACATTCGGGGTGTGTTCTCGCATCGCGAGTACGACGCATGGAGCAAAGGGAATCGACGATCATGAAACGAAGACAATCTCTCGGGAACCTGCCGTTGATGGCGCAGACCTGGGCATTGCTTCAGGCGCAAGCGCATCTGCGCCCGATTCGGAGCGTCGCCGATTATCGTCAGATGGTGAAGCTGGCTGATGTGCTGGCCGATAACCTCGATGAGGACGATCGAAACAATCCGCTAACCTCGTTGTTCGATATCGTGACCGATCTGATCGAGCTGTGGGAGTCGCAGCATGTGGAGATGCCGCATGCGGAACCGCGCGAGGTCTTACGGCATTTGATGACTGAGCATGGGCTCCGGCAAAAGGACTTGCTGGATGTCGCGTCACAAACCTTGCTAAGCGACATTCTCTCGGGGCGACGCGCCATCAGCAAGACCGTGGCCAAAAAGTTGGCGACGCGTTTTCACGTTGATGCGGCCGTGTTTCTTTAAACAAACCACGCTGCCAAACAAAAAGGCCAATCCCGCAAGGATTGGCCTTCTGTTTTTCACTTGCCGTACCTGCCGCAAGACTTACAGCTTGTGATCGTAGTCCACCGTCAGCGGTGCGTGATCGCTGAACTTGATGTCGCGGAACACCGACGTCGTTTTTGCTTTGCCCGCGATGCCCGGCGTGGCGATCTGGTAGTCGATGCGCCAACCGACGTTCTTCGCATACGCCTGTCCGCGATTGCTCCACCACGTGTATTGCTCGGCGCGCTGGTCCAGCGTGCGGAAGACGTCCACATAACCGTGATCGTCGAACAATTGGGTGAGCCACGCACGTTCTTCTGGGAGGAAACCCGAGTTCTTCAGGTTGCCCTTCCAGTTCTTGATGTCGATTTCCTTGTGCGCGATGTTCACGTCGCCGCACAGCACGACTTCACGTCCGGCGGCCTTGAGCGCGAGCAGATGCGGCATAAAGTCGGCCATGAAGCGGAACTTCGCCGCCTGACGTTCCTCGCCGCTCGATCCCGACGGGATGTACACCGAGATCACCGACAGATTGCCGTAACGCACCTCGACGTAACGACCCTCCGCGTCGAACTCCGTATTGTTCCAGCCGATGACGATGTCGTCCGGCTCGCGTCGCACGTACACGCCCGCGCCGCTGTAGCCTTTCTTCTCGGCGTAGTGGAAGTAGCCCTGATAGTCGTGCGGCTTGAGAAAGTCCGGCGTCATGTCCGGCAACTGCGCCTTGATTTCCTGCACGCAGAGGATGTCGGCGTCCTGATTGCCGAACCACTCGAAGAAGCCCTTCTTGGCGGCCGATCGCACGCCGTTCAGATTCGCGGTAATGATGCGCATGAGTGTCGAAGTGTCGCGCCGTCGTGCGACAACACGACAGCAAGGGGGAAATTTGTCAGCGGCAAGGATACCGCAATCGTCGGATGACGTCGGATCGCCCCCCGCAAACCGGATGCGCCGATGTCGTGACACCTGGGATGCCCCCGGCATCGGCACGCGCCGTCGAGCACGGCATGGCAGGCAAACTTTCGCCTGCCGTCAGGTGCGACGCGCTCCGCCCGCGATGGCGGCCTTGGCCTCGCCGTCGCCGCCCGGGCCGAGAATGTCGCGGGCCAGCGCGAGCCAGCGTCGCGCCGCGTGCGAAAGGTAGGAGTCGCGCCGCCATGCCATCGCCAGATCCCACGGAATTTCCGGGTCGCGCACGTCGGTCATCACGAAACGCTTCGGATCCAGCCGCGCGCAGAAAGGCTCCGGCAACAGCGCGATCCCCACGCCGTTGTCCACCATCGAGGCAATGAAGTCCCACTGGCTGGAGCGTCCGGCAATCTTTGGCGTGAAACCTGCCCGCTGACACGCGGCAATCACGAACTCCGAGAGCGCAAACCCTTCGCCATAGAAGACGAAAGGCTCATCGCGCAATTCTCCGAGACCGACCGAGGCTCGTCCTTCCCAGCGGGAGTCGCGCGGTGCGATCAGCCGCAGCCGGTAGTGACACACCGGCAGCACCTCCAGCACCGTCGGATCCACCGGCAGCAGCACCGCGCCCAGTTCGATCTCACCCGCGAGCAATGCCTGCTCGATGGCCCGCGACCCGGTCTCGAACAACTTCATCTCGATATCGGGATAGTGCTGGTGAAATGCGCCGATCACCGGGATGAACAGATCGCCGCCGAGCGGGGGGATGCCGATGGACAGCTCGCCCCGGGAAACCGTCTCGAGGTCGGCCAGCTCCTGCTGCAACCGCGCGTGGGCCGCGAGTACGTCCTGACCGCGCTCGAAGACAACGCGTCCCGCGTCGGTCAATTGCAGCCGACGTCCCATGCCACGCTCCTCGCGCAACATCAGCGGGGTGCCCAGTTCGTCTTCCAGCGCCTTGACCATCTTGCTCACGGTCGGCTGTGTGACGAAAAGCGCTTCGGCCGCCGCCGTGAAGCTCTGCTGTCGCACAACTTCAACAAATCCTCGCAACGCACGCAGTTCCATTTTGGTTCTCTCGAGTGCACCTTAATGGTGCCGAATGGACGAAAGCCCCGTCCCGTAAGGCTTCGCCATGCACTATTAGGGTTAATACTTAAATTATTCCAGTTTGGAATCGATTTGATACGACTAATTCATTATATTTATGTTGCGGTGCTTCCTATACTGCTTCTCATATTCGTGAAAACCCTTAGGGAGCCCGCCATGACCAAGACGATCGCCAGCCGTGTGTATACCCGCAGCAAGGGCATTGTCAGTGTGCTCTGGCAGATTGCGCTCCTCACGGGCATCTATCTGGCAGCCGATGCTGCGTCGCGTCATTTTCATCTGCCCCTGCCGGGCGGCGTGCTGGGTCTGCTGGTCGTCGTGGCGCTGCTCATGAGCGGCGTGCTGAAGACGGAGAAGATCAAGCGCGGCGCGGAGTGGTTTCTGGCCGAGATGATCCTCTTCTTCGTGCCGCTGGTCGCCGCCGTCATGCAATACACCGACCTGCTGCGTCAGGAAGGCCTGCAACTGCTGGCCGTGATCGGCGTGGGCACGGTGCTCGTGATGGTCTCGACGGCGCTGGCCGTGGACTTCGCCTGCCGTGCCGAACGTCATCTGAAGCGCGCCCTCGTTCGCATTCCGGCTCGCCGTGCGCATGCGCACGACGCCCGCTAATGCCGCGCGAGTCTTGCCACACTTTCCGCGCGTCTAGCGGTTGCCGGGACTTGTCATGAATCATACGGCGCTCCTGCTGCTCGTTCTTACCGTCTTCTTCTATTACGTCTCGAAGCGCCTGTACGCGCGCTTCGGCAAGGTGTGGCTCGGGCCGGCGATCCTTGCCCCGATTCTTGTCATCGGCGTGATGATCGGCGGCGATATTTCCTATACGACATACATTGCCGATTCGCGCTGGCTCGTGTGGCTGCTCGGGCCCACGACGATCGCCTTTGCGGTGCCGATCTACGAGCATCGCGACATCATCCGCCGTCACGCTTTCGCGCTGACGTTCGGCGTGCTCGTGGCGATGGTCGTGGCCGTGGGCAGTTCGTACGTGCTCGCCCGGTTGTTCGAACTGCCGCCCGAGATGGCGCGCAGCCTGCTCGCCCGCTCCATCTCCACGCCGTTCGCGCTGGTCGTGTCCGATCAGCTCGGCGGCTCGCGCGATCTCGTCGGGCTCTTCGTCATCATTACCGGCCTGATCGGCATGCTGCTCGGCGAGGCATTGCTCTCGTGGCTGCCGCTGCGCACGCGCATGGCCCGGGGCGCACCGTTCGGCGCAGGCGCGCATGGGTTCGGCACGGCCAAGGCGCGTCAGATCGGTGGCGAAGAGGGCGTAGTCGCCAGCCTCGTCATGATGATCAACGGCGTGCTCATGGTGCTCGCCGCACCGTTGATCGCCCATCTCCCGCTCTGAGAAAAAATAACCCTTCGGGCGTCGCCCCTGACGCAACGCGGCCCATCAGTTTTGCTACAATGCCGGGGTCTTGAGGAGCGTTGCGACAGCCGAAGTGCTGCCAGGCTCAAGATCCTTCCTATTGGCCCCGCCGGCCGCCGGATTACCCCCGGATCGTTGGCGAGTGGGCCCCAAGAACGGCGCTCACGTCCCAACTATCTAGACTTTAGAGAAAGGAGGCGTGATGAACGCCGTAGTCGATTCGAAGTTTTCCGATTTCCACGTTGCCGATATCAAGCTGGCCGACTGGGGCCGCAAAGAGCTGACCATCGCCGAGAGCGAAATGCCGGGTCTGGTCGCCACGCGCGCCGAGTTCAAGGCCAGCCAGCCGCTCAAGGGCGCCCGCATCGCCGGTTCGCTGCACATGACCATTCAGACGGGCGTGCTCATCGAGACGTTGACCGCGCTGGGCGCCGAAGTGCGCTGGGCCTCGTGCAACATCTTCTCGACGCAAGACCACGCGGCTGCCGCCATCGCCGCTGCCGGCATTCCGGTGTTCGCCTTCAAGGGCGAGTCGCTCGACGAATACTGGGAATACAGCCACCGCATTTTTGAATGGCCGAACGGCGAGTTCGCCAACATGATTCTCGACGACGGTGGCGATGCCACGCTGCTGCTGATTCTGGGCAGCAAGGCCGAGAAGGACATCTCGGTCGTCGGCAACCCGACGAACGAAGAAGAAGTCGCGCTGTACGCGTCGATCAAGCGTCACCTGGAAGTCGATCCGCAGTGGTACAGCAAGCGTCTGTCGCAGATCAAGGGCGTGACGGAAGAGACCACCACGGGCGTGCACCGTCTGTACCAGATGGAAAAGGACGGCACGCTGCCGTTCCCGGCCATCAACGTGAACGACTCGGTCACCAAGTCGAAGTTCGACAACCTGTACGGCTGCCGCGAGTCGCTCGTCGACGGTATCAAGCGTGCTACCGACGTGATGATCGCCGGCAAGATCGCGCTCGTGGCCGGTTACGGCGACGTGGGTAAGGGTTGCGCGCAAAGCCTGCGCGGCCTGGGCGCCACGGTGTGGGTCACGGAAATCGACCCGATCTGCGCACTGCAGGCGGCGATGGAAGGCTACCGTGTCGTGACGATGGATTACGCTGCCGACAAGGCCGACATCTTCGTGACGGCGACCGGCAACTTCCACGTGATCGATCACGACCACATGGCCGCGATGAAGCATCAGGCCATCGTGTGCAACATCGGTCACTTCGACTCGGAAATCAACGTGGCGTCGACCCGCAAGTACCAGTGGGAAAACATCAAGCCGCAAGTCGATCACATCATCTTCCCGGACGGCAAGCGCATCATCCTGCTCGCGGAAGGCCGCCTCGTGAACCTCGGTTGCGCCACGGGCCACCCGTCGTTCGTGATGAGCAACTCGTTCACGAACCAGACGCTCGCCCAGATCGAACTGTTCGTGCACGGCGCCAAGTACAAGAGCAGCGTGTACGTGCTGCCGAAGCATCTGGACGAGAAGGTGGCGCGTCTGCACCTGGGCCGTATCGGTGCCGAACTGACCGTGCTGAGCGACGATCAGGCGAAGTACATCAGCGTTGACAAGAACGGTCCGTTCAAGCCGGCTCACTACCGCTATTGATCGTTCGTTTGTGTCGCCGGGCTGCCGCTAGCGCTTAACGATGGCGGCAGGCTGCCGGTGCCTCGCACGGAGGGGTGCGACGCGCCGGCAGGCGGCGACAACACGGTGCGGCGGCGTCAGTTGCCGCCGCGCTCGCATTTCCCTGTATTTCCCAACGCCGGTGACGGTAGACGTCCGTGCCCGGCATGCACAACGGAGCTTGCCATGCGTCTGCTGCTGATTTGGCTCATCAATGCCATCGCGCTTCTCGTTTTGCCGTACATCGTGTCGGGCGTTCAGCTCAAGGGCATCGGCACGGCGCTGATCGTTGCGGTCGTGCTCGGCCTGATCAACGCGTTCCTGCGTCCGCTGCTCGTCGTGCTCACGTTGCCCGTGACGGTGGTCACACTGGGGCTGTTCATCTTCGTCATCAACGCGCTGTTGTTCTGGCTCGCCTCGCACGTGGTCAAGGGCTTCGAAGTCTCGGGCTTCTGGGCGGCGCTCTTCGGCTCGCTGCTGTACAGCCTGATCTCGTGGATTCTGTCGGCGCTGGTGTTCGGCGGCGATCGCGCCACCAACGTCTGAGTCTCAACGCCGTCGCGTCGTCATGTTGTCGCGTCGGCGGTTATTTGCAGGAAACCCGTAAGTCATGTCGCAAGCTCTTCGTGCCGATCAGGCCCTCGTCTCCCGGGGGCTTGCCGCGTCGCGCACCGTCGCCCAACGTCTGATCGATGCCGGTCGTGTGTATTACGCGGGCACGGAAACGGCGCTCAAGAAGGCCAGCCAGCCGGTGGCGAGCGATGAAGTGCTGGAAGTGCGTGCGGCGGCCGACGGCCTGCCGGGGGAAGATCGCTACGTGTCGCGCGGGGGGTTGAAACTCGCCGGCGCGCTGATACAGACGGGACTCGATGTGACAGGGCGTGCGGCCCTCGACGTCGGTCTGTCGACCGGCGGCTTCGCAGATTGCCTGTTGCAGGCGGGCGCGGCGCAGGTCGTGGGTGTCGACGTCGGGCACGGACAACTGCATCAACGACTGATGGGCGAGCCTCGGCTGGTGTCGCTCGAAGGGATCAATGCGCGGCATCTGTCGCGCGAGATGCTCGACGAACGTCTGGCTGAAGCCACTGAAGCCACGCCGGACGACGCCCCGAAGACGGTGCCCGCAGCGGGCTTCGATCTGATCGTCGGCGACGTGTCGTTCATCTCGCTCACGCTGGTGCTGCCGGCGCTCGCACCGCTGCTGGCGGCGGGCGGCGATCTGCTGATGCTGGTCAAGCCGCAATTCGAAGTGGGACGGGAGCACATCGCACGCGGTGGCCTCGTGAAAGATACCGCGCAGTACGCGCAAGTAGAGACAAAAATCCGCACCGCCTGTGAAGCGCTCGGACTGACGGTGGCCGCCTGGCTCGACAGTCCCATCGCCGGCGGCGACGGCAACCGGGAGTTTTTCGTGCACGCCACGCATGCGGCATGAGCGGCTCTCTCGATAACAAGACGATCATGACGCAACCTTCCTTCAGTTTCGAATTCTTCCCGCCCAAGACCGCCGACGGCGCGGAGAAGCTGCGCGCTACGCGCGAGCAACTGTTCCCGCTCGGCCCGAAGTTCGTCTCGGTGACGTTCGGTGCCGGTGGTTCGACGCAGCAGGGCACGCTCGACACCGTCATCGAAATCCAGCGCGAAGGCGTGGAAGCCGCGCCTCACCTGTCGTGCGTCGGCTCGACCAAAGACAACATCCGCGAGATCCTCAATACCTACCGGGGTAACGGCATTCGTCACATCGTGGCGCTGCGCGGCGACCTGCCGTCAGGGATGGGCGAGATCGGGGAGTTCCGTTACGCGTCGGAGCTGGTCGAATTCATTCGCGCCGAGACCGGAGACTGGTTCCACATCGAAGTGGCCGCGTACCCGGAATACCACCCGCAAGCCAAGTCGCCGCGTCTGGATCTGGAGCACTTCGCCAACAAGGTGAAGGCGGGCGCCAATGCTGCGATCACCCAGTACTTCTTCAACGCCGACGCCTACTTCCGTTTCGTCGACGATGCTTCGCGGCTCGGCGTGACGGTGCCGATCGTGCCGGGCATCATGCCTATCACGAATTACTCGCAGATGATGCGGTTCTCGGAGATGTGCGGCGCTGAAGTGCCGCGCTGGATCGCCAAGCGCCTGGAAGGATTCGGCGACGATCGCGAGTCGATCCGGGCTTTCGGCCTCGATGTGGTCACGGCGCTGTGTGAGCGCTTGCTCAAGGACGGCGCGCCGGGACTGCACTTCTACACGCTCAACGCCGCGTCGGCGACCAAGGCGATGTGGCAGCGTCTGGGTCTGTAAGGCGCGTCGCGCAATCGTTTGCCAATCGATTGCGGGTCAGAAGTCAATCCTGATCATAATTGGGTGATTTCCTATGCAAAAACACCACAAATCCTCCATTCGGTAGGGATTTGGTGTGTTGTTACGCGGGTGAAGCTTCAGTAATATCCCTCGAGAGTTCGGTGGCGCCATGCTACCGAGCGTCAACTCAACCTCGAGGAGCCTATGAAACAGACTCTCACCCTGCGTTTGCTGTTGGCTGCAACTGCGCTGGCCGGTGCGACGGCGATGATGCCCGCATCTGCTGTCGAGCTCCCGAACAAGACCCTCGTCTATTGCTCCGAGGGCAGCCCCGCCGGTTTCGATCCGGGGCAACTCACCACCGGTACCGATTTCGATCCCGCCGACGCCATCTACAACCGGCTCATCGCCTTCGTGCCGGGTGAGACTGGCGTGATGCCGTCGCTGGCGGAGAAGTGGGATATCTCGCCGGACAACAAGATCTATACCTTCCACCTGCGCAAGGGTGTGAAGTTCCACACCACCGATTACTTCAAGCCCACGCGCGACTTCAACGCCGAAGACGTGAAGTTCACGTTCGAGCGCATGGGCGATCGCGAAATGCCGTTCCGCAAGGCCTATCCGACGGAATTCCCGTACTACGTGGACATGGGCATGCAGGCGGACATCGACCGCATCGAGATCGTCGATCCGTACACCGTGCGCTTCGTGCTCAAGAAGGTCGATGCGCCGTTCATCCAGAATCTGGCCATGTCGTTCGCGTCGATCCTGTCGAAGGAATACGCAGACAAGCTGCTCGCGGCGAACAATCCGCGTGACATCGCCCTCAAGCCGGTCGGCACCGGTCCGTTCATCTTCCGCAGCTACACGAAGGACGCCACGCTGCGCATGGACGGTAATAAGGAGTACTGGAATACGAACCTGCCGCCGAAGGTGGGCAAGCTCGTCTTCGCCATCACGACGGACGCCAACGTGCGTATCCAGAAGCTCAAGCGCAACGAGTGCCAGGTGGTGACGTACCCGCGTCCGGCGGACGTGGACGCGCTCAAGGCCGACATTCAGGCGCAGGGCAAGGCATCGAAGATCAAGATGCCGGATCAGGTCGGGTTCAACCTCGGCTACGTGGCCTATAACGTCAAGAAGGCGCCGCTCGATCGCGTGGAAGTGCGTCAGGCGCTCGACATGGCGATCAACAAGCAGGCGATTCTCCAGTCGGTGTACGGCTCGGCCGGACAGTTGTCGAACGGTGCGCCGATGCCGCCGACGCAATGGTCCTACGACAAGAACATCAAGCAGGCCGCGTACGATCCGGAGAAGGCCAAGGCGCTGCTCGACAAGGCGGGCGTGAAGGGTGTCGAAATCACGCTGTGGGCCATGCCGGTGCAACGTCCGTACAACCCGAACGGCAAGCTGATGGCCGAGATGATTCAGGCCGACTGGGCGAAGATCGGCGTGAAGGCCAACATCGTCACGTACGAATGGGGCGAGTACATCAAGCGTGCCAAGGCGGGCGAGCATGACGCGTTGCTCATCGGCTGGACGGGCGACAACGGCGACCCCGACAACTGGCTCGGCGTGCTGCTCGGCTGCGATTCGATGAACGGCAACAACTTCTCGAAGTGGTGCTACAAGCCGTTCGACGACCTGATCAAGCAGGCGCGTCAGACCACGGACCAGAAGGAGCGCACCAAGCTCTACACGCAGGCGCAGGAGATCTTCACGCAGCAACTGCCGTTCTCGCCCATTGCGCACTCCACGCAGTACAAGCCGATGGCGACGAACGTGAAGGGCTTCAAGCTCAGCCCGTTCAGCCGTAACAGCTTCGCCGGCGTGTCGCTCGACTAAGACTGGACGCCGCCGGACGAAGTGGTATCAAGCCGGATCAGATGATCCGGACCGGACATTGCCGACGATCTCGGCGATGTCCGGCGCACACAACAAGAAAGTCGACTGGCCCGGCCGCCGCGCCCGGGCCAGGTCGCAGCAAGTGGACAGAAGACCGTCCGAGACTGACTAACGCGGCAAAGTGCCGCCCGTCCCTGCCGGGGGCGGGCAGCGCGCGATGCCCCCACGGAACATTCCTATGCTGAGATTCGTCCTGAGACGACTAGGCATGGTGATACCGACGTTCATCGGCATCACTATCCTCGCGTTCGCGCTCATTCACCTCATTCCCGGCGATCCGATCGAGGTGCTGGTGGGCGAGCGTAATCTCGACCCCGTCATGCACGCCGAAGCGATGAAGCGACTGGGGCTCGATCAGCCACTCACCACGCAATATTTCGTCTATCTGAAGCACGCGGCGCAGGGTGACCTCGGGCGCTCCATCGTGACCAACGAGGGCGTGCTTCACGAGTTCTTCGCGCGTTTCCCCGCCACGCTCGAACTGGCCTTGTGCGCGATGATTTTCGCGCTGGTCGTGGGCTTGCCCGCTGGCGTGGCCGCGTCGCTCAAACGCGGCAAGATGCTCGACCACACCACCATGGGCGCAGCGCTCACCGGCTACTCCATGCCGATCTTCTGGTGGGGGCTGCTGCTCATCATGCTGTTCTCCGTCGACTTGCAGTGGACGCCCGTGTCGGGGCGCATCGGTGTCGAGTACGACGTGCCCAGCGTGACCGGCTTCATGCTAATCGACACATTGCTGTCGGGCGACGAAGGGGCGTTCGCGTCGGCGTTCAGCCATCTGATCTTGCCGACCATCGTGCTCGGCACGGTGCCGCTGGCGGTGATCGCACGCATGACGCGCTCGGCGATGCTCGAAGTGCTGCGCGAGGATTACATCCGCACGGCGCGGGCGAAGGGGCTGTCGCCGTGGCGCGTGATCGTCGTGCATGCCCTGCGCAATGCGCTGATTCCCGTCATCACGGTGATCGGGCTGCAAGTCGGCACGTTGCTCGCGGGGGCGGTGCTCACCGAGAACGTGTTCTCGTGGCCTGGCATCGGCAAATGGCTGATCGACGCCATTCTCCGGCGCGACTATCCGGTGGTGCAGGGCGGCATTCTGCTCATCGCGACGGGCGTGATTCTGGTCAACCTGCTGGTCGACGTGCTCTACGGCGTCGTCAACCCGCGCATCCGGCACTGAGGAGGTCATCGATGAGTGACACGCCTGCTACGCTGCCGCCTCCCGCCGCGGTCACGGCGACGCCTCGTGCGCGCCTGATCCGGGAGTTCCTGCGCAGCTTTACCTCCAACCGCGGCGCGACCGTCGCGGCCATCATTCTGTTGCTGATGTTCGCGGCGGCGATTCTCGCGCCGCTGATCTCGCCGCACAGCCCCATCGAACAGTACCGGGACTTCGTAAAGATTCCGCCCGCGTGGTTCGAGGGCGGCAACGCCAAATTCCTGCTGGGCACTGACGAAGCCGGACGCGACATTCTTTCGCGCCTGATTTATGGATCGCGTCTGTCGTTCTGGATTGGTCTGTCGTCGGTGGTGCTGTCGCTGATTCCCGGCATTCTGCTTGGGCTGCTGGCAGCCTTTTTCCCGCGCTGGCTCGACACGCCGATCATGCGTCTGATGGACATGATGATGGCGCTGCCGTCGCTGCTGCTGGCGGTGGCTGTGGTGGCCGTGATCGGTCCGGGGCTTGCCAACACGACCATCGCCATCGCGATCGTGACGTTGCCCGCGTACGTGCGTCTGACGCGCGCGGCGGCCATCGGCGAGTTGCAGCGCGAATACGTCGTGGCGTCTCGCATGGCGGGCGCGGGCACGCTGCGTCTGATGTTCTCGACGGTGCTGCCGAACTGCGCGGCGCCGCTCATCGTGCAGGCGACGCTGAGTTTCTCGGTGGCCATTCTCGACGCGGCGGCGCTCGGCTTCCTCGGCCTGGGCGTGCAACCGCCGCTCGCGGAGTGGGGCTCGATGCTCGCGTCCGCGCGCGACTACATGGAAAGTGCCTGGTGGATCGTGACGCTGCCGGGACTTGCGATCGTCATCTCGGTCCTTGCCATCAACCTGGTCGGCGACGGCCTGCGCGATGCCCTCGACCCCAAACTGAAGCGAATCGCATGAGTCTGCTCTCCATTCGAAATCTATCGGTCGACTTCGACGGCGCGCGCGCGGTCGATGCCATCGACCTCGACGTCGGTCAGGGCGAGATTCTCGGCGTGGTCGGTGAATCCGGTTCGGGCAAGAGCGTGACGATGCTCGCGCTCATGGGCCTGATCGACGCCCCGGGGCGCGTGAGCGCCGACGAGGTGCGCTTCGACGGCAAGGATCTGCTGGGGGCGTCCAAGCGTGAGCGTCGCAACATCGTCGGGCGCGACGTCTCGATGATCTTTCAGGATGCGCTCACCAGCCTGAACCCGAGCTACACCATCGGCTATCAGATCGGCGAGGTGCTGCGTCGGCACATGGGCTTGCGCGGACGGGCGCTGCGCGAGCGCATCGTCGAGTTGCTGGAGCAGGTTGAGATTCCCGATGCCGCGAACCGCCTTGGCGCCTATCCGCATCAACTCTCCGGCGGGATGAATCAGCGGGTGATGATCGCGATGGCGATCGCCTGCCGTCCCAAGCTGCTGATCGCCGACGAGCCGACGACTGCGCTCGACGTCACCATTCAGGCGCAGATCATGGCGCTGCTGCTGCAACTCCAGAAGGATTACGGCATGTCGCTCGTGCTGATTTCCCACGACCTTGCCGTCGTGGCCGAAGTCGCGCACAAGGTGGCGGTCATGTATGCGGGGCAGGTGATCGAGGTCCAGCAGGTGCCGGCGCTGTTCGATGCACCGCACCATCCCTACACGGAAGCTTTGCTTTCCGCGATCCCGGAGCACAACCGAGGGGTGCGCCGGCTGCATACGCTGCCGGGGGTGGTGCCGGGACGCGACGACCGTCCGGCGGGGTGTCTGCTCTCGCCGCGTTGTCCCTATGCCGACGCCCACTGCCGCGAGGTGCAGCCCGCGCTCATGCCCTACGTGGGGCCGAGTGCTGTGGGTTCGCCGCGTGTGCGGTGTTTCAAGCCATTGCCGCATGCGGTGGCTGAGGTCTCGGGTGGTCGTTCGACGGGAGGTGCGCAATGAGTGAAACGGTTTTCGCGACACCGCCGGGAAGTCCGCAGGTGGGGGCGTCGGGTGGGAATGTGGTGTTATCCGCGCAGGATTTGACGCGTTTTTATACCGTGGGTCGCGGCATGTTCCGCGGGGTGGCGAGCGTCAAGGCGCTAAATGGCGTGTCGTTCGAGCTGAAGGCTGGCCGCACGCTGGCAGTCGTCGGAGAGTCGGGGTGCGGCAAATCGACGCTGGCGCGGGTGCTGACATTGATCGAAGCCCCCACGTCCGGCAGACTCTTCGTCGATGCGACCGAGACGACGGCAGCCTCTGCGGGCGAGCTGGCGCCGTTACGCACGCGGATTCAGATGGTGTTCCAGAACCCGTATGCGTCGCTCAACCCGCGCAAGACGGTAGGGCAGGCGCTCGATGAGCCGCTGGCCATCAATACGTCGCTCAGCCGCGCCGAGCGGGGCGAGAAGATCGCCGAGATGATGCGCACGGTGGGTTTGCGTCCGGAGCATGTGGCGCGTTATCCGCACATGTTCTCGGGCGGCCAGCGTCAGCGTGTGGCGATTGCCCGGGCGATGATTCTGTCCCCGGCGATTGTGGTGGCGGATGAGCCCGTTTCGGCCCTGGATGTCTCAATTCAGGCACAGATCCTGAATCTTTTCATGGATTTGCAGGACCGATACGCGACGAGTTACGTATTCGTGTCGCATAATCTCGCGGTGGTCGAGCATGTGGCCGACGACGTCATGGTGATGTATCTCGGCCGCGCGGTCGAACACGGTCCCAAGGCCACCGTGTTCGGCAAGCCGCTGCATCCGTACACCAAGGCGTTGATGTCGGCGACGCCGGCGATCAAGGCGTCCGAGCGTCGTGTGAAGATTCCGCTGATCGGCGAATTGCCTTCGCCGCTGCGTCCGCCGCCCGGGTGTGCCTTTGCGCCGCGCTGCCCGTATGCCATCGACCGTTGCCGTGAGGAAGTGCCGCAATTGCGCGAATTCGAGGGACGTCTGGTGGCGTGCCATCGGGTCGAAGACATAGAGGGATAACGAGATTGGGTGGACCACCACGCGCGACACCCGTTCGCCGGGGCGTTGCTTTGACCGGCTGGCTGCTGGGTTGCTTGCTCATGACGCTCGCCGTCACGCTGGACGCGGCATCGACTGCGGCCCCGCGCGCGGTGGTGCCGCGAACCTTCCCGTTGGTGGTCCCGGAGCCCGGTGAACCGCCGCCGGGCGCCAATCTCCCGTTCTATGAAGCCCGCAAGGGCGACATGACCATCTACGTGATGGGCACCCTGCACGTCGGCAAGCCCGACGACTACCCGTTCCGCAAAGTCGTGGTCGATGCGCTGCGCGTGTCGAAGGTGGTGGCGTTCGAGCTCTCGCCCGACGATCTGACGATGTCGCAGGACGACGTGCAGAAATACGGCATGTGTACGCGGGCCTGTCTGCCTCGATTGATCCCTGCGCCGCTATGGCGCAAGTTGCGCGACCGGCTCAAGAGCAATCCGCCCATGCTCGCCGAGATTCGTCACATGCGGCCGTGGCTGGCGGCGCTGCTCGTCGAGACGCTGGACTCGATGGGCGCCGATTTGCAGACCGAGTACGGCACGGAAAACCAGTTGGAGAACATCTATCGCGGCCGGATCGTCGGTCTCGAATCGCTCGCCGAGCAGATGGATGCCTTCACCGGTCTGACCGGGGCGCAGCAAAACGAGCTGTTGGCACAGGAGTTGGTGCTCACCCCGAAGACGGCGACGGCGCAGGTCGAGGAGTTGCACCGGCTGTGGCGGGCGGGGGATGCCGAGCTGGTGTTCGACTGGTCGCAGAGCAAGGCGGCGCAGGTGCGACGCAACGTGGCACTGGCCGACGCCATCGACGAGCGCATTCTCTATTCGCGCAACCGGCGTTTTCTCGCACGCATGCTGTTCCTGGCGGACCCGGGCAAGCCGGTATTCGTCGCGATCGGCACGTTGCATCTCGGCGGCCCGCATGGCGTGCTGCAACTGCTGCGCGAACACGGGTTCTCGGTCGCGCAGCGTTGAAACATCGGTAGTCGATCCGACTGTCCGACCAGTCATCGGAAAATTGGGCGATTCACATAGGAATCGCCCGAGAAATCTCCCGACCCGATTGACTCGCCCATCCCTGACGATTAATTTGGCAACACTCGTGTGAGTGGCCCCCCGCCCAAATCCTAGTCAGGAATCACGATGCAGATTGTCGATCACCATCTCAACACCTTTTCACGCCGGCAGTCGGTCCTTGCCGTTGGTTCATCCCTACAAACCAGTCACGACGCGGACGACGACCAGGTCATTCGAGAGAAGATTCAGCGCGGACGGATGGACATCGCCGCAGGGAGAGTTATTGCTGGAGACATTCTCGAAGCCGAGTGCGAAGCACTGTTCGGATGACGTAAGGCGTCTGGATGAACTATCGACGGACCCGGTGGACCGTCGAAGCGGCAGATGAACGAAAGCGAATATTGAGAGACATCGCGAGGCACGACAAAGGCGCCGCGAAGCGCATGAATCAATTGTTCAGGACGTCTGTCGACCGGCTGGAAAGGTTCCCGGGATTTGGTCGCTTAGGCGACATCCCGGGCACGAGGTATCTAACGGTCCACAAAAACTATCGCGTCATTTACCAAATCGAGAAGGAGTACGTAGAGGTGCTCGCCGTGCATCACGTGAAACGGCAGGCCATTCCAATGTCATAGTGTTACCCGGCGGCCCCCGCATCCCTTCACGCCAGCATCCCCCGCGCTTCGATAAAGCTGATGATCTCCTGAAGGCCTTTGCCTTCCTTCATGTTCCCCATCACGAACGGACGCATTCCCCGCATCTTCTGCGTGTCGGAACGCATGATGTCGAGCGACGCGCCGACGTACGGGGCGAGATCGGTCTTGTTGATCACCAGCAGGTCAGACTTGGTGATGCCCGGGCCGCCCTTGCGCGGAATCTTCTCCCCGCCGGCGACATCGATCACGTAGATCGTCAGGTCCGACAACTCGGGGCTGAACGTTGCCGCGAGATTGTCGCCACCGGACTCGATGAAGACAACGTCTGCATCCGGAAAACGATCGAGCATGCGTTCGACGGCTTCGAGGTTGATCGATGCATCTTCACGAATCGCCGTGTGCGGACAACCGCCCGTCTCGACGCCGAGGATGCGTTCGGGTTCCAGCGCACCCGCGACCGTGAGCAGGCGCTGGTCTTCTTTCGTGTAGATGTCGTTGGTGATGACGACGAGATCGTAACGCTCGCGCATGGCCTTGCAGAGCATCTCGGTCAGTGTGGTCTTGCCGGAGCCGACGGGGCCTCCGATGCCGACACGCAGCGGCGGATTCTTCTTGGTACGACGGGCGTTGGCAGTTGTCGTCATGGCGAATGTCGTGGTGGCGGTGAAATTGCGAAATGGGCTAAATGGAGCCAAATGGAACGAAACAGGACGAAGTGGAACGACAGCGAAGGACGCGATGCTCCGCGTCAGGCAAGCGTGACTACGAGCGGAAAAGCCGTGAGTACTGCGTCTCGTGACGCGACGCAAGAATGGCGAGCGCCGGGGAAAACGTATTGATCTGGTCGTCTGGCAGCGACGCTGCCCGATGCGCGGCTTCGACCACGCGCGCACGCAGCGCGACGATCACGCGTTGCGCGGCAAGCTGCCCGAGCGGGACGGCCTTGAGCGCGCCGGCCACCTGATTCTCGAGCCAACTGAACGCATAGGCGACGAGCGTGTCCGGCAGCGCGGCACCATGCGTCAGCGCGGCGAACGCGAATACCGTCGGTAACGCAATCGGCTTGATCGACGACAGGTGTGCGCGCTGCTCCGCGTCGCCCCATTCGAGCGACAAGGCGAGTTGCGTGAGTGACCAGCCCATCTGTTCCGTCTCCGCACGGAGTTCGGCCGCTTCGCGGGTCGCGAGCAGCCAGTCGTTGACGTGCTTCAGCGCAGCCGTATCCCGCGCTTGCCAATGACGCCACTGCCGTGCGAGCAGCGCCAGCTCGCCCGTCGTGAACACGCCGTCGAGCTGACTTGCGATCCATCGCTCGGCACTGGGCGCGTCGTGGATGACGCCGTGCTCAACCGCGGCTTCGAGGCCTTGCGAATAGCTGAAGGCGCCGATGGGCAGCGCAGGCGATGCGAGATGCAGCAGCGCCGCGAGCGATTGCAACGACGCCGCTGCAACCGGCTCAGTGAGAGGACTGGCCAGACTTGCCGTCATCGGTCGGACTCACAGTAGGAGAGGCAGGGCTTGCGTCTGTCGCAGCGACTTTCTCGTCATGGGCGTGCCCGCACTCAGGACCGTGCACATGTCCATGATCGTGGTCGTGCGAATGTCCATGTGCGTGATCGTGCCCGCAACCTGAGCCATGCACGTGTCCGTGATGATGGTCGTGCGAATGTCCATGCGCGTGATCGTGCCCGCAGCCCGGGCCATGCACGTGTCCATGTCCGTGGTCATGGTCATGGTCATGATCATGCGAATGTCCGTGATGCTCATGAAACACTTGCTGTGCGAGCGCGAAATCCTCGGCGAACGTCGCATCATGCCCATGCTTGTGACCGCCGCCATAAGCGCCGGCTTCCGGCTCGAACGGCATCAAGGCTTCCGCCACGTCGACGTCCAGTCGCAGCAGCATGTCGCGCAGCACCGGGTCGTATTCGAGCTTGAGATAACCGTCACCGACTTCGACCGGCGTATGACGGTTGCCGAGGTGATACGCCGCACGCGTGAGCGCGAGTGCGGTCGAAGCCGTCACGAGCAGCACCGTCTCGGGCGCGGCCTCCACGCGGATGAAACCGCCGTCGTCAGCGACCAGCATGTCGCCACCCCGCAACACCGTGCCGCGCGGCAGGAACAGGGCGACGTCCTCACCGGTTTCCAGCGTCGCCCGCAGACGGCTCTTGCTGCGCGCGTCGAACGGCAGCACGAGCGCCGGGGCGCGACGCGCGAGCGGTGCGGCGATGCGTCCCGCTTCGAAGCGCTTTTCAACGCGACGCAGCGTCGACGACGAGGGGTTGTCCGCCGGGGCGGGCGATGCGGAATCTTGCGACATGGGTCAGAAAAGGAAATAACGTTGCGCCATCGGCAGCACGGTCGCCGGCTCGCACGTCAGCAGTTGGCCGTCCGCGATGACCTGATAGGTCTCGGGGTCGACGCTGATCTGCGGCAGCCAGTCGTTGTTGATCATGTTGGCCTTGGTCACCTGCCGGACATTGCGCACCGGCACGATGCGCTTGGACAGTCCGAAACGGCCCGCCACGTCGCCATCGTACGCCGCTTGCGACACGAACGTCAGCGAGGTGCGCGCCATGGCTCCGGCTCGCGCCCCGAACATCTCGCGGTAATGCACCGGCTGCGGCGTCGGGATCGACGCGTTCGGGTCACCCATCAAGGCTGTCGTGATCATGCCGCCCTTGAGAATCAGCGACGGCTTCACGCCGAAGAACGCGGGCTCCCACAGCACCAGATCCGCCCATTTACCGACTTCCACAGACCCGATCTCATGCGCCATGCCGTGCGTGATCGCCGGGTTGATCGTGTACTTCGCCACGTAGCGCTTGACGCGGAAGTTGTCCGATTGCGACGAGTCTGTCCCGAGCGCGCCGCGTTGCACCTTCATCTTGTGTGCCGTCTGCCACGTGCGCATGACGACTTCGCCCACACGTCCCATCGCCTGCGAATCCGACGAGATCATCGACAGCGCGCCGAGGTCGTGGAGGATGTCTTCCGCCGCAATCGTCTCGCGACGGATGCGCGACTCGGCAAATGCGATGTCTTCTGCAATGGCCGGATCGAGGTGGTGGCAGACCATCAGCATGTCGAGGTGTTCGTCGAGCGTGTTGATGGTGTACGGCCGCGTCGGATTGGTCGACGACGGCAGCACGTTCGCCTCGCCGCAAACCTTCAGGATGTCCGGAGCGTGACCGCCGCCGGCGCCTTCGGTGTGATACGTGTGAATCGTGCGGCCCTTGATCGCCGCGACCGTGGCTTCGACGAAGCCGCCCTCGTTGAGGGTGTCGGTGTGAATGGCGACCTGCGTATCGGTGGCATCGGCCACGGACAGGCAGGCGTCGATGGCGGCAGGCGTGGAGCCCCAGTCCTCGTGAAGCTTCAGGCCGATGGCGCCGGCCTCGATCTGCTCCATCAGCGGCTCGGGCTGGCTCACGTTGCCCTTGCCGAGGAAGCCGAGGTTGATCGGCCAGCCGTCGGCGGCCTGGAGCATGCGCTCCATATGCCAGGGCCCCGGCGTGCAGGTGGTCGCGTTGGTGCCGGTCGCGGGGCCGGTGCCGCCGCCGAGCAGCGTCGTCACGCCGGACGACAGCGCCTCTTCGATCTGCTGCGGACAGATGAAGTGGATGTGCGAATCGATACCGCCGGCCGTGACGATCATGCCTTCACCGGCAATGACCTCCGTCGCCCCGCCCAGCGGAATCGTCACACCCGGTTGGATGTCGGGATTGCCCGCCTTGCCGATCCCCCAGATGCGGCCGTCTTTCAGGCCGATGTCGGCCTTGACGATGCCCCAGTGATCGATGATGACGGCGTTGGTGATGACGGTATCGACCACGTCGGCGCGGGTGCGCTGCGACTGCCCCATGCCGTCACGGATCACCTTGCCGCCGCCGAACTTCACCTCTTCGCCGTAGATCGTGTAATCGCGTTCGATCTCGATGATGAGTTCCGTATCGGCCAGACGCAGCCGGTCGCCCGTCGTCGGGCCGAACATCTCCGCATACGCGCGGCGAGAAATCTTCATAGCGCCCCCATGACGCGACCCGCAAAGCCGTAGACGCGACGATCACCCGCCAGCGCCACCAGTTCGACCGTCCGTTGTTGCCCCGGCTCGAACCGCACCGCCGTCCCGGCTGCGATATTCAGGCGAAAGCCACGCGTCGCGTCGCGGTCGAATTGCAGGGCGTCGTTGACCTCAAAGAAGTGGAAGTGCGAGCCGATCTGGATCGGACGGTCGCCGGTGTTGGCAACCGTCACGCTGAGGGTCGGACGACCCTCGTTCAGCGTGATTTCGCCATCGGCAGGCAGCAGTTCTCCGGGAATCATGGGCGTCTCCGTCTCCGGGAAATGTACGGGTGTCTCGATCAGGTCGCAGCGACAAGCAGCGTCGCGCCGTAGGCGAGCACGCCCGCGCCGAGCAGACGCGGCAGCCAGACCGTGCGGTTGCGCAGTGCGACGCCCGCGGCGATGCCGATGCAGTGCAGCATGCCGGTCGCGACCAGGAAGCCGGCCATGTAGTGCATGGCGCTCGCTTCATCAGGCAACTCCGCGCCGTGCGCGAAGCCGTGGAAGATCGCGAACGCACCGACGATGGCGGCACCGGCCCAACCGGGCAGTTGTGCGCGCGTGGCCAGCATCAGACCGAGCACGAGCAGCGAGACGGCGATCATCGGCTCGACCAGCGGCAGGGAGAACCAATGCATCATGCCGAGCAGGCCGCCGGCGGCGAGCATCGCGACGAAGGCGATCGGCGCGGCCCACACGCGCTTGGCGGTGAGCGCGCTCCACAGCCCGACCACGATCATCGCGCACAGGTGATCGGCGCCGGTCAGCGGATGCAGGAAGCCTGCGGCGAAGCTGCTTGCTGCGTCGTGGCCCGGATGCCCCGGGTGGGCGAGCGCGACGCCGGACGTCGCAAGCAGCGCGAGGCCGGTCGCGACGCGAGCGAGGCGACGTGCGCCGTTGGGGGTGACGGAGGTCGTTTCGCTCGCGTCGTGCAGGTGGTCGGGGCGGGGCATGGGGGGACGTCCTAAAAGAATGGTTATCGAGGACAAATCAATCGGGTCACGGCGACGTTCGGTGTCTTTCAGCGCCTGGCTGACGACACCGAGGTGTCCGTGACGCTCAGGGAATCGGGTGATGCACGGTGACGAGCTTGGTGCCGTCCGGGAAGGTGGCTTCCACCTGAATGTCCGGAATCATCTCGGGCACGCCTTCCATCACGTCGTCACGAGTGAGCAGCGTCGTGCCGTAATGCATGAGGTCGGCGACGGTGCGTCCGTCGCGCGCGGCTTCCATGAGGGCGGCGCTGATAAACGCCACGGCCTCGGGGTAGTTCAGTTTCAGGCCGCGGGCACGCCGCCGTTCGGCGAGCAGGGCAGCGGTGAAAATGAGCAGCTTGTCTTTTTCGCGTGGCGTGAGCTTCATCGTGACAGGTGAATTTCAATGCGAAGGGTTCAGGGGACCGACGTCGTTGCCGCACATCATAAGCACGAGTCCGACGCCGCGCCACTGGGTTTTACCGTCGCCGTGTCACGCACCAAAACCGTGCGAAATCCCCGGCGTCGCGACAGGGCGTGCGTCGTGGAAACCCCGACGACGCGCCCCTGTTTCACTGCGAAATCATTGAGAAATGAACCGCTGCAATTCCTGCGTGGCGGGCTGCGTGAAGAGCTGTTCCGGATCGCCGGATTCCCAGATCTTCCCCTGATGCATGAACACCACGCGGTCTGACACGTGCCGGGCAAAACGCATCTCATGCGTGACGAGAATCAGCGTCATACCTTCCGCGGCCAGGTCTTCGAGCACCTTGAGCACTTCCGCGACCAGTTCCGGATCGAGCGCCGAAGTAATTTCGTCGCACAGCAGCACCGCCGGGTGCATCGCGAGCGAACGGGCAATCGCCACGCGCTGCTGCTGGCCACCGGAGAGTTGCGACGGATAGCTGTCGAACTTGTCGGCCAGCCCTACCTTCGCCAGCATGGTGCGGGCCACTTCGCGCGCCTCGGCCTTGGACGTCTTCTTGACGACCTTCTGCGCGAGCATCACGTTCTCGCCCGCCGTCAGATGCGGGAACAGGTTGTACTGCTGGAACACCATGCCGACCTTCAGGCGCAGGGCGCGCAGGTCGGTGTCACGTGCGCCGACGAGCACGCCGTCGACGTCGACGCTACCGGCATCGAAGCTCTCCAGACCATTGAGCGTGCGCAGCAACGTGCTCTTGCCCGAGCCGCTTTTACCGATGATCGATACGACCTGACCGCGCTCGACTTCCATGTCGATGCCTCGCAGCACGGGGTTTTCGCCGAAGCGCTTTTGCATTCCCCTGACTTTAATCAGCGACATGGAGTTTCCTTTCGAGATGACGCGCCCACAGCGACAGCGGGTAGCAGGCAGCGAAGTAGAGCAGTGCGACGAGGCCGTACACGGTGAACGGCTGGAACGTCGCGTTGGTGAGCATGGTGCCGGTCTTGGTGAGTTCGTCGAAGCCGATGATCGACGCGAGCGCCGTGCTCTTGACGACCTGCACCGAGAAGCCGACCGTCGGCGCGATGGCGATGCGCAGCGCCTGCGGCAGGATCACGTGACGCAACTGCTCGCCGTAGCGCATGGCGAGGCTCGACGAGGCTTCCCACTGACCGTGCGGGATGGCGTCGACGCAGCCGCGCCAGATTTCCGTCAGATAGGCGCTCGTGTAGAGCGTGAGGCACACGGCGGCGGCAACCCACGGCGACACCTCCAGGCCGAGCAACGGCAGCCCGAAGAACACGAGAAACAGTTGCATGAGCAGCGGCGTGCCCTGAAACACCTCGATGTACAGCGCCACGACTCGCGCGGCCCACTGCACGCGACCGACACGAATGACCAGCAGCAACAGCGCGACCAGTCCGCCACACACGAAAGCGATGGCCGAGAGAGCGAGTGTCCAGCGTCCGGCGAGCATCAGCCCGCGCAGCATGTCCCACAACGAGAATTCGATCATCGCGCACCTCCCTTGACCTTGACCATGCCGCGGAACAGGCGTTTGGCGCAGCGCATGAGCACGCGACGCAGCGCGATGGCGAGCACGAGATACAGCGCGGTGACGATCAGATAGCTTTCGAAGGCGCGGAACGTGCGCGACTGCACGAAGTTCGCGGCATACGACAGATCCGGCACGGAGATTTGCGACACGACGGCCGAACCGAGCATCACGATGACGATCTGGCTTGCGAGCGCCGGGAAGACCTTGGCGAACGCTTGGGGAAGGATCACGTGACGCAGAATCTGCCCGCGCGTCATGGCGAGCGACAGCCCGGCTTCCGAGAGTCCGCGCGGCACCGCACGCATGCCGGCGCGAATGATCTCGGTGGCATAGGCGCCGAGGTTCAGGCTCATGGCGATGATGGCGGCGGTCGTCTCGTCGATACGAATGCCCAGACTGGGCAGGCCGAAGAAGATGAAGAAAAGCTGGACGATGAACGGCGTGTTGCGAATGAGTTCGACGTAGGCGCCCGCAAAGAGCTTGGACCAGTTCGATCCTTCCTCGCGGGCGACGGCGCACAGCGCACCGATGATCACGCCGATGATCGTGGCGATGGCCGTGAGCACGATCGTCAGCGCAGCGCCGCGCACGAACAGCATGAAGTATTGCCGCAGATCGGCAAAGTCTAGGACGTAATGCATGAAGCGGACATGGAGGGAAGCACGTGGGCGGTTAGCGAGGCGTGACGCTTAAGCGTTTCTTGCGCCTCGGGGAGTCATGCGTGTCTGCGGTCGATCAAAGGTCGGTCGGCAGCGGCATGCCGAGCCACTTCTGCGAGACCTTGCCCAGCGAGCCGTCTTTCTTCGAGGCGGCGATGATTGCGTTGACCTTGGCGAGCAGACGCGGCTCGTTCTTGTTCAGGCCAACGAAGCAGGGCGAGTTCTTGATGAGGAACTTCGGCTCCGGCAGCTTGGGCGGATGCTTCGCGACGATGGCGGCGGCCACGACGTTGCCCGTCGCAACGAGTTGCACCTGACCCGACAGGAACGCCGAGATGGTGCCGTTGTTGTCTTCGAAGCGCTTGATGGTGACGTCAGCCGGGGCGACCTTCGAGAGTTCGAGGTCTTCCACTGCGCCGCGCGTCACGCCGATGGTCTTGCCCGACAGGTCGGCGGGCTTGGCCACGGCGAGGTCCTTCGGACCGAACACGCCGTTATAGAACGGGGCATAGGCGTCGGAGAAGTCGATGACCTTCTCGCGCTCGGCGTTCTTGCCGAGGCTGGAGATCACGAGATCGGCCTTGTTCGTCGTGAGGTACGGAATGCGGTTGGCGCTGGTCACCGGCACGAGTTCGAGCTTCACGCCCATGCCCTTGGCGAGCAGCGCGGCGGTGTCGATGTCGTAGCCGACCGGCTTCATGTCGGCGCCGATCGAGCCGAACGGCGGGAAGTCCTGCGGCACGGCCACACGCAGGGTACCGCGCTTGACGATGTCGTCGAGACCATCGGCGTGCGCGGCGCGCGGCATGACGACCGCAAACGCGGCGATGGCGCTCACGCTCAGCATCAGCGTGGCGAAGAGACGACGGGCACGGGCGCGCGCGCCGAGCGTGGCGGCGATGGTGTCGTGAGCGGTGGTGGAGCGGATGAACGGCAGCATGTCGGCAACCTCGTGGGTCGGGGGCGAAGCATTCCGGTAACAGGAGTGTTCCGGCGGCCGGCTCATCTGGTCTGACCGGTCGATACAGTGAGGTAGCAGGAATCGTGCCCGGGACCGACGAATCGCGTGCAGGCTTGCGGCACAAGGCGAAGAGGCGCGTCGGCCAACGAAGGGCGACGTCGGCGCGAGCTGGCGCACAATGGAGCGTTGCCCGAAATTGGTGCGTAAACGTCGGGACCCACGCGCGCCCTGGCAACGGGTGTCACCGTAATGGTGCGTGGTGGTAAAGAGGCGGACGAGAGGGGAATAAGGGCGCGCGTGGCGCCCGGTGTCAGCGCGACGTCTCACATGCATCGGCGCGGTGACTTGACGGCGAGGGAGCGGAAGCTGACAGTGGCGGCGTTGCGATCGGATCGCTTTCCCTACTGAATGCTTCGCCGGAGATATGACGATGTCAGCCCAGCTACACCTCGACCCCACCAAGTCCGCGTTGCTCGTGATGGACTATCAGCCGTTCATCCTGCAACACAACGTCGCGCCGGAACGTCACGCCGAGATTCTCGGCAAGACCGCGCAACTGCTCAACGCGGCCCGTGCCGCGAAGATGACGGTGGTGTATGTCCAGGTCGGGTTCCGCGCCGGTCATCCCGAAGTCAGCGCGCGCAATCGCATCTTCTCGGGCATCAAGGCGAACGGCGTTCTGCTGCTCGACCAACCGGCCACGGCGATTCACGACGATGTCGCGCCGCAAGCCGGTGAAGCGGTCGTGATCAAGCATCGTATCGGCGCATTCAGCGGCACCGACATGCAGACGCTGCTGCGCTCGGCCAACGTCGATACGCTCGTGCTTGCCGGTGTGACGACGAGCGGCGTGGTGCTGTCCACGACGCGTCAGGCGTTCGATCTCGATTACCGCGTGGTGATTGCGCGTGACTGCTGCCCGGACCCCGACAGCGAAGTCGAGCGGGTGCTGCTGGACAAGGTGCTCGCGCGCAACGCGGACATCGTCACCGCACAGGACGTGCTTGGCGCATTGTCAGCGTGAACGGCAGGCATCGGCACGTGCGTTGCGATCGTGTCAATGCGTGCATTGAGGCGTCCACGAGGTACGCCACTCGTCAGCGGGCCCGTCGTCGGGCCTGTTGACGCGCTCGTCACCGGAGTACAGGCCGCTTTACCTCTGAGCGCTCAATCCTGTCCGGTGTGCTTGAGCAGGCTGTCGCGCATTTTCACGATGGCCTTTTGCGTGCGGTCGAACTCCTCCGGACCCAGTCCGGTCGCGGCGACCAGATCGCGCTGCCCACCCTTCTCGCGCAGTTGTCTGCCGGCGTCCGTCAGGCTGACGATGACTTGCCGCTCGTCGGCGGGATCGCGCTGACGGCGCAAATAGCCCAGTTCCTCGAGCTTTTTCAGGATGGGCGTGAGCGTGTTCGATTCGAGGAACAGCTTCTCCCCCAACTGCTTCACGGAAATACCGTCGTTTTCCCAGAGCGCCACGATCGCAATCCACTGCGTATAGGTCACGCCAAGGTCTTCGAGCAGGGGCTTGTAGGCACGGCCGAAGGCCAGGTTGGCCGAATACACCGCGAAGCACAGGAAGTCGGAAAGCTGAGGCAGCGCGGGCTCGGGAGTCTTCGATTTACTCATGTCGGTCGGGTCGGATTAGTCGATTCACGATATGCATCGTATCCGATTTAATCGGAATGCGTTGACTTTTGGATTTCGTTGCTGCAATATGCATCGCATCCGATCGAATCGGATGCGAATCAAAAGAAGTATCCACCGACGAAACCCAAGAGGAAATCATCATGGCAAGCAAAGTGCTCTATACCGGCAAGACCCACACCACTGGCGGCCGCGACGGCTGGGCCCGCAGTTCCGACAGCAAGCTCGACATCAAGCTGTCCGCCCCTGGCTCCTCGGGCGCGGGCACGAACCCCGAGCAGCTCTTTGCCGCAGGCTGGTCCGCGTGCTTCATCGGCGCGATGGGGCTGGCGGCGGCCAAGCTGAAGATCCAGCTGCCTGCAGATACGGCTGTCGACGCCGAAGTCGATCTCGCGAATGTCGATGGCGCGTACTTCCTTCAGGCGCGACTGAACGTCAGCCTGCCGGGGCTCGAGCGCGACGTCGCCCGTTCGCTCATCGATGCGGCACACCAGACTTGCCCGTATTCCAAGGCGACCCGCAACAACATCGACGTCGAGCTGAACCTCGTCGGATGACCTGACTTCCGGAGACATCGACATGCCATCCGCAAAGCGCTCGCGCTCCATGCGCTCTCTTCGTGCGGTCCGCCTGATGGCGGTTTCCGCGACCGTGCTGTCCATCGGCTTGATCACGTCCGTTGCGGCTGAGGCCGCACAACCGGTCGGCGAGACAGCGACGGCGAGCGCATCGACGCAAGCCGTCGACACCTCGATTCGTCCGTTTCACTACCACGCCTCGGACCAGGCGTTGAAGGATCTGCGTCGGCGTATCGCCGCCACCCGATGGCCCAGCCGCGAACTGGTGAACGACGGCTCGCAGGGTGTTCAACTGGCCACGATGCAGCGGCTGGCGCAGTACTGGGCGAAGGACTACGACTGGCGTCGCGTGGAAGCGAAGCTCAATGCGCTGCCGCAGTTCGTGACGACCATCGACGGCGTCGACATCCACTTCATCCACGTACGCTCGAAAAACAAGAACGCCTTGCCGATCATCGTGACGCATGGCTGGCCGGGGTCGGTCATCGAGCAACTGAAGATCATCGATCCGCTGACCAACCCGACAGCGCATGGCGCTCAGGCGGACGATGCCTTCGACGTCGTCATCCCGTCGTTGCCGGGCTATGGTTTTTCCGGCAAACCGACCGAACTCGGCTGGGACCCGGCGCACATTGCGCGTGCGTGGACGGAGTTGATGCGTCGACTCGGCTATCAGCACTTTGTCGCGCAGGGCGGCGACTGGGGCGATGCCGTGACCGAGCAGATGGCGGTGCAGGCGCCTGCGGCGTTGCTCGCGATCCATACGAACATGCCGGGTGCCGTGCCTGACGAGATTCAGAAGTCGCTTGATGCGCATCAACCGCCCCCCGCTGGTTTATCGGCGGACGAAAAGCGCGCGTACGAGCAACTCGACTTCTTCTATTCGCACGGGCTGGCCTATGCGCAGGAGATGAGCGCGCGTCCGCAGACGCTCTATGGCATCGAGGATTCCCCGATCGGTCTGGCGGCGTGGATGCTCGACCACGACGCCCGCAGCTACGCGCTGATTGCCCGCGTGTTCGACGGCAAACAGGAAGGGCTGACGCGCGACGACGTGCTGGACAACATCACGTTGTACTGGCTCACCAAGACCGCGGTGTCGTCGGCGCGGTTGTATTGGGAGAACAAGCTGGCGTTCTTCGCGCCGAAGGGCATCAAGATCCCGGTTGCGGTCAGCGCGTTCCCGGACGAGCTTTATCAAGCCCCCGAAAGTTGGGCCAGAAAGGCGTTCCCCAACCTGATCTACTACAGCCGTCCGGCCAAGGGCGGTCACTTCGCCGCATGGGAGCAGCCGGAAACGCTGACGCAGGATCTGCGTCAGGCATTCAGGTCGGTGCGTCAATGAGGGTGTGACAGAGTGGCGGCAAAGGGCGGACGTGGTTCGCCCTTTGTTGCGTCCGTCGCCGTGCTTTGAGTCGTATCAGGTCGACCAGATCCGCAGCGGCTCGGCGGGGACGTCGTGCACGAGCGGGCGCAGCTTGAGCCAATGGGCGATGAGCAACCGGCGGGCCGTCTCCATGTCGTGACTGAGCACGCGCAGCACCAGCACATTGCCCGGCAGGCAGGTGATGCCCGCGCGAATCCCGTCGTCGAACGGTAATCCTTCGGCCAGCGACTCTGCCAACTCACGCGTGCATGCCGGACCCACAGCCCACAGTGCGGCGAAGACGGGGAAGCCCGCGAGGCCGGTCGCGCCGGTGCGCTGGGCGTCGTCCGCGCCGAGTACCGCCTGCTCGGCCCACAGCAGACGGTCCTGCGCGTCGCGCAATTCGAAGTTCGAGCGCCAGCGGCCCTGCGTCCACTGTTCGCCAGCGGCCTGACGGCCGAGAAGCGTTGCGTCCCAGCCGATCGCCGTGGCGTGCTCGCCGAGTCGCACCGTGATCGTCTGACGCGCATCGGCATGCTCGAACACGATGTTCTCCAGCGGCAGCCAGTCGAGCTTCGCGCCGTCGCGCACGGTGAGCTTGATGTCCTGCGTGCCGAAGCGCCCTTGCGACTTGTACCACTTGGTCGCGCCCGGCGTGGTCAGCACGGCGTGCGCGTTGTCGCCCACGTCGATGTCGATGGATAGCGCGTCGCCCCCCGCAATGCCGCCGGGCGGATGCACGACGACCGCATGGCAGATACCCGGGCCTTCCGGGTGCAGCGACTTCTGAACGACGAGCGGGCCCTTGTGGCGTCGCGTTGCGAGCACGGTGCGTGCCTGCTGACGCACGAAGCCGAGCGTCAGTTCAGCATGCCAGCCCGCTGACGGTGTCGCGGGTGCCGCCGACGCCGATGTCGGCGCAGAGGGTGACGGCATAGCGGTGGGAACGTCTGGATGATTCATGAGAGACGGAAACTTGCGCAAGCGCGGGCGTGTCTGTGGACGGTGAGCGAATACCGAATCGCGGGTGCGAACAACACGGCACGCAACACCGCTCGCGGGTTAACGGAATATCGCGACGAATGGCGCGAATCTATCACGCGCCGCGACGTCGCGACATTCCGTTCGGCGTTGGATGCGTCGACGCGTCGTTACACCGCCACCATGTGCCGCACACCGTCGGCTTCCATATCCTTGCCCAGACCACTCGCGACGATGGCCCCGCGACTCATCACGCGGTAGTGATCCGCGAGTTCGAGCGCGAAGTCGTAATACTGCTCGACGAGCAGCACCGTCATGCCGCGCTCATCCACGAGGCGTCGCAGCGTGCGCCCGATGTCCTTGATGATCGACGGCTGAATGCCTTCCGTCGGTTCGTCGAGAATCAGCAGTTGCGGATCGCTCATGAGCGCGCGTCCGATGGCGAGCTGCTGCTGTTGCCCGCCGGACAGATCGCCGCCGCGCCGCTGCTTCATGTCGCGCAACACCGGGAACAGCTCGTAGATGTCGTCCGGCACGCCGCGCTTGGCTTCACGCGACGGACGGCTCGCCGCGCCGATCAGCAGATTCTCCTCGACGGTGAGACGCGGGAAGATCTCGCGCCCCTGCGGCACGTACGCCAGTCCGCTCGACACACGGGCATAGGAGGGCGAGGACGTAAGCGTCTTGCCGCGCCACGCGATGCTTCCCGACTTCACCGGCACCACGCCCATGAGGCATTTGAGCAGTGTGGTCTTGCCCACGCCATTGCGTCCGAGCAGCACGGTGAGTTGCGCGTCGGGCACCGTGAATTCCACGTTGCGCAGGATGTGACTGCCGCTGTAGTACTGATTGAGTGCGTGAATTTCCAGCATGGTCAGCGTCCCAGATACGATTCGATCACGCGCTCGTCACGCTGCACCGCGTCGAGCGTGCCTTCGGCGAGCACCCGGCCTTCGGCCATCACCGTGACGAGACCCGTCTCGCCCGCGAGCGCCGCGACGAACGCCATGTCGTGCTCGACCACCATCATCGAGCAATGGCCGCGCAGACGGTTGAGCAGCTCGGCCAACTGCGCCGTTTCCTCGTCGGTCATACCGGCCGCCGGTTCGTCGAGCAACAGCAACTGAGGCTGCTGCATCAGCAACATCCCGATCTCCAGCCGCTGCTTCTGACCGTGCGACAACTGACCGGCGCGCACGTGCGCCTGATGTTCGAGATGCGTGAGCGCGAGGACTTCTTCGATACGGCGCCGCATCGTGGGGGTGAGCATCGCCCACAGCGCGTGGAACCAGCGCTTGTCGCCGGCGCAGGCGAGTTCAAGGTTTTCCCAGACACTGTGATGCTCGAACACCGTCGGCTTCTGGAACTTGCGGCCGACGCCGGCCTGCGCGATGGCGGGTTCGTCCAGTCGTGAGAGGTCGAGCGTCTGCCCGAGGAAGGCGCGACCCGAGTCGGGACGCGTCTTGCCGGTGATCACGTCCATCATCGTGGTCTTGCCCGCGCCGTTCGGACCGATGATGCAGCGCAGTTCGTCGGTCTTGATCGACAGCGAGAGATCGTTCAGCGCGCGAAAGCCGTCGAACGATACGGAGATGTTCTCGAGGTAGAGGATGAGGCCGTGCGACGTATCGATCTCCCCCGGCACCACGAGGTGCGACATGCCGGTGGCGTCGCCGCTGACGGTCACGGAGGCATCCGGCGCATCGGCCTCCTGCCAGCGAATGTCGTAGTCGGGTCTCATGCGCGGTCTCCGGAAACGGGATGGGGCACATCGCCTTCGGCGGCAGCCGGTGCGTGCTGCGTGCGTTTGCGCGTGAGTTGCGAGACGAGTCCCATCACCCCCTGCGGCAGCAACAGCGGTACCAGCACGAACATCGCGCCGAGGAAGAACAGCCAGTATTCGGCGAAGTACGCGGTGAAGAAGCTCTTTGCGCCGTTGACGATGAACGCACCGGCAATCGCACCGATGAGCGAGCCGCGTCCACCGATGGCGACCCAGATCGCCATCTCGATGGAGTTGACCGGCGCCATCTCGCTCGGATTGATGATGCCGACCTGCGGCACGTACAGCGCACCGGCAATGCCGCACAGCATGGCGGACAGCGTCCACACGAACAGCTTGTAGCTCAGCGGCCGGTAGCCGAGGAACATGGCGCGCGATTCACCGTCGCGAATGGCGGTCACGACACGGCCGAACTTCGACACGACCAGCGCGCGGCACAGCAGGAACGCACCGACCAGCACCGCGAACGTCACCAGAAACAGCACGGTGCGCGTGTTCGCCGAGGTGATCGAGTAGCCCAGAATGCGCTTGAAATCCGTGAAGCCGTTGTTGCCGCCGAAGCCGGTTTCGTTGCGATAGAACAGCAACATGGCGGCAAAGGTGAGCGCCTGCGTGATGATCGACAGATAGACGCCCTTCACACGCGAGCGGAACGCCAGATAGCCGAAGAGCCATGCGACCACGCCGGGCAGCGCGACGACGAGAAACATCGCCCACGCGAAATGCTCGGTGCCGGTCCAGTACCAGGGCAATTCCTTCCAGTCGAGAAACACCATGAAGTCCGGCAGGTCGCTGTGATACACGCCGTCACGGCCGATGCCGCGCATGAGGTACATGCCCATCGCATAACCGCCGAGCGCGAAGAACAGGCCGTGACCTAGGCTCAGAATGCCGCAGTAGCCCCACACCAGATCGAGCGCGAGCGCCGCGATGGCGTAGCACATGATCTTGCCGACGAGCGTCATGGCGTAAGCCGACAGGTGCAGCGGATGCGTGGCCGGCAGCACCAGCGCACACACCGGCACGATCACCATGACGGCCAGCACGAAGGCGAGCAACAGCGGGGCCACGTGTTTGGGCAGCAACCGCGCGCGCGCCGGGACATCCAGCGACATCGTCGGTGCAATGCCTTCGGGGAGAAAGTTCGACGTTTGCATTCAGGCCTCCGCGCTGCGCCCTTTGAGCGCAAACATGCCCTGCGGGCGCTTCTGGATGAACAGCACGATCAGGATCAGCACGGCGATCTTGGCGAGCACGGCACCCCACACGGGTTCGAGCAGCTTGTTGGCGATGCCAAGACCGAACGCGCCGACGATCGTCCCGGCAAGCTGACCCACGCCGCCGAGCACCACGGCCATGAACGAGTCGATGATGTAGCTCTGACCGAGGTCGGGGCCGACGTTGCCGATCTGCGAGAGTGCGCAACCGCCCAGTCCGGCGATGCCTGCACCGAAGGCGAAGGCGTAGCTGTCGACGCGTCCCGTCTTCACGCCCACGCAGGCGGCCATGGCGCGGTTCTGCGTCACGGCGCGAATGAACAGGCCGAGGCGCGTGAGGTTCAGCACCGACCACGTGATCGCCACGACGGCCAGCGCGAACACGAGAATCACGATGCGGTTGTACGGCAGCATCAGGTTCGGCAGCACGGCAATGCCGCCGCTCATCCACGACGGATTGATGACTTCGACGTTCTGCGCGCCGAACAGCGTGCGCACCGCCTGAATCAGCAGCAGGCTGATACCGAAGGTCGTGAGCAGCGTTTCCAGCGGACGTCCGTACAGATGCTTGATGACGGTGCGCTCCAGAACGAAGCCGACGGCGGCCGCGACGAGAAATGCTGTCGGCACGGCGGCGACGAGATAGAAGTCGAACGCACCCGGTGCGAAGCGCTGGAACAGCGTCTGCACGACATAGGTGGCATAGGCGCCGATCATCAGGAATTCACCGTGCGCCATGTTGATCACGCCGATGAGGCCGTACGTGATCGCCAGGCCGAGGGCGGCGAGCAGGAGCACGCTGCCGAGCGAGAGACCGGCGAACACCGTGCCGAAGAACTCGCTGCGGCGCTGTGCCGACGCCAGTTGCGTGAGGGCGATGTCGGCGGCGCTGCGCACGGTGGCATCCGGCTCGGCGTAGGTGCCGTCAGCCTGTTTGGCGACGATGGGCAGCAGCAGGTCGCGCATCTGCGGATCGCCGGCGGCGGCGATCAGGTCGATGGCTTCGCGGCGCTTCTTCGGATCGGCGTCGTGCAGGGCCGATTGCGCCCAGAGCTGATCGAGACGCTTGCGCAATGCCGGGTCCGTCTCCTTCTGGCGGGCTTGCTCGATGAGCGTCTTGAACGCGGGCGACGGGTTTTGCAGCATCGTGTCGATGGCTTGCGCGCGCGCGTCGTGGTCCGCAGAGAGCAGCGCACCGGCGGCCGCGGCGGTGGCGACCTTCGCGCGCAGCACGTTGTTGAGCGTGAGCGATCCGGCGTCGTCGGCCTTGACCGGCGCGCCTGTGATCGGGTCGACGTATTTGTCGTCCTTCTGAATGGCGATGCTGTTGCCCACGGTCGCGGCCGTATCGTCGGCGAGCGCTTTGAGCAGGGCTGCGGCCTGCGGCGAACCGTCGGCAGCGAGGTGATCGATGGCTTGTGCCTTGGCGTCGAAGTCGTCACCGGCGAGGGCAGCGAGATCGTCGTTGGTGACGGCCGCACGGGCCGTGGAGGACATCGTCAGCGCAGCGCCCAGAGAGATCAGGACAAGGGCGGCAGCGGTCCAGCGTCTTATCGTTATCATGCGAAACCTCTGCATGCGCCGGAAGCCGTCGGTGCGGCTCCGGCGCAGGGAATGGAAGGAAGATCAGACCTTGTCGGGCTTGCCTTCGTTACCCGCGATGAACGGGCTCCACGGTTGGGCACGCACGGTCGACTTCGTCTTCCACACGACGTTGAACTGACCGTCCGGGCGGATTTCGCCGATCATCACCGGCTTGTGCAGGTGGTGGTTACCGTCCATGACCATGTCGAAGCCGTCCGGCGACTTGAACGACTGGCCGATCATGGCGGTGCGCACCTTGTCGACGTCCGTGCTCGCGGCCTTCTCGACGGCCTGCTTCCACATATGCATGCCGACGTAGGTGGCTTCCATCGGGTCGTTCGTCACGCGTTTGTCGCCGCCGGGCAGACCCTTGGCCTTGACGTACGCGAACCATTCCTTCTTGAACGAATCGTTGGTCGGGTTCTTCACCGACATGAAGTAGTTCCACGCCGCGAGGTGACCCACGAGCGGCTTGGTGTCGATGCCGCGCAGTTCTTCTTCGCCGACGGAGAACGCCACGACCGGCACGTCCGTCGCCTTCAGGCCCTGGTTGCCGAGTTCCTTGTAGAACGGCACGTTCGAGTCACCGTTGATCGTGGAGATGACAGTGGTCTTGCCGCCCTGCGCGAACTGCTTGATGTTGGCGACGATGGTCTGATAGTCGCTGTGACCGAACGGCGTGTAGACCTCTTGAATATCCTTGTCGGCCACGCCCTTCGAGTGCAGGAACGCGCGCAGGATCTTGTTGGTCGTGCGCGGGTAGACGTAGTCGGTGCCGAGCAGGAAGAAGCGCTTGGCGCTGCCGCCTTCCTTGCCCATCAGATATTCCACGGCCGGAATCGCCTGCTGGTTCGGCGCGGCGCCGGTGTAGAAGACGTTCTTCGACATCTCTTCGCCTTCGTACTGCACCGGGTAGTAGAGCAGGCCGTTGAGTTCTTCGAAGACCGGCAGCACCGACTTGCGCGACACGGAGGTCCAGCAGCCGAACACGGCGGCGACCTTGTCCTTGGTGAGCAACTGGCGTGCCTTCTCGGCGAAGAGCGGCCAGTTCGATGCCGGGTCGACGATCACGGCTTCGAGCGGACGGCCCATCACGCCACCCTTGGCGTTGATGTCGGCAATGGTCATCAGCGCGACATCCTTGAGCGACGTCTCCGAGATGGCCATCGTGCCCGAGAGCGAATGCAGGATACCGACCTTGATGGGCTGCTTGCTTTGCGCGAACAAGTTCGGCGCCATGCCGGTAAGCGATGCGGCGCCCGAGAGGGCCGCCATCTGGAGTAGCGTGCGTCGTTTCATGGTACGTCTTCCCCTATTCCTGGTTAGACCGGAGGATCCGGTATTCGGGGACTAACGCAAGGGCCGTGCCAGCACGCGTCGATGTCGCCGCGATGGCGGCTTCTCGCGTGTGCGAGCGACGTATCGGAGACCGACCGGATGGCCGGAATTCACCTTGGTATTCAAACTTGCATCCAAGTTTTACGGGCTTTGGCGCGCAGGAGAAATGTGACCTCCCATCGTCCTTTCGGCCGAGGGGTGGTCGCCCGGCGAGAGGCACGTTGGTGCGGTGACGCGCTGAGTTGGTGCGCACCGATTTGGCGCGACGCTCGCGCCGTGGATCACCTTTGTGCATGGGAGGACGGGCAGGGCTGGGTAAGGCAAACGTCTGCCGATCTCCGCCGAGGGGCCGGGCGCACGATCGGCGAACGCGTTCCCGTCACCGGGTGGCACTTTTTGATGCATGATTGGCATTCGTGCCAAATCGGCCGACGGCAAGATGAGGACTCTCAACGATTCCCCACTTGTCCGACTCCACGCATATGACCGATACCGTCGCCGGGCGCGATGCGCCACCTACCGATCCTGCCGAGTTGGCGCGCCGTCGACTCGGACGCCGCTACGCCGCCGTGCTCGCCGCTTGTCAGGCGCTCTACACTGCCGCGCTGTCGGTCGACCTGACGCTCACGGGACTCGTCGGCTACATGCTGGCGTCCGACAAGGGCTACGCCACGCTGCCGTTCTCGTTGATCACCGTGGCGTCTGCCATCACGACGATCTTCGCGTCGATGCTCATTCAGCGCTTCGGCCAGCGACTCGGCTTCGCGCTGGGGGCGCTGTTCGGCACGGTGGGCGGGCTGGTGTCGGTCATGGCGATCTACGAGCGTCACTTCGCCATGTTCTGCGCGGGCACGGCATGCGTGGGCGTCTTTCAGGCGTTCGCACGTTACTACCGGTTGGCAGCGGCGGATGTCGTGCCTGTCGAAGACAAGCCGCGTGCGATCTCCGTGGTGCTCACCGGCGGCGTGCTGGCCGCCGTGATCGGCCCGGCGCTCGCTGCGGGTAGCAAAGACTGGCTAGCGCCGGTGACGTTTGCCGGGTCGTATCTCGTCGTCACCCTTCTGTCGGGCGTCTCGCTGGTGCTGCTCGTGGGATTCCTGCGCGATCTGCCGGTGCATGCGGCAAGCGGCGCGACGGGCGGTGCCCACGCGTTACCGGCGCGGCCGCTGGGCGAGATCATGCGTCAACCGATTTACGTGGCGGCGCTGGCGAACAACCTGATCGGTTTCATGGTGATGATGTTCGTGATGACGGCCACGCCCATCGCGGCCGTCGCCTGCGGTCACAGCATCGACGATGGCGCCCACATCATCGAGTGGCATCTGGTCGGGATGTACGCGCCGTCGTTCTTTTCCGGCCATCTCGTGAAGCGCTGGGGCGTGGTGCCGGTGTTGCTGCTGGGTATCGGCATGTCGGCGCTGTGCGGTGTGCTGGCGCTGATGTCGACGAGTCTGGCGTACTTCTATGCCGCGCTGGCGTTCCTCGGTGTCGGCTGGAATTTCATGTTCGTGGGCGGCACGACGCTGCTGACCATGTCGTATCGTCCGGCAGAGCGCGCGCGTGCACAGGCGGCCAACGAATTCATCACCTTTGCCGGGACGGCGCTGGCGAGTCTGTTCGCCGGTCAGTTGCTGGCGCGCTTCGGCTGGTCGACGATCAATCAGGCGACGTTCCCGCTGCTGCTGATCGCGGCGATGGCGACGGTGTGGTACGCCGTCGATGCGAAGCGGCGCGAGATGCAGGTCGCGGCCTGATGCACGTTCGTCCATGAGTTCATTTATGTGTCCGTCCCTGCGTCGATAGCCATCATGAATCCACCCGATCATCCACCTCGTCTGGTCGCGTTTCTCATCGTGCCGCCGTTCGTTCTGCTCGATCTGGCCGGGCCGTTGGACGCGTTTCATGCCGTCATCCGCAACTACACGGAGACGGGTCAGGATGCGCCTTACCGAACGGTGGTGGTGTCCGAGCATGGCGGGCCGGTGGAGACGGGGTCGGGCATCACGTTGCACACGGAGCCGATGCGCGCGCTGGACACGATGCCGGTCGACACGCTGGTCGCGGTGGGTGGCGCGGTGGCGCATCGACCTGCGGTGCCGGGGCCGGTAGGCGACTGGTTGCGCGACTATGCGCCGAACGTGCGCCGCGTGTGTTCCGTGTGTGTCGGGGCGTTCATCCTCGGTTCGGCGGGGTTGCTCGACGGGCGACGCGCCACGACGCACTGGCTCGATACGGCGATGTTGCAGCAGTGCTTTCCGCAGGCGCTGGTCGAGTCCGATCCGATCTACGTGCGTCAAGATCCGGTGTGGACGTCGGCAGGCATTACGGCGGGCATCGATCTCGGGCTGGCCTTGATCGAGGACGATTGGGGCGTGGACGTTGCGTTGCAGGCGGCGCGTCGGCTGGTGGTGTTTCTCAAGCGTGCGGGCGGGCAGTCGCAGTTCAGTCCGCCGTTGCAGGAGCAGTTCGCGGCGGGCGCACCGTTCGGCGATCTGCATACGTGGATGTCCGAGCGGCTGGACGGCGACTTGTCGGTGATGCGTCTGGCGGAGCAGGCGAACATGAGCCCGCGCACGTTCGCGCGCAGCTATCTGGCGCGCACGGGATCGACGCCCGCGAAGGCGGTGGAACGCATGCGTCTGGAAGCGGCGAGATTCGCGCTGCTCGACACGGACGCCCCGCTAAAACGCATCGCCGCACGCGTGGGCTTCGGCGACGAACAGAACCTGCGCCGCGCGTTTCAACGCCAGTACGGTGTCACGCCGGTGGCGTATCGGGAGAGGTTTGGGGTGGGGGAGACGGTGTAGTCCCCTTCGGCTTTTGGCATCACGCCGCCAGCTTCCCCGCTGCCGCGCGATCCAGAAAGCGGAACAGGCGAGCGTCGTCCGAGTATGCGACGTTGAAGCGGAACCAGTGGCAGGGCTCGTTGTGCGCGAGGAAGAATTCGCCCGGGGCCAGCATGATGCTCTCGAGCAACGCGGCTTCAGCCAGCTCCCGTGCCGAGGGAGATGTCGACGGCAGACTCCCGCACACGAACATCCCGCCTTCCGGTTGCGCCAGCAGCGTCACCCCATGCGATTGCAGTTGCGTGATCAGGCGCGCACGCGAGCGCGTGAGACGGTCCGACAGACGCTCGATGTGCTTGCGGTGGCGTCCCTCGGTGAGGATCGCATGCACGATGCGCTCGTTGATCTCCGACGACGTGAGCCCCGCCACCATCTTGCTGCGCGCAATTTCGTGCGCCAGATCGCGCGAACACGCGAGATACCCCACGCGCACCGACGGCGAGATCGTCTTCGAAAAGCTCGATACGTAGATCACGCGAGATAACCCGTCCATCGCAGCAAGCGACGGTGTGCCAGCCGGGGCCAGTTCACGATAGATATCGTCTTCGACGATCCAGAACCCATGCTGCTCGGCACACTGCAATATCCGATGCGCCGACGCCGGACTGAGCGACGTTCCCAACGGATTCTGCAACGCCGGATTCACGAACAACGCGCGTGGCCGATGCGTCTGTGCCGCCTGCTCCAGCGCCGCGAGATCCAGCCCGGCTTCCGTGCGGCGGATGCCCACGACGTTCAGGCCCGCGAGCCGCAACACCGCCAGCAGATTGCAGTACGCCGGGGCTTCGACCAGTACCGTGTCGCCCGGCTTGAGCAACGTCCGTACGATCAGATCGAGCGCCTGCGTGGCGCCCTGCGTGAGCACGATCTGCTCGGGCGGCGCGTCGATGGACAACTCGCCGAGACGGCGTGTGAGCCACTGTCGCAACGGCCCGTAGCCGTGCGGATGCCCGTAATGGGCAAAGTGCGCGCCCGGCCCCTTCGACAGCGAACGCAGCGCGCCATGCAGGCCATCTTCGTCCAGCCAACTGTCCGGTAGCCATCCACAACCGCTTTTCACGGCGATGGAGTCGTCCGCGAAGATTTCGGACAGCAGCCACGCATTGGTGACCTCGCTTGCCGTCGTCGCCATCGTCGGTTTGCCGCTGCGGGTGAGCGTGCCGACTTCGCGGGCATCGGCTGCGCCCGCCACGAAGAACCCCGCGCCGCGTCGTGCCACGAGCGTGCCCTGCGCCACGAGACGGTCGTACGCCTCGACGACGGTGAAGGTGCTGATGCCGTGGGCCTTCGCCAACGACCGGATCGATGGCATCCGCATACCGGCATGCAGCGTCTGGCGCTGTAGCGCGTGCTCGACTTCACGCACGATCTGGTCGACGAGCGCTTCAGGCTGGGCGCGGTTCAGGGAAAAAGCGAGCGGCTGGACCATGGGGCAGGATCACGATAAGTGTCCGCTGCATTGGCTGTTGCCAATACAGTTTGAACGATTGACCGATACAGAATATACATTTTCCGAGTGACTGTACATGTCTGTACCGGTCGGCCTCTCGTAGCATCGTCCCATCCACCCGTGGCGGCCGGCATTCGTCTCTGTATCCGTATTCGATAGCCGGCCTTGTCCCCGGACAACCCTGACCGAGCCAAGCCCCCTGGGGAGACCCGCGATGAACATGATGAAAGAACTGAATCTCGACATGACGGCGTTCTGGATGCCGTTCACCAACAACCGCCAGTTCAAAAGCTCGCCGCGTCTGCTGGTGAAGGCCGAGGGCATGTATTACACGTCGTCGGACAATCGTCAGATTCTCGACGGCACGGCCGGTCTGTGGTGCGTGAACGCAGGCCACTGCCGTACGGAGATCGTCGAAGCGATCCGTCAGCAGGCCGGTGAGATGGACTTCGCCCCCACGTTCCAGATGGGGCACCCGAAGGCCTTCGAAGCCGCCGCCAAGATCGCCGAAATCACCCCGCAGGGCCTCGACCGCGTCTTCTTCACGAACTCGGGGTCGGAATCGGTCGACACTGCGCTGAAGATGGCGCTCGCCTACCACCGTGCCCGAGGCGAAGGCCAGCGCACGCGCCTCATCGGCCGTGAGCGCGGCTATCACGGCGTGGGCTTCGGCGGCATCTCGGTCGGCGGCATCTCGCCGAACCGCAAGGCGTACTCGGGTCAGCTACTGCCCGCCGTGGACCATCTGCCGCACACGCTCAACATCAAGGAAGCCGCTTTCACGAAGGGGCAGCCGACGTGGGGCGCGCATCTGGCCGACGAACTCGAACGTCTGGTCACGCTGCACGACGCATCGACCATCGCCGCCGTGATCGTCGAGCCGCTGGCAGGCTCCACCGGCGTGCTGGTGCCGCCGCAGGGCTATCTGCAAAAGCTGCGTGAAATCTGCGACAAGCACGGCATTCTGCTGATTTTCGACGAGGTCATCACGGGCCTCGGCCGTCTGGGCAAGCCGTTCGCGGCGCAGTATTTCGGCGTGACGCCGGACATCATCACGATGGCCAAGGGCGTGAACAACGCCGCTGTGCCGATGGGCGCCGTCGCAGTGAAGACGAACGTGCACGACACCATCGTGAACGCTGGCAACGCCGGCGCCATCGAGTTCTTCCACGGCTACACGTACTCGGGCCACCCGCTGGCCGCTGCCGCCGCGTGCGCCGCGCTCGATCTGTACAAGAACGATGGTCTGTTCGAGCGCGCCGCCAAGCTGGCGCCGCACTTCGAGAAGGCGATTCACGGTTTGCGCGACCTGCCGAACGTTCTCGACATTCGTAATCTGGGGCTGGTCGGCGGTATCGAACTGTCCACGCGCGACGGCAAGCCGGGCGCGCGCGCCCACGAAATTTTCGTGAAGTGCTTCGAGAAGGGCGTGCTGGTGCGTTATACGGGCGACATTCTGGCGTTCTCGCCGCCGCTCATCATCAGCGAAGCGCAGATCGACGAACTGTTCGGCACGGTGGCGGAAGCGATTCGCGAGACCGCCTGAACGTAGTGGCAGGGCGCACACACGCTCGCCTCAGACCTACCTGATCTTCTATCAACGACAGGCGTCTGCCTTGCAGACGTCTGCCAACGACACAGCTTTCACGGATATCGACATGAATCAACGAGTCAGCACCGAACGTATCGAGCATTGGATTGGCGGCGCCGCCGTGGCGTCGGGCGAAGCCGAACTGCGCTTCGGCGAAGTGACGAACCCGGCCACCGGCGAGGTGATCCGTCAGGTGGCATTGGGCGGCGCGGCAGACGTCGCGAAGGCGGTCGCCGCCGCCCGCGCCGCGTTGCCTGCCTGGCGCGCCACGCCGCCGATGAAGCGCGCCCGCGTGATGATGAAGTATCGCGAGCTGCTGGAGACGAATCGCGAAGCGCTCGTGCAACTGATCACGCAGGAACACGGCAAGACGCTCGACGACGCCCGCGGCGAAGTCACGCGCGGCATCGAAGTCGTCGAGTTCGCCATCGGCATTCCGCATCTGCTCAAGGGCGAGATCGCGCCGCAGGTCGGCACGGGCGTCGATACGTATTCGATCCATCAGGCGGTTGGCGTGTGCGCCGGCATCACGCCGTTCAACTTCCCGGCGATGGTGCCGCTGTGGATGTTCCCGATGGCGGTGGCCTGCGGCAACACGTTCGTGCTCAAGCCGTCGGAGAAGGTGCCGTCGGCGGCGCTGCTGCTCGTGCGTCTGGCCAAGGACGCCGGGCTGCCGGACGGTGTGCTCAACGTCGTGAACGGTGACAAGGCGGCCGTCGATGCGCTGCTCACGCATCCGGACGTCAGCGCCGTATCGTTCGTCGGCTCGACGCCCATCGCACAGTACATCTACAGCACGGCGTCGGCGCACGGCAAGCGCGTGCAGGCGCTCGGCGGCGCGAAGAACCACGGTGTGGTGATGCCCGACGCCGATCTCGATTTCACCGTCGACGCCCTCATGGGCGCGGCGTACGGATCAGCCGGCGAGCGCTGCATGGCGATCTCGGTGGCGGTGGCCGTGGGCGATGTGGCGGACGAACTGGTCGCGCGTCTCGCGCAAGCCGCGAAGTCGCTGCCGGTCGGCGACGGCACCGACCCCGTTGCGCAGATGGGACCGCTGATCACCCGCGTGCATTGCGACAAGGTGAAGGGCTTCGTCGACGCCGGGGTGGATGACGGCGCCAAGCTCGTCGTCGATGGTCGTGACCTGAAGGTGGCGCAGCGCGACAACGGTTTCTTCATCGGTCCGTGCCTGTTCGATAACGTGACGCCGGAGATGTCGATCTACCGCAACGAGATTTTCGGGCCGGTGCTCTCGGTGGTGCGCGTGAATACGCTGGAAGAGGCGATCGCCCTCATCAACCGTAATCCGTATGCCAACGGCACGGCGGTGTTCACGACGTCGGGCGGCGCAGCGCGTCGTTTCGAAGACGAAATCGAAGTCGGCATGGTCGGCGTGAACGTGCCGATCCCGGTGCCGGTGTCGTACTTCTCGTTCGGCGGCTGGCGCAATTCGCTGTTCGGCGATCAGCACATCTACGGGCCTGAGTCGGTGCGTTTCTACACGCGCTCGAAGGTCGTTACCCGTCGCTGGTCGGAAGGGCGTCCGGCAAACGCCACGTCGTCGCTGGTGATGCCGACGCTGGGGCAGTAAGCATCGTGTCGATGCCGGGGAGGGCTCCGGCATCGCACGTCGCGCAAGCAAAAACGCCGTCCGGGAAGTCCGCGGACGGCGTTTTTATTTGCGCGATTCGGGAGACGTCAGCGAACCGGTGCGATCTCCACGCCCTCGTTGAGCAGGAAGCGGCGGATGCGTTGGGCAAATTCCAGCGCGTGCTCGCCGTCGCCGTGCAGGCAGACGGTCTGCGCCTGAATCGGCACGAACGTACCGTCGATCGCGCGCACGCGTTGCTCACGCACCATCATCAGCGTTTGCGCCAGCGCGTCTTCTTCGCGCTCGATCAGGGCGCCGGGCGTGCCGCGTTTGACCAGCGAGCCGTCCGGGTTGTAGCCGCGATCGGCGAATACTTCCTCGACCGCGTGCATGCCCGCCGCGCGTGCCGCCTTCACCAGTTCGCCACCCGCCAGCCCAAAGATCGCGAGGTCGGTGTCGAACGCGCGAATCGCCTCGACGAGCGTCTCGGCCAGCGCCGGATCGCGGGCCGCCTGGTTGTAAAGCGCGCCGTGCGGCTTTACGTGCGTGAGCCAGCCGCCCTGCGCGCGCACCATCGCCGCGAGCGCGCCGATCTGGTACAGCATGCCGGCGCGAATCTCGTCGAGCGGGAGTTGCATTTCGGTGCGTCCGAAATTCTCCCGGTCGGGGAAGCTCGGATGCGCCCCGATGGCCACACCGTTCTCCAGTGCCCATCGCACCACCTGTTGCATCGTGCCGGCGTCGCCCGCGTGCCAGCCGCACGCCACATTCGCCGAACTCACGAGCGCGAGCAGCGCTTCGTCGTAATCGCAACCTTCTCCGAGGTCGACGTTCAGATCGATCTTCGTCATACATTCTCCTGCGGGGACGGCTGCACTCGCTCTGGCCTCCGTTCCCGTCTTCTCTTCTTCGCTCAGGCGCTTTTGCGCGGCAGTCGGGTAATGGCCGCCAGCTTCGGCTTTTGCAAAATGCCGCGATCGTGCCACGCGAGTGCGCGCTCGATCTGCTCAAGGTAACGCAGTTGTTCGCGGATCGCTTCGCGCGCTTCGGCCGGGGTGCATTCCGAAAAATACAGCGTGCTGCCGAGCCGCGCCTGACCGAGCCGCCACAGATCCGCACTGATGACGGTGCCGATCTTCGGATAGCCACCGGTCGTCTGGGCGTCGGCCAGCAGAATGATCGGCTGGCCCGACGGCGGCACCTGAATGACGCCGGGCAGCACGCCGTGCGAGAGCAGGTCGTGCATGCGGTTCTTCTTGCGCGCAAGCGGCTCCGGCCCCGACAGGCGATAGCCCATGCGGTTGCTGTTGGGGGTGACCTGCCACGGATTCTCCCAGAAGCTCTTGTGGGCTGCCGTCGTGAAGTCGTCATATTCCGGCCCGGGCAGCACGCGTACGCGATGCGCCAGCGGGTCCGACAACCACAGCGGCGGACGCACGCCCAGCGGCTCGGCGTCGCGTGCGGCGGCGCTCGGCTGGCCGATGACGATGCGGTCGCCGTCGCGCAGGGCGCGTCCCTCGAAGCCGCCGAAGCCTGCCGTGAGGTCGGTGCTGCGCGAGCCGAGGGTTTCGGGCACGTCGATACCCCCGGCCACGGCGAGATACGTGCGCATGCCGAAGCGCGAGGGATGCAGCGTCAATGTCTGGCCGCGTGTGACGCGAAAGCGCCACCACGACCACACGGGCTGGCCGTCGAGTTCGGCATGGCAGTCGGCGCCGGTCAGCGCGACGAGCGTGGCCGACGTGAAACGCAATGCGCACGTCCCCATCGTGATTTCGAGGGTGGCGGCGTTCAGTTCGTTGCCCACTAGGCGATTGGCGACGGCGCAGGCGAGCGGATCGAGGGCGCCGCCGCTGGCGACGCCGAACTCGCGCTGACGGGTTCGGCCCAGGTCCTGAACGGTAGTGAGCAGGCCGGCACGCAGGATGTCGATCACAGGTCGAGACTCGCGATGGTGAAGCGCACGCGGTCGCCCGGCGCTAGCAGGGCGGGCAGGGTCGCGGCGGGGTCGAACAAGGCGCGCGTGGCGTGGCCGATGATCTGCCAGCCGCCGGGCGAACTGAGCGGGTAGATGCCGGTCTGGTTACCGCCAATGCCTACCGAGCCGGCCGGCACGGACAGGCGCGGCTCCGCGCGGCGGGGGGTGGCGATGGAATCGTCCAGCCCGCCGAGATAGGCGAAGCCCGGCTGAAAGCCGATGAAATAGACGACATACTCCGGCGCGGTGTGGCGCTGCACGACGGTCTTCGGTTGCAGGCGCGCATGCTTGGCGACATCGGCAAGGTCGGGACCGTGCTGGCCGCCGTAGTGCACCGGGATCTCGATGTCGCGGCCGACCTCGCCGGCGGCAGGCGGCGTCTGCCAGACTTCGCGCAGACGCTCGCTCAGTACGTCGATGTCGGTAGCGAGCGGGTCGAAGAGCAACGTGAGGTTGTTCATGCCCGGCACGACTTCGCGCACGTCGGGCCAGTCGCGGGCGAGGGCTGCCACATGCCAGACACGGCGCTGCGTGGCGAGCGTGGGGGTCGTCCCCGCTTCGCATACGAGCGCACTGTCGCCGAGCGGCAGGATCTTGAGCGTTGTCATGGATTAGCGTGGATGACCGGGGGTGACGGTAGTGTCCGTAGCGCCGGTGAGGACGCGGGCGAAGGTGGCCGATTCCGTGACGATGGCATCGAGCGCCAGATCGTGGGCCTCGGCGTCGAGATGGTCGATTTCGAGGGCGTCGTACGCGATGCCGAGCGTTTGCGGCGCGGGGGTCATCGAATGCAGGGTGCGGTCGTAGAAGCCGCCGCCGTAGCCGAGCCGCAGGCCGTTGCGCGTGAAACCGACGCACGGCACCAGCAGCAGGTCGGGCACCAGCACTTCGGTGTCCTGCGGCACCGGAATGCGGTAGCGGCCTTGCGTCATGGGCGTGTCGGGGCTCCAGCGATGGAAGACGAGCGGCGTGGCCGGGGCGGTGACGACCGGCAGTGCGGCCAGCCGCAGGGTGCCCGCGGGGGCGGCGCTCAGCCAGGCGGAGATGACGGCGCGCGCATCGAATTCGTGCTGGATCGGCCAGTAGAAGCCGATGCAGCGCGGGGCGCGGCGCGCGAGTTCGTCGGCCAGCCGCACGGCGAGTGCGCCGTCGCGCGCCGGACGGGCGTTGAGCGTGCTGCGAGCGTCGAGCAACACGCGGCGCAATTGGGCTTTCGCGGTCGTTGCATCCGCCGCATTTCGCGACGTTTGCGCCGCCGATTGGGCGGGGTCCCGTGCTATGCTTGAATTCACTTTTTACCCGACGCTCCCCCGAAGATGTCCGAACGTTTGACCCGAGTATATCGCGCCGCCGCGCTTGCCCTGACCGCTGCCACGCTCGTGGCATGCAGCACGACCGAAGCGACCGGCCGTCCCAAGGCGCAGTCGGCGGCAAGCCGCTCGGCCACGTCTGCCACATCGGCCGACACGCTGTCGCAGCGCTCGCCGGACGACATCTTCGTACAGTTGCGCGAAGCTGCCCGCAGCAACGACGCGCCGCGTGCCACCGCGCTCGCCGCCATGCTCTCCGACTACGACGTGCCGTCGTATGTCCAGTACTTCCAGATCAAACCGCGCATGTTCGACCGCTCGGGCAAGGCGCTGATCGACACGCCCGACGACGATATCCGCGCCTTCTTGCGCGCGTATGACGGTCAGGCGATCGCCGACCGCATGCGCAACGACTGGCTGCTGGTGCTCGGCAAACGTCACGACTGGCAGACGTTTGATGCGCAATATCCGAAATTCGTGCTCGACGATGACACCCAGGTCAAGTGCTATGCCCTGATGTCGCGGGCGTCGCGCGGAGAGAACGTCACGCAGGCGGCCACCGATCTGCTGACCACGCCGAAGTACTACGGCGAGGGATGCGTCGACATGATCAACACGCTGGCCGCGAGCGGTCAGTTGCCGCGCAAGGAAGTCTGGCATCAGATTCGCCTGGCTTATGAGGAGAACTACACCTCGCTGGGCAAGCAGATCGCCGACGCGCTCGGCGCCGTCCGCCCGGACGACAGTCTGCTCGATATGGCGGCGTCGCGCCCGGCGCAGATTCTGGCGCGCGGCGTGGACGGCTCGGAGGCGTCGCGTCAACTGGCGTTGCTCGCCGTCGTTCGCATGGCCCGCTCGGACGCCATGCTCGCCGCCAGCAGCTTCGGCAGCATTGCCGGCAGCCTGTCGCAGGACGAGCGCGCCATCGGCTGGGGGGCGATCGGCATGCGCGGCGCGCTGTCGCAGAACCCGATGGCGATCAACTGGTATCGTCAGGCGGGCAGCGCCAAGCTCTCGAATACGGCGCAGGAATGGAAGATCCGTGCAGCGTTGCGCGCGGGTGACTGGAACCTCGTGCGTACCGGCATCGAAGCCATGCCCACGGCATTGCGCGATGACGGTGTCTGGACTTACTGGTATGGCCGCGCGCTGCGCGAAGCCGGTCAGGGCGACGCCGCCCGTGCGCAGTTCCAGAAGATCGCGTCGCAACCGAACTTCTACGGTCAGTTGGCGAACGAGGAACTGGGCAACAAGACGGCACTGCCTGCACGTACCGTCGTGACGCAAGCCGAAATCGATGCCAACCGCTCGAACCCCGGTTTCCTGCGCGCGGCGAAGTTCTACGATCTGGGCCTGCGTTTCGAAGGCAACCGTGAGTGGAACTGGGAACTGCGCAACATGACGGATCGTCAGTTGATCGCCGCCGCGCAGTATGCGAACGGTATCGAGCTGTTCGACCGCGCAGTGAACACGGCGGATCGCACGAAGGTCGAGCATGACTTTACGTTGCGCTATCTGATGCCGTTCCGCGACAAGGTCGATCGCTTCTCGAAGAGTGTCGATCTCGACGAAGCGTGGGCTTACGGTCTGATTCGTCAGGAGTCGCGCTTCATCATCAACGCGCGTTCGTCTGCCGGCGCCGGCGGTCTGATGCAGGTCATGCCCGCCACGGCCAAGATGGTCGCCAAGCAGATCGGCATGGATTACAGCCCGGGCATGATGCACGACATCGATACCAATATCCGTCTGGGCACGAGCTACCTGTCGGGTATCTACAACCAGTTCGACGGTTCGGCCGTGCTGGCGTCGGCGGGTTACAACGCAGGTCCGGGGCGTCCGCGTACGTGGCGCTCCACGCTCGACCGTCCGGTCGAGGGCGCGATCTTCGCGGAGACGATTCCGTTCAACGAAACGCGTCAGTATGTCGAGAACGTGCTGTCGAATACCACGTATTACTCGGCCATCATCACGGGCCGTCCGCAATCGCTCAAGGAGCGGCTCGGCGTAATCCTGCCCCAGTGACAGGGCAGCGGTCGGGGCCGCGTACCCGTGGTCATAACGCGGAGGTGACGCATGCGCTATAACGTTTGTATCGTCGGTGGCACGGGCTTCATCGGTAGCCATCTGGTGGCGAGACTGGTGACGTTGGGACATGCCGTGCGTCTGCCCACACGGCGCGTGGAAGCGGCCAAGGCGCTTGCGGTGCTGCCTGGCGTCGAACTGGTCGAGTGCGACGTACACGACCCGCGCGCGCTGGAGCGTGTGATTGCCGGTAGCGACGCCGTCATCAATCTTGCAGGCATTCTGCATAGCGACCGGGGCACGCCTTACGGTCGCGCGTTCGCTCGGGTGCATGTGGAACTGCCGCGGAAGATCGCGCAGGCGTGCACGGATCGGGGCATTGCCCGCGTCCTCCATATGAGCGCGTTGGGCGCGGACCCGAACGGCCCGAGCATGTATCAGCGCTCGAAGGGCGACGGAGAGACGGCGATTCGCGAGACGGGCATTGCTGCCACGATCTTCCGTCCGTCGGTGGTGTTCGGCCCTGGCGACAACTTCCTGAATACGTTTGCGAAGCTGCAACGCCGCTTGCCCATCGTGCCGCTGGCGAGTGCGCAGGCCCGCTTTCAACCGGTGTATGTGGCGGATGTCGCGCAGGCGTTCGCTACCGCGCTCGAGAACGACACCACCGTTGGCAAGACCTATGCGCTTGGCGGCCCGGACGTGTACACGCTGGAAGCGCTGGTGCGCTTCGCTGGTGCGGCGTGCGGTTGTGAGCGTCCGATACTGGCGCTGCCGGATAGCACGGCGCGGCTTCAGGCCATGCTCTTCGAGAAGTTGCCGGGTGAGCCGATCATTACGCGCGACAATCTCGATTCGATGACCGTCGACAACGTCATGACCGGTCCGCTTGCGCCCGAACTCGGCCTGACACCGAACGGGCTGGAGATCGCCGTCGATTATCTCAACGGCGGTATCTGGGAAAAACGGATGGCGGATTACCGGCGCTTCGCCGGGCGCTGAGGTCCCCGGGCGCGCTGCCGGCGAACGTCGGTCCGCGGCTCGCCGCCTCACTACCTCAAGCATTTGCCATCGCAATGACAACACGCGGCGTGACCTCGCCGCGTGGGGAAGGAAAGTCCTCATGCAACTCATCATCGCCAACAAAAAATACTCCTCGTGGTCGATGCGCCCGTGGGTGCTGCTCAAGCATTTCGGCATCGCGTTCGAGGAGAAGAACGTGTGGCTCGCGCAGCCCGACTCGCGCGAACAGATCCTGCGGTATTCCCCCACGGGCAAAGTCCCTTGTCTGATCGACAACGGCATCACCGTGTGGGACTCGCTCGCCATCTCCGAGTATCTGGCAGACGCCTATCCGCATCTTCCGCTCTGGCCCAAGGCGCTCGGCGCGCGGGCGCATGCGCGCAGCGTCTGTGCCGAGATGCATAGCGGTTTCACGGCGCTGCGCACGCATATGTGGATGAACGTCGCGGCGCATTGGCCGGGCGCAAGCGCCACGCCGGAAGTGCTCGCCGATATTCGCCGTGTCGAATCGATCTGGGAGGATTGCCTCGCGCGCTATGAAGGGCCGTTCCTGTTCGGCGACTTTTCGATTGCCGACGCCTTCTACGCCCCCGTGGTGATGCGGTTCGCGACGTTCGAGCCGGAGTTGTCAGCGCATGCACAGGCCTACGCCGACGGGATTCGCGAAGTGCCGGCCGTGCAGGCGTGGGTCGCCGCCGGACGGGCGGAGACGCAAAGCGTCGCTTTCTACGACGCGCGCCCATGAAGATCTACGCTGTCGGTGGTGCGATTCGCGACGAGATGCTTGGCCTGCCCGTCAAGGATCGCGACTACGTCGTGGTCGGCGCGACGCCCGAGGAAATGGTGGCGAAGGGCTTCCGCCCGGTCGGTCGCGACTTCCCGGTATTCCTTCATCCCAAAACGCAGGCCGAGTACGCCCTCGCGCGTACCGAACGCAAGACGGCGCGCGGCTATCACGGCTTCTCGTTCTACTTCGCGCCCGAAGTCACCCTCGAAGAGGATCTGATCCGGCGCGACTTCACCATCAACGCGATGGCCCGCGAGGTGCTACCGGACGACAGTCTGTCCAGCGTGCTCGTCGATCCCTACGGCGGCAAGCGCGATCTGGAAGCGCGACTGTTCAGGCATGTGGGGGAAGCGTTCGCGGAGGATCCGGTGCGGATTCTGCGATGCGCACGCTTTGCCGCGCGGTTCACCGACTTCACCGTCGCCGACGAGACGCTTGCGCTCATGCGTGAGATGACCGGCAACGGCGAGGTGGATGCGTTGGTGGCGGAGCGTGTCTGGCAGGAAATCTCGCGCGGTCTGATGGAACATCGGCCGTCGCGGATGTTCGACGTGTTGCGTGCGTCCGGGGCGCTCGCGCGCATTCTTCCCGAGGTCGAGCAGTTGTGGGGCGTGCCGCAACGTGCCGACTTCCATCCGGAAGTGGATACCGGCGTGCATGTGATGATGGTGCTTGATTACGCGGCGACGCAGGGCTATTCGCTGCCGGTGCGGTTTGCCGCACTCACGCACGATCTGGGCAAGGGAACGACGCCGGAGGACGTGCTGCCGCGTCACATTGGACACGAAGGCCGTAGCGTCGGATTGCTCGGACCGCTATGCGCGCGCTTGCGGGTACCTGTGGACTGTCGTGAACTGGCGCAGGTGGTGGCGCGCGAGCACGGCAACATTCACGCGAGCGGGAAGTTCGGCGCGGGGGCGCTGGTGCGTCTGCTGGAGCGGTGCGATGCGTTGCGCAAGCCTGATCGGTTCGTCGAGATCCTGCAAGCCTGTGAGGCCGACGCACGAGGGCGGGGCGGCGACTTCGCCACCGCGCCGTATCCTCAGCGCGAGCGTCTGATGGCGGCGCTGGACGCTGCACGTAGCATCGATGCGGGGGCGGTCGCGCGTCAGTACGCCGACCATCCCGCGAAGATTCGCGAAGCGGTGCAGGCCGCGCGTATCGACGCCGTTGCCGCCGCCGGACTGCACGGCGAAGGTGAGTGAGTACGACTCAGATCACTCGAACGCCTTGTCGTTCGGATTGGCGTAAAGCTGCTTGAGCTGTTCGCTCATCGGGAAGTTGAAGCTGATGTTCTTCGGCGGCACCGGCGATTCGAACCACTTCTTGTACATCGTGTTGATCTCGCCGCTTTTCATGACGCCCGCCAGCGTATCGTCCACGAGCTTTTTGAACTCGGCGTCGCCGTGTTTCATCATGAAGCCGTAAGCCTCGAACGATTGCGGTGCGCCCGTCACGACCCAGTCATCGGGGTTGCGGCCCATCGTGCGGGCGCCGGCGAGCAGCACGTCGTCCATCATGAACGCCTGCACGCGTCCGCCTTGCAGCATCGTGAACGACTCGCCGTAATCCTTGCCGGAGATGACGTTCATGTTCATCTTCTTCTCGTTGTTCATCTTGTTGAGGATGCGCTCCGAGGTCGTGCCGGCATTGGTCACCACCGCTTTACCCGCGAGATCCGGGAAATCCTTCACACCGCTGGTCTTGCTCACGAGCAGGCGCGTGCCGGCAATGAAGAACGTGTTCGAGAAATTGACCTGTGCCTGACGCGCCTTGAGGTTCGTCGTCACGCCACATTCGATGTCGACCGTGCCGTTCTGCACGAGCGCGATACGGTTCTGTGAGGTGACGGGAATGAAGCGCACCTGAAGGTCGGGCTTCTTCAGACGGGTTTTCACCGCGTCGACGACCTTGTTGCAGAGGTCCTGCGAGTAACCGATGACGTTGTGATTGTTGTCGTAGTAGGAGAACGGGATCGACGACTCGCGATGGCCGATCGAGATCACGCCGCTGCTTTCGATCTTTTGCAGCGTTTCCGATGCGCCCTGAGCCAGCGCCGCGCCGGCGACCGCCATCATCGCTACGCCCAGCACCGCACGCAACTCGCGCACGCCACGCATTACCCCGGTCAATCGTGTTTCGGTCATGTCCTGCTCCTATGAAGGTCTTTCCGTGATCCATAACTGAATCATTTGTTTCATGTTAATTTTTTTGCAACAAATGATCAAATCGTAGTTAACCCTGAAAAATGGCAGGGGTGGTGCGACGGAAACGCACAAGCGCAGCCTAGGGCGAGGCTGTCAGTGGAAGCGGGGAGGCGGGGAAGAAAGCGAAACGCGTTGCAACAGGTGTTGCGACGGGAAAGATGGCGCCGAGCGGCTTACAACAAACGAATCAGCAGGTTGAAGACGAGCGAGAGCAGGACGGTCGACGCGAACGGGAAGACCATCTCCTTGCCGCGCCAGCGCAGACGCACGTCACCGGGCAGGCGGCCGATGCCGAGCTTGGTGAGCCACGGTGCGGCCGCCGAGAGAACGCAGATCGCGAAGAAGATGGTGAACATCCAGCGAAACATCGGCGTGGCCTCTCGGTGGCGTCTGGTGGAAGGAATGGATGTGGATCAGAGCGCGTGGCTGCGGTCGCCCGTGGCGAATCCGATCAGGCCTGCCCATTCATCGATGCCACGTCCGAAGGCGATGACCTTGAACAACTCGCCCATCTCGGCCTCGGACAACAGCTTTTGTGCCGCAGCGGCCGCCGGCAGGAAGGTCTTCGGATCGGTCGGGTCCAGCGCGCTCATCAGATCGACGATGCCCGCGTTCATCAGGAAGCGTGCCTGCGAGGTGAAACCCAGCAGGTCGAGACCGGCCTCGACGCCTGCGTCGGCCACCCCCGAAAACTCCACGTGTGCCGTGATGTCCTGCAAGCCGGGGTAATAGAACGGGTCGTCGTGCGCGTGATGTCGGTAGTGGCACATCAGTGTGCCGCCCGCCCGCTGCGGATGGTAGTACTCGCGGGCCGGGAATCCGTAGTCGATCAGCAGCAGCACGCCACGGGCGAGCAGCGGTGCCACACTGCGCACGAACGCGGCCGCCGCTTCGTGCGTCTCCGTCAGATATTCCTGCGTCGGCGGCAGATCGGCCAGCGCATCGAGGGCTTCGGGCAGGCGGCCGGTGTAAAGGCGCTCCTCCCATGCGAAGCCATCCGGCGTGAGCACGACACCGCGCTCGAACCACACGGGGTGAGCGTTCGCGTCAGGGCGACGGGCCCAGAGGCGCACCGGCATGGCGTCGAGCACTTCGTTGCCGAGCATCACGCCCTCGAAGGCGTCGGGTAGCTGGTCGAGCCACGTCACGCGATCGAGCAGATGCGGCGCGGCCTTTTCGATGGTGTCGCGCTGACGCGCGCGAAGCTCGCCGGACAGTTCCATGATCGAGTACTGCTCGCACGGCGTGCCTTGGGCATCGAGTGCGAGCAGGAGGTCGGCGGCGAGGCGACCGGAGCCGGCGCCGAATTCCAGCACGCGCGTGTCACCCGTCTGCTCGAAGATCTCGCCGAGCTGGCGTGCCAGCGTTCGGGCGAAGAACGGCGTGAGTTCCGGTGCGGTGACGAAGTCGCTGCCGTCGGCGGCGAGACGTCCGAATTTGGCAGCACCGGCGGCGTAGTAGCCAAGGCCGGGTGCGTACAGCGCGAGTTCCATGAAGCGGTCGAACGGCAGCCAATCGCCGTTCGCCGCAATGGCGTCGGCGAGATATGCCGTGAGGCGACGCGAGTGTTCGAGCGCGTCCGTCTCCGGAACGGGTAAACTATGGGGTTTCGGTGCGGCCTGATTCATGCGGGCATTGTAACGGAGACCGTGCAGACTGGCTGCTATGGTTGACATCGCAGCGTCTGCGGGCGAAATCGAGGGCTTTTGCGCCGATTTTTGCCGGTTTTCGATTGTTTTGGCGAGGTTTTCGCTAGTATGCGCAACGATCGCCCTCTATCCAGAGGGCCATGACGGCGCGAGCGATTGCCGGGTCCCGCCGCAAACCTTGCACTGTGCCGCCCGAAGTTAGCTCATCGTCCTGCCCGCAGACAGGCATTCGACAGGAAATCGCCGCATGACCGTTGCATCGACGCCACGCCCCGCCTCCGCCGCAAGCGACACCGCCCGCACGTCTGACGTGCCGCGCGTAGCGCTGGTGACCGGCGGTGCACGTCGCATCGGCCGTGCCATCGCGCTGAAGCTGGCTGGCCTGGGATGGGACGTCGCGGTTCATTACGAGCGCTCGCACGACGAAGCGCTCGAAACCGTCGCGGCCATCGAGGCCATGGGCCGCCGCGCGGTGGCGTTGCAAGCGTCGCTCGCCGACGAAGCCGCCACGGTCGGGCTGATCGCCCGCTGCCGTGAATCGCTGGGCGTGCCGCGCTGCCTGGTGAACAACGCCTCGCGCTTCGAATACGATAGTGCCGACGATTTCGGGTATCAGGCGCTGGAGCGTCACATGCGGGTGAACGCGGGCGCGCCGCTCGTGCTCGCGCGCGAAATGCACGCCGCATTGGGCGAGACCGGGCGCGGTGTCGTCGTCAACTTGCTGGATCAGAAGCTGGCGAATCCGAATCCGGACTATCTGTCGTACACACTGTCGAAGGCGGCGCTCGATGTGGCGACGACGCTGCTGGCGCAGGCCTTTGCGCCGCGTCTGCGTGTGGTCGGCGTGGCGCCCGGTGTCACGCTCCTGTCGGTCGATCAGACCCCGGCGGGGTTTGCTGCGGCACATGCCGCCACGCCGCTGGGGGCGTCGTCCACGCCGGAGGACATTGCCCAGGCCGTCGCCTATCTGGCTGAGGCGCCTGCCGTCACCGGCACGGTGTTGTATGTCGATGGCGGGCAACATCTCGCGAGTTCGTCGCGGGACGTGAAATTTCTGACCGAGCCGGCCGACGCCGACCGGTCTCGTTGATTGTCATTACGAGTCTTCAAAATGCATAGCGCTCTTTCCCACCCCCGCCTGATGGACTGCCGTCGCATGTTCCTGCGCGACTACGAAGTGTTCATCAACATTGGCGTGCACGATCATGAGAAGCGTGGCGAGCAGCGCGTGCTGATCAACGTTCAGTTGTTCGTGCCGCTGGCCGAAAGCACGCCCACGGAAGACAAGCTCGACGAAGTGGTCGATTACGACTTCATGCGCGAGACGATCGCCAAGCGAGTGGGGCAGGGCCATATTCACCTGCAGGAAACCCTTTGCGACGACGTCGCGCGTGCGCTGCTGGCGCATCCGCGCGTGCGTGCCGTGGGTGTGTCGACCGAGAAGCCCGACGTCTATCCCGATTGCCACTCGGTCGGCATCGAAGTGTTTCAAATGAAGGATGCCTGACATGAGTGCCGTCATGCCCGAGACCGGTGCGCCGCTTACCGCCACCGCCAACCCGGCGAACGCTGCCACCGGTGCTGCCACCGACAGCGTGAAGAAAGCGCAGAAGCTCGCGTTCGAGAACAACAAGCTCGAAAAGCGTCTGTTCCGTCTGACGGGGCAGGCCATCGGCGACTACAACATGATCGAGCAGGGCGATCGCGTGATGGTGTGCATGTCCGGCGGCAAGGACAGCTACGCCATGCTCGACATCCTGCTCAAGCTGCGTGAGCGCGCGCCGATCGATTTCTCGATCGTCGCCGTCAACCTCGACCAGAAGCAGCCGGGGTTCCCGGAGCATGTGCTGCCGGACTACTTCCGTTCCATCGGCGTGGATTTCCACATCGAGAATCAGGACACGTACTCCATCGTCAAGCGCGTGGTGCCCGAGGGCAAGACGACGTGTTCGCTGTGCTCGCGTCTGCGTCGCGGCATTCTCTATCGCGTGGCCGGCGAGCTGGGCGCGACCAAGATCGCGCTGGGCCACCATCGCGACGACATCATCGAGACGCTGTTCCTCAACATCTTCTATGGGGGCAAGCTCAAGGGCATGCCGCCGAAGCTGCAATCGGACGACGGCAAGAACGTGGTGATTCGCCCGCTCGCCTATGTGCGCGAACCGGATCTGGAGCGCTACGCCGAGTACAAGCAGTTCCCGATCATTCCGTGCACGCTGTGCGGCAGCCAGCCGAACCTCAAGCGTGCGGAGATGAAGTCGCTCATCCGCCTGTGGGAGAAGCAGCATCCCGGGCGTATCAAATCGATTTTCAGCGCGCTGTCGAACGTGGTGCCGTCGCACCTGATGGACACGAATCTGCACGACTTCAAGAATCTGCGTGCGACGGGGCAACCCGATCCGCTCGGTGATATCGCCTTCGACGAAGCGCCCTGCGGCGACGACGACGCGGGCATCATTCGCATCACGCAATTCGACGACTGATCGCACGCCGCTCTTCCTGACGCCCCGCCGTGCCGTGATCGGGCGGCGGGGTAAGATCCCGATACCCACGATATCCGTCTTCCAATTTCGAATCGTCACGACGCCATGAACATTGTCATTCTCGCCGCTGGCATGGGTAAGCGCATGCGCTCCAGGTTGCCCAAGGTGTTGCAGCCGCTGGCTGGCCGTCCGGTGCTCTCGCATGTTATCGCGACAGCGCGCAAGCTCGCGCCGGGAAAATTGATCGTGGTGGTCGGGCATGGCGTCGATGCCGTGCGCGAAGCCGTGGGGGATGAAGGCGTCTGCTTCGCCGAGCAGGCGCAGCAACTGGGTACGGGACATGCCGTGCAGCAGGCGGCGCCGCTGCTCGACGAGTCCGTGCCGACGCTCGTGCTGTATGGCGACGTGCCGCTCACGCGTGCCGAAACGTTGCAGGGACTGCTTGCAGCGGCGGGCAACGACAAGCTGGGCGTGCTGACCGTCGATCTGGACAACCCGACCGGCTATGGCCGTATCGTGCGCGACGCGGCTGGCAACGTGCAGCGCATCGTCGAACAGAAGGACGCCAACGAGGCGGAACTGGCGATTCACGAGATCAACACGGGCATTCTCGTGGCGCCGACGCGCGCCCTGAAAGGCTGGCTCGGCGGTCTGAAGAACCAGAATGCCCAAGGCGAGTATTACCTCACGGACGTGATCGCGTGCGCGGTGGCGGACGGTGTGCCGGTTGTGACCACGCAGCCGGCGTTTGCATGGGAGCCCAACGGCGTGAACGACAAGGCGCAACTGGCCGAACTGGAACGTGACTATCAGCGCAACGCGGCAAATACGTTGCTCGCGGCAGGCGTCACGCTGATCGATCCGGCACGTTTCGATCTTCGCGGCGAGATCGCATGCGGTACCGACGTCTCCATCGATGTGAACTGCGTCTTCGAAGGCAAGGTGACGATTGGTGACGGCGCGAGCATCGGCGCGAACTGCGTCATTCGCAACAGCACCATCGGCGCCGGAACGCACATTGAACCGTTCAGTCACCTGGACGGTGCGGTCGTCGGCGCGAATGCGCATATCGGGCCTTATGCCCGTCTGCGTCCGGGGGCGGATCTGGCGGACGACGTGCACATCGGCAACTTCGTCGAAGTGAAGAATGCGGTGATGGGGAACGGTTCGAAGGCGAACCATCTGGCGTACGTCGGCGACTCGACCGTGGGCGCGCGCGTGAACATCGGCGCGGGCACGATCACCTGCAATTACGACGGGGCGAACAAGCACCGCACGGTGATCGAAGACGATGTGTTCATCGGCTCCGATTCGCAACTGGTTGCGCCCGTGACGGTGCGCCGCGGCACGACCATCGCTGCAGGCACGACCGTGTGGAAGGACACGCCGGAAGATTCGCTGGTGCTCAACGGCAAGACGCAGGAAGCGAAGGCGGGGTATGTTCGCCCGCGCAAGCAGAAGCAGTAAAATCGGCGGTTATGTGCCGGCGAGCGCCGCGGATGCGCGCGCCGGCGATGGAAACGGATTTCATCCGATTGATCGAGCCAGACTATCTGGCACTGAGGAAAGCGAATATGTGCGGCATTGTCGGCGCGGTAGCGCGACGTAATGTAGTACCGGTGTTGGTCGAGGGATTGCGTCGCCTGGAGTATCGCGGCTACGACTCGTGTGGCGTGGCGGTGTTGAAGGACGGCGTGCCCCAGCGGGCGCGCAGCGTGTCGCGCGTGGCAGACCTCGACGAGCAACTGGCGCAAACGAAGCTCGGCGGCGAGACGGGCATCGCCCACACGCGTTGGGCCACGCACGGCGCACCGGTGACGGACAACGCGCACCCGATCTTCTCGCGTGACGAAGTGGCGCTGGTGCACAACGGCATCATCGAGAATCATGAGAGCCTGCGCGACGAGTTGCGTGGACTGGGCTACACGTTCGTGTCGCAAACCGACACCGAAGTCATCGCGCATCTGATTCATCACATTCTGTCGAATGGCGCCGCCGACGATCTGTATCAGGCGGTGCGTCTGGCCACGCGTCGTTTGCATGGCGCCTATGCCATCGCGGTGTTCCGCAAGCAGGAGCCCCACCGTATCGTGGGCGCGCGTGCCGGGTCGCCGCTCGTCGTGGGTGTCGGCGATGGCGAGAACTTCCTCGCGTCCGACGCACTGGCGCTTGCCGGCACGACCGACCAGTTCATCTATCTGGAAGAAGGCGATGTCGTCGAGCTCACGCTGCAAGGCGTGAAGATCATGGATCGCAACGACACCGTGGTCGAGCGCGAAGTGCGCACGGTGCAGGCGTACACGGGCGCGGTGGAGTTGGGGCCGTATCGCCACTACATGCAGAAGGAAATCTTCGAGCAGCCGCGCGCGATCGGCGACACGATGGAAGGCGTAGAAGGCATTTCGCCGACGCTTTTCGGCGAGAAGGCCGAAGCGATGCTCAGCAGTGTCGACTCGATCCTGATTCTGGCGTGTGGCACGAGCTACTACTCGGGCATGACGGCGAAGTACTGGCTGGAGTCGCTGGCCCAGATTCCGACGCAGGTCGAAGTGGCGAGCGAATACCGCTATCGCGACAGCGTGCCGAATCCGAAAACGCTGGTCGTCACGATTTCCCAGTCGGGCGAGACCGCCGATACCATGGCGGCGCTGCAACATGCGCAATCGCTGGGCATGACGAACACGCTGGCGATCTGCAACGTGGGTACGAGTGCGATGGTGCGTCAGACGGCGCTGCATTACCTCACGCGTGCCGGCACGGAAATTGGCGTGGCGTCGACGAAGGCGTTCACGACGCAGCTCACGGCGCTGTTCCTGTTGACGCTGACGATCGCGAAGCTGCGTGGCCGCTTGCCGGCAGCGCAGGAAGCGGAATACCTGACGCAGTTGCGTCACCTGCCGGCGGCGCTCAACAGCGTGCTGGCGCTTGAGCCGCAGATCATCGCCTGGGCGGAAGAATTTGCCCGTCGCGAGAATGCGCTGTTCCTGGGACGCGGTCTGCACTATCCGATCGCTCTGGAAGGTGCACTCAAGCTCAAGGAAATCTCGTACATCCACGCCGAGGCGTATCCCGCAGGCGAGTTGAAGCACGGCCCGCTGGCATTGGTGACGGATCAGATGCCGGTCGTCACGGTAGCGCCGCGCGACGCGCTGGTGGAAAAGCTGAAGTCGAACATGCAGGAAGTGCGCGCGCGCGGCGGTCAGTTGTATGTCTTCGCCGACGCCGACACGCAGATCGCGAATGCCGAAGGTCTCCACGTGATCCGCATGCCGGAGCACTACGGCCAGCTCTCGCCGATCCTGCACGTGGTGCCGCTGCAACTGCTGGCGTACCACACGGCCTGCGCTCGCGGGACCGACGTCGACAAGCCCCGTAACCTCGCCAAGTCGGTGACGGTGGAGTGAGGTAGCGCGGTGGGGGCAGTGCCCCCAACCAGACGCAATAAAAAGGCCGGCAACGCGGTAAGCGTGCCGGCCTTTTTGTTTTGTGTCGCGACGCGCAATGCCCGCGACGCCGGTGACCTCAATCAATCGGAATCAAGTTGCCGCCGACCACACCGCAAGTTCGTAGCCGTCCGGATCGATGAAATGAAAGCGCTGGCCACCGGGAAACGAAAACACCGCACGGCTGATCGTCGCACCTGCGTTTTCGATGCGGCGTTGCGTCTCGGCGAGATCGTCGGCATACAGAATCACCAGCGGGCCGCCCGGACGCACGGCTTCGCCAGTCGTGAACCCGCCGGTGAGTCGCCCATCGGTGAATTCCGTATAGGTTGGACCGTAGTCGGTGAACGTCCAGCCGAACACGCTGCCGTAAAACTTCTTGCTGCGTGCGATATCGCCGACATTGAATTCGATGTTGTCGATCTGACGATCGGTGCCTCGATGGCTCATGACGCCTCTCCTGTCGCGGGCTGCGTCTGCGGCAGCACATAGTCGAACGCGTAAGCGTGTTGTCCGTCGGTGATAGTGATGATCACGGTCCCGGTCAGGCCGCTGAGCGCATCGGTGCCGGAGTCGGGAACGACGGTGATCGATTGCGTAGGCACGCCGCGTGTCATCGTCGAGCTGTGTTGCAACACGAACGTTCCGGTGTGGCCTTGAAGCGTGCCGCGTACCGTCTCCATCGCGACGTAGCCCGCTGAGCCCGGGGTGCCGCTTCGAAACGCGAGCATCTCACCGTGCCCGGTCGCGCTCAGATCGCCGTGATACGTCTTGTCCAGTGATAGACGCGCAAGTCCCGTACCTTCCGCTACCGGACTGAGCGGCTGCGGGCCGAGCTGGACATCGAAAAGACCTTTGGCAGTGCGATTCACTTACACGCTCCTCGGTTGAGATGAGATACCACTCAATACTGTATTTTTGTACAGTATTGAGTGTACTCGAACCTGAGCAGGATGCAAGGTCGAAGTTGATGGCGCTTGAACGCCCCAACGTCAGAACTTCGTGCGGATCCCTGCGCGCAACGCTACCTGATTCTGGTTCGACGACGCCGTCAGACCGCCGATCGATGCGACGGCCGCGACAACCCCCGTGCCCGAACTCGACAACGTCACGCCGCTCGCATGCTGATACACGCCGACCAGATACAGATCGGTGCGTTTGGAGAGGAAGTAATCGATGCCCATCGCGCCCTGGTGATATTGCGCAGCAGGCTTGCCGTTCACACTGGTCCCGCGTGTGTAGTTGTAGGAGGCACCGAGCAGCAGCGCCGGGTTAAGCCGGTAGATGAGCGAAACTTCACCGTTGTTGAACGTCTGCGATTGCCCTGCGAACGGCGACGCATACGCCGCGCCGAGATTGATGAAGCGAATGTTCGAGTAGGTCGCGCCGAGCGTGGCGTCGCCCACCTCATAGCTGGCCCCCGCCGCGACCACCTGATACGTATTCGCCGAGCCGAAGCCGGCGTACACCGGTGACGCAATGTTGGAGGTCGTCGACGACACCGTGCCCGTCGTGCTGTTGCCGAAGAAGCTGACGTTCGGATTTCGCACGTTGAGATAGCCGACACCGACGTTCAGCGGTCCACGCGCATACGCGGCGCCAACGGAATAAATCTGGTTGCGCCCGCTGTTGCCCGCAATGCCTCCCAGGCTGTACAGGCCACCCATGCTGAACCCGGCGTAATCGGCACTCTGGAACTTCACGGCGTTGTTGATGCGATTGCTGCTGTTGAAGTTGTCGATATCGCCAGGATGCGCGTTGATGGACGCGCCAAACGTATTGGAGAACGCAAACCGGCCGACGTAGTCGATCACGGAATCGTACTGACGGCCCAGCAAGACAGCGCCATAACGCCCGGAAAGCCCCACGTTCGCCTGACGGCCGAACTCCAGACCGCCCTGTCCGAACTTTCCGGTATTCAGGTCGTACCCGTTCTCCAGCCGGAACGTCGCCTTCAGTCCCCCGCCGAGGTCCTCGACGCCGCGCATGCCCCATCGCGCGGCCTGCATGCCACCGCTTGCCATGCCGACAAGGCGGCTGCCGCCCGAGTTGGACACATACGTCAGACCATTATCGACAATGCCGTAGAGCGTCACCTGGCTTTGCGCATGGGCCACGCCCGACAAGACTGCCATCGCGGCAGCGATTCGAATGCCGTTGTTCATCGATTTTCTATTAGTTATCCTAAATTTAAATCACGCCTTTCGGCGGATGTCCCCTGTCAATCGAACGACGTTTCAGCCTCCTTGATGCCGCCGGCGACCGGTGTCGCCGTGCGATGCGAATTGCCCTATGAATTCAGGCGGCCCGGGCGACGAAGTGACCCGGCGCGACCTGCGCGAAATGCATCGGCTCCGGTCGGTAGTCGATGTCGAAAACCCGGCTCGGCATGTCGTCCGGAGGCGTCTCGATCGACGACGGTTTCACGCCCGGATCGGCATGCGGCACCGCGCTGAGTAGTCTGCGCGTATAAGCATGCTGCGGCGTTTCAAAGATTTGGCGGCGAGTCCCGATCTCGACAATGCGTCCCTGATACATGACAGCCACACGGTGACTGACGCGCTCCACGACCGCCAGATCGTGTGAGATGAAAAGGAACGCGATGCCAAGATCCCGTTGCAGGTCTTGCAGCAGATTGACGATCTGAGCCTGAATCGAGACGTCGAGCGCGGACACCGACTCGTCTGCCACGACGAGCTTCGGCGAGAGCGCCAGTGCCCGTGCGATGCAAATGCGCTGACGTTGCCCACCGGAGAACTGGTGCGGATAGCGCTGCGCGTGGCTGGCGGACAGGCCGACGCGCTCCAACAGTTCGCCCACGCGCGCACGTGCCTGTGCGCCGTCGCAGATGCGATGCACGCGCAGCGGCTCAAGCAACGTGTCTTCGATGCTCCTTCGTGGGTCCAGCGACGCATATGGATCCTGAAACACGACCTGAATGTCGCGTCGCAGTTGTTTCTTCTCAGCGCCTTTCAGGCCAGTCAGCGCGCGTCCCTGAAACTCGATGGTTCCGCCTTGCGTATCGATCAACCCGGCAACCGCACGGGCCGTCGTCGATTTGCCGCAGCCGGACTCACCGACCAGTGCAAGGGTCTCCCCGGCATGCAAGGCGAAGTCGATGCCTTCGACCGCGTGGACACGCTTTTTCACGCCGCCGAAGATGCCGCCACGAAGGTCATAGCGAATGACCAGATCCTTCACGCTCAGCAGAGGCGCTGCCGACGCCTGGCGCGTTGCCTCGGCGTGTGCGGGCACCGGGGACGGCGCAGGTTTCGCCTCGCTGCCGACCAGTGCGAACTTGGCGGGCGCATCCGTACCGTTCATCGAGCCCAGCCGGGGCACCGCTGCAAGCAGCGCGCGCGTGTATTCGTGCTGTGGCGCGCGGAAAATGTCCGTCACGCTACCGTGCTCCACCGTCTCGCCGTGGCGCATCACCATGACCTCGTCGGCGACCTGCGCCACGACCCCCATGTCATGCGTGATGATGACGACCCCCATGTCCATGTCGTCCTGCAACTGGCGGATCAGTTGCAGGATTTGCGCTTGCACCGTGACGTCGAGCGCGGTCGTCGGCTCGTCCGCGATCAGCAGTGCGGGCTCGCAGGCGAGGGCCATGGCGATCATCACGCGTTGCCGCATGCCGCCCGAGAGTTGATGCGGATAGCGCCCGAGCACCTGGCGCGCGTCCGGAATGCGCACGAGATCGAGCATGCGCAACGCTTGCGCCTGCGTGGCGCGTCGGCTGCCGGGCTGATGCAGCCGGATCGCCTCGATCAGTTGTGCACCGATCTTGAAGACCGGGTTGAGCGACGTCATCGGCTCCTGAAAGATCATGCCGATAGCGGAGCCCCGCAGACGTCGCATCCTGTCTTCAGGCGTTTGCACGAGGTCGATCCGCTCGCCCGTCGGGGTGTGCAGCGTCATGCTGCCCGACACGATGCGTCCGCCGCCGAGTTCGACGAGCCGCATCATCGAGAGCGATGTCACCGACTTGCCCGACCCGGATTCCCCGACGATGGCGAGGGTCTGTCCGCGTCGCACGTCGAAAGAGACGTCGCGCACGACGGGCGGCGCGGCGGGGTTGTTGCCGAAGGCGACGCTCAGGTTGCGCACCTGTGCTACGAGGTTATCGCTCATGACTTGTCCCGTACGTCTTTCATCAGCCGACGATCGCGGCAACGGCGCTATCGAGGGCGCGCTCCGCATCCAGCAAGCGAGTGCGTGCATTCACTACCCACTGGCGATCGCCGTCGGCATCTGCCACGGCGCGCGCCAGCATGCGCTCGACCTCGGATGGGGCGACGCTGCCCACGGTGACACGCGTTTCCACGAAGCGACGTGCATCGAGCGCGTCGCGCACCATCGCATCCGAGAAATCGAGTCGTACGCCTGCCGTTTCGAACGAAGCGTCGTCGAGCAATGCGCCCGTGACCTGATCCGGCCGGATGTCTGCACGCAGGCAGTTGCGGACCAGTCGGGCGACGATGTGATGCACTTGCCGGAACGACAGGCCGCTCTCGCGCACGATGACGTCGGCGAGGTTGCTCGCCGTCGCCCAACTTCCGGAGAGCCGCGATGCCATACGGTCTTCGTGCACGATCAGCGTGTCCATCACCCCGGTGAAGAGATCCAGCATGCCTTCCGTCGTCTCGAGCGCCGAGTGAATCAGCGGTAGATCGCGCATTGCCTGATCGCCGGTGCCTTCCGCGCGGAACGTGGCGAGTGCGGTCGACAGCCACGTGACGGCGCCGCCCGCGGCCTTCTTGATCGTCTCAAGCGCCGTCGGGTTCTTTTTCTGCGGGAAGATGCTGCTCGTGCCGCTGTAACTGTCGTCGCTCTCGACGAGACCGAATTCGATGCTCGACCACACATGCAGATCGGTGGCGAGATCGTTCAGGTCGGCCATCACGAACGAGAGCGCGCCGATGGTTTCCGCCGCGTACCAGGCCTCGCGTCCGAGCTTGGAGTTTTCAAGCACAGTATCGAAGCCGAGCAATTCGGTCGTGCGGGCGCGGTTGAGCGGCCACGAGGTGCCGGCCAGCCCCACGGCGCCGAGCGGGTTGCGGTTCACACGGGCATAGGCTTCGGTGAGTCGCGCAAAACTGTCGTGCAAACGCGCGCTGAAGCTCAGCAGATAGTGACCGAACACCCACGGCTGCGCGTGCTGCATGTGGGTGTATCCGGGCATGATCGTGCGTGAATGACGTGCTGCCTGACGGGCGAGTGCCGCTTGCAGTTCGTTCATGCGATCCATCACGTCGAGCATGCGGTTACGGTCATAGAGACGGCGCACCGTGGCTCCCTGATCGATACGGCTGCGGCCCGTGTGCATCTGGCCCGCGAAATCTTCGCCGATGGCATCGAAGAGAAACGACTCGACCTGAAGCAGGAAGCTGCCTTTCGTCACATCCGTGGAGAAGTCTTCCGGACGGAGTGTCTTGAGTCGCTGCAATTGCGTCAGGATCGAACGACCGACGTCGCGGCCGATGATGCCCGTCTCGACGATCATGGCGGTGTGCGCCCGGTCGACGGCGACGAACTCGTGGAACTGACGACGCTCATGTTCCAGCGCGGGAATGTCGTGGTACTTGACCAGGCGTTGGGAGGCGGGGGCGCTCAGACGCGCCTCGGTCAGCAGCATTTCGTTTTGCATGGTTTGTGCAGTCATGGTAATTACCGGTTCAACTCGGTCCTGTTGAAGTTGACGATGCCGTCGTCGAATACCACCAGGCCCTTCAGGTTCTTGCGTAAGCCGAACACCTGCTCCTGATCGAAGAGCGGAATGCTCGCGGGGTCTTCGTCCCAGACAATGCGCTGGATGTCGCCGTAGTAGCGCATGCGCTTGTCCTGATTCATTTCCGAGGCGGCGAGATCGAGCAGACGATCGACCTGCGCATTGCTGTACCCGGTGAGATTCGACGGATCCCCGGTCTTCAGCTTGCGACGCAACCGGATGTCGGCGCTGGTGATACCGGTGCCGAGCAACCACAGGTTGGCGTCGTCGGTGCCATGGCCGGTGCCCGTGCCCGGTTGTGCGCGATACAGCGTCTTCTGGTACGACGCCCACTCCCAGACCTTGAATTCCGTCTTGAGGCCCACGGCGTTGAGATAGCTCTGCACCACTTCCGAGACCTCGCGATCCTTGGTGTAACGCCCCGCCGTGGTCCATATCACCACCACGCCGGGATAGCCGTTCGGGTACACCTCGCGGATCAGTTGCTTCGCGGTCTGCGGGTCGTAGGCGAACGGCTTGAAGGTGCGGCGGCCCTGTACCCCCGGTGCGAACGGGCTCGTCGGCACCTTTCCATACCCGAGCAGCAGTTTGTCGACGATGGCTTGACGATCGATGGCGAGATTGACCGCGCGACGCATGCGAACGTCATTGAACGGCGGCTTCGTCACGTTCATCTCGAAGAACACCTGAAACGACCCCGGCGTGCGCAGCAACTCGACCTTCGGGTTGTCCTTGACGGCAGCGGCGGACTCGGGCGACAGATTGCCTGCGACATCAGCGTTCCCGGTTTGCAGTTCGACCACGCGTGCGGAGTCCTCCGGCACGGGGCGGAAAATCAGCTTGTCCGGGATTGGCGAGGCGCCGAAGTACGCCGGGTTGCGCTCGATAACTGCGCGGTCGTTGGGCATCCAGCGCGTGAACTTGTACGGGCCGGTGCCGACCGGATGATGACCGTAGCCGCGCCCGTACTTCTTGATGGCTGTCGGGCTGCTGATCGCTGACCAGCCATCGGCGAGAATTTCGAGCAGCGTGGGCGACGGATGCTTCGTGCTGATCTGGACCACGAGTTCCGAGATTGCCTGCACCGACTGAATGTCGCTGTAGTACGAGCGGTTCGGCGACCCCAGCTTCGGATCGCGTATGCGATCGAGATTGAACTTGATGGCATCGGCATTGAGCGGCGTGCCATCCTGAAATTTCACGTTGGGCCGCAGCGCGAAGGTCCAGACCTTGCCGTCGGGCGACGTCGTCCAGGATTCGGCGAGATCCGGCACGATCTTGCTCATGCCGGGGCCATCCCACTTCACCAGTTGATTGAAGAGGTGGGCGATCACGATCTTGGACGGCGTACTGCGCGTCACGGCCGGATCGAGGGTGTCGAGATCCGAGCCTTGCACGTAGGTCACGCTGGTCGTCGCCTTGTCCGCCGCGTGTCCCCATACGGGACAGAGGCTACAAAATGCTGCGAATGCTGTGCCGAGCGCTGCGGCGGCAAGCCGCGCGGCCGGGCGTGTTTCGTTACGATACCGATTCATCGGTGGCATCACTCCAATGCTTAGTTCGGGTGCGTCGCGGGCAATGTCAGGAACGACCCTGACGAGACTTCGGGTCGACGTAGTCACGCAAGGCGTCGCCCACGAGGTTGAAGCTCAGAATCACGAAGAAGAGGGCGCCGCCGGGGGCTGCCAGCACATACGGATGGCTGGTCAGGAACGGTCGGGCTTCGGCAATCATTGCGCCCCATTCGGGCGTGGGCGGCGCCGGCCCGAGTCCGAGAAAGCTCAGCCCGGACCCGATGAGAATGGCTTCCGCAATCGACACCGTGACCTGAACGATGACGAGCGACGCCACGTTCGGCAGGATGTGCGTGAGCAGCAGTCCGACGTCGCCCACCCCGATCGAGCGCGAGGCGAGCACGAACTCACGCTGCTTGAGCGTTCTTACCGGCGCGGCGAAGAAGCGGACATAGATCGGCACCGTGGAGATCGCAATCGCCAGCGTCAGGCTCAGCACGCTGTTGCCTGCCACGGTGATGACCATGATGGCGACGAGCGTGCGCGGAAACGCAATCATGAAGTCCGTCAGACGCAGAATGGCGCCGGGCACGATGCCGGTGTAATAGCCCGCGATACCGCCGAGCGTCAGTCCGAAGGCCACCGCGATGGCCACGCTGCCGAACGCTACCGTGAGGGTGATGCGTGCGCCCCAGACGACGCGTCCGAGCAAGTCGCGCCCCATCTGATCGGTGCCGAGCCAGAAAGTGGTGTTCGGCGCCGTGAGCGATGTCGCGAGATTCACGCGCGTCACGCTATGCCAGTCGAAGAGCCATGGCGCGAGCGCGGCGGCGAGGAACATCACGGCGATTACGGCCAGCGCGAGCAGGGCGATCCAGCGTCGTTGCGCGAACAGGTAACCGACGAAGCCGCCGCGCGGCCTCATCCGTGCCGACGCCGCCGTATCAGGCGTAAGCGATGCGAGGGTCGAGGAATCCATAAGCGAGATCCACCAAGAGATTAACGAGTACGACGATCGCTGCGAAAACGAGGATGGTCCCCTGTACGACATAGATATCGCGGGCGACGATGGCGTCGATCATGAAGCGCCCCATGCCGGGCCACGCGAACACTTTTTCGACGATCACGGCGCCCCCGAGCAGGCGTCCGAAGTCCATGCCGAACACCGTCACGAGCGGAATGGCGGCGTTCGAGAGCGCGTGCTTGAACACGACCTTGTAGCGCGGCACCCCCTTGGCGTAGGCCGTGCGGATGTAGTCCTCGCCGAGCACGTCGAGCATCGTTGAGCGGGCCAGTCGCGAGAAGGTCGCGACGTACGGCAAACCGAGTGTGAGCGCGGGCAGCAGCAGGTGTTGCCAACTGCCCCGGCCTGTCGGCGGCAACCAGCCGAGACGCAGCGAGAAGAACATCATCAGCAGCAGGCCGAGGAAGAAGCCCGGCATCGAGATGCCTAACACGGCGAGCGACGTGAGCGCGTTGTCGAGGAGCCCTCGTGGGCGCATCGCGGCGAAGATGCCCAGCGGAATACCGATCAGCACTGCAACGAGCATGCCGGCGGCGGTCAGCTCCAGTGTGGCAGGCAGCGTGATGCCGATCCCTTCGAGGACAGGGGAGTACGTCTGGAACGAGTCGCCCAGATCGCCGTGCACGATCTTCTTGAGATAGATCGCGTATTGCGTGGTGAGGGGCTTGTCGAGTCCATAGTTCAGGCGGATCTGCTGAACGTCTTCCTCCGACGCATCAGGGCCTGCGGCCATTCGCGCGGGGTCTCCCGGGATGGCATGCAACATGACGAAGACGGCTACCGATACGCCAAATAACATCAGCGGTAACAGCAGGAGCCGTCGAATAGCAAAGTTCAGCAAAATGCCTCCGAATAATGTACAGCTAATGACCCGGATGATTGCGCTCCAAAATTCAACAATCAAACCCACACGGCATTGGACGCGCATAAGGAAATGTTATGCTCCGGGCGTTCGCGTTCCACGGCACACTTCACACTCGTCTCAAGGCCAGCCATGCAGCTCAATCCTCGTCAGCTCGAAGCGTTTCGCAGCGTGATGCTCACGGGCAGCATGACGCTTGCCGCCGAGATGCTCAAGGTCAGCCAGCCGGCCGTCAGTCGTCTGATCAAGGATCTGGAGCAGACCCTGAGCCTGCGGTTATTCCGGCGTGAGGGGAACCGCCTGATTCCCGGCGCGGAGGCGCAGCGTCTGTTCAACGAAGTCGATCGGTTCTACAAGGGGATCGAGCGTATCGAGCAGGTCGCGCAAGACCTGAAGTCGGCCCGCACGGGAACGTTGCGTATCGCGTCGATGACAGCGCTGGGCTTGAGCGTGGTGACGGAAGGCGTGCGGCGCTTCTCCGACGCGAGGCCGGGCGTGCGGACATCCCTCGATGTGAGGAATTCGACGAGCGTGCTGGAGCTGATTGCCGCCAATCAGGTCGACATCGGCTTCGTGCAGATTCTCGGCGCGGAGTATCCGGGTGTCGATGTGGTGGCGCTGCCGAGTGTCGATGCGGTGTGCGTGCTGCCTTCGCACCATCCGCTCGCGCGCAAGAAGACGGTGGATATTCACCAGCTTCAGGATCAGCCGATCATCGCATTGAGTGCGAACAATCCTTTGCGCTTACGTCTCGAGATGGCGATGGATGCGGCCGGCGTGACATGCCGGTATCCGGTGGAAACGACGCTGGCGCATTCGGCGTGCACGCTGGTCGCGGGTGGTCTTGGTATCGCGGTGCTCGATCCCTTTACCGCGACGTACACGAAATTTCCGGGCGCCGTCTGGCGACGGCTGGCGCCTGCGATTCCCTTTCAGGTCTCGATGGTTTTCCCGGCGCATCAGCAGCGCTCAAAGATCGTCAACGAATTCGTCGGCGTCATGCGGGAATTGTTCGAGCAGGAGTTTGTGCCGCAGATCGACGACAAGCTCAACGCGAGAAAGTGAGTGGGCCAGTAAAAAAGGGAACCCCTTGCGGGGCTCCCTAAAAATACTGGAGCACTCAAATCAACTACAAAAACATCTCGCGAAGATGTCGGCTTAGAACTTGTGGCGCAGGCCCGAGATCACAGCCGTTTGCGTCTTCGTGCTCGACAGGCCGCCGGCACCGCTGATCGATGCGGCCGTGGCGTCGCCGGCTGCCTTCTGATAGATACCGACCAGATACACGTCGGTACGCTTCGAGAGCAGGTAGTCGACCGCTGCGTTGACCTGGTGATACTTCGGGCTCAGGTCGGCGAGCGTGGCGCTACGCGTGCTGGCGTCCGTGTACGTGTACGACAGGCCCAGCAGCAGCGACGGCGTCAGGTTGTACGTGCCGTTCAGTTCGTAGTTCGACACACGGGCACCCGTGCCACCGACATAGCGCAGTTGCGTGTTGCTATACACGAAGCCGACGTTGGCCGGGCCGAACTTGTAGCTACCGCCCGCAGCCAGCACGCGCTGCTTGTCCACGCCGACCGTTGCCGTGCCGACCTTCGACGAGTAGAAGTCGCCGCTGTAGTCACCCGACACGGCACCACCGGTGTTGGCGCCGTTCGGCGTGCCGACTTCCAGGTAGCCGATGCCGAACTTGACCGGGCCGTTCGCGTAGCTCGCGCCCAGGCTCCATGCGCGGTTGTTCGCGAAGCCGGTGCCGCTTGCGCCGTTGTTGGCCTGGTTCGAGAAGCCATACAGGCCGCCGAACGAGAAGCCGGCGTAGTTGGCGCTCGTGTACTTGATCGAGTTGTTGATACGGAACGAGTTGTACAGGTTGTCAACGTCGCCGACGTGTGCGCCGAGCTTCGTCGCAAACTGCTTGGCTGCCGTCAGGCCGCTCACGAAGTCGACCACGGAGTCGTACTGACGACCGATCGTCACGCTACCGAACGCCTTGTTCGACAGACCGACGAATGCCTGACGGCCGAACTCGCGGCTGCCCTGACCCAGTTGACCGTTCGTGATGTTGAAGCCGTTTTCCAACGTGAAGATGGCCGACGTGCCGCCGCCCAGATCTTCCGAGCCCTTCAGGCCCCAGCGGTTGCCCGATTGCAGACCATCGGCGGTCGTGAAGTTCTTGCTGCCGCCGACGTTGCTCACATAGGCGAGACCGCCGTCGAGAATGCCATACAGCGAGACGTTGCTCTGCGCGTGGGCTGCACCGGTTGCTGCGGCTGCGATAACGCCACACAGTGCGGCGGCCAATTGCGTCTTTTTCATCGGTCGATTCCTCTATCGATAACCTATTAGTCGATTCGAACCCTTTCGCCTGTGGACGGGCGCCCCGTGGGTTCGGGCCGAACTATATCGAACGAAGTCGTAATTCCATAGGTGTCTTAACGAAAAGGTGTGCGAATTGTCTTGTCGTTGCAACGCATCGAAACAAGTGCCGAAGAATCGCCGCAATTTCATTTTCATGACACATGACTGCCGTATAAATCCAATGGCCGCGAAGTCCGGGAGTGCTCCCTCTCATCAGTCGGACTGCATCAGACGTCGATTGCGTTCGGCGATCAATGCCGCATAGCGCTTGCGCACCTTCTCGGCGTACGTCTTTCGCAACGGTGCGCGGGCCTGACCTCCGCCGGCGTTATACGCACCGACCGCCTCCCATCCATAGCCGTACTGACGCACGAAGCCGGCAAGAATCCATGCGCCGGTGACGATCGACGTGCAGGCATCTTCCCGCAATCGCCGCTCGCTGACGCCGTAATGCAGGAGGCTCGGCAAGTGACGGCTGTTGATCTGCATCAGTCCGATGTCGTAGGTGCCGTCCCGATTCACGTTGCGCGCCTTCAGGTCCAGATTCGATTCGACTTGCGCGATGGCGTACAGCAATAGCGGGTCGAGTTGATAACGTTCGGCCGCGATGTCCCAGCAGTCCGCGCGTGCGGATGGCGCGAACAATGCCGCAAGCATGGCCGTCATCACGGTTGCGGTTGCGCGCTGGCGTCTTGGTCGCATAGGCTCCGATTCCTGCGTTGTGTGACTCGCGCGCCATTGTCGACGAGGCTCGACCGAGATGACTTGCAAAAATCGCACAACGCCCGTCCGGCAACGGGCTGGCCATCAATCGATTGACGTTTCGTCGGCTGATGACGAAATCAATAGCTATTAAGTCATTTCGTCATGAATATAAGTTTTATCGACGAAATGACGCTACATTTCATCCGTTACCCTCCCTAGAATGAAAGCACCGACGCGTCGCTGGCGAAGCCCGCGCGACGCCTCCGACCGACGTTCCTGAAAGGGGGAAAACATGAAGAAGATTGCCTTGCTGGGTGCGGGACACATCGGCCAGACCATTGCCCGTTTGTTGCACGACAGCGGCGACTACCGGGTGACGGTGTTCGACCGTAACGCACAGTCCTATCACGCGGTTCGCGAGTACGCGCATGCGTTCGTCGAACTTTCCGGTCACGACACCGGCTCGTTGCAGCGCGCGGTGTCCGGCTTTGATGCCGTGGTCAACGCGTTGCCCTACACCATGGCGACGAGCGCTGCGACTGCGGCCGTGGCGGCCGGCTGTAACTATTTCGATCTGACGGAAGACGTTGCCGCGACCCACGCCATCGCGCAACTCGCCGAAGGCGCCTCGACGGCCCTGATGCCGCAATGCGGACTCGCTCCCGGCTTCATCGCCATCGCGGCGCACCATCTCGCCGCCTCGTTCGATCAGGTGGATTCCGTGAAGATGCGCGTGGGCGCCTTGCCCGCGTTCCCGACCAATTCGCTGAAGTACAACCTGACGTGGAGCGTCGACGGGCTCATCAACGAGTACTGTCAGCCCTGTGAAGCGATTCGCGACGGTGTCCGGCTCAGCGTGCAGCCGCTCGAAGACCTCGAACACTTCTCGCTCGACGGCGCCGAGTACGAGGCGTTCAATACGTCCGGCGGGTTGGGGACGTTATGTGAAACGCTGGCCGGGCGCGTGCGCGATCTCGACTACAAGTCGGTGCGTTATCCGGGGCACGGGGCGTTGATGAAGGTGCTGCTCAACGAGCTGCGACTCAAGGATGATCAGGAGACGATCAAGACCATTCTCAAGCGCGCCATCCCAAGCACGTTGCAGGATGTAGTGCTGATTTTCGTGGTCGTGAACGGGCTTCGCGGCGGTACGCTCACGCAGGAAGTGTTTGCCCGCAAGATTTTCGCGGAGCGCAATAACGGGCACAGCGCCAGTGCGATTCAGATTACGACCGCGTCGGCGATCTGCGCCGTGGTGGACATGTTCTTCGCGAAGCAACTGCCGCAACGCGGGTTTATCCGTCAGGAGCAGATCGCGCTGCCGGACTTCCTCGCCAATCGCTTCGGACAGGTCTACGCGCATTCGACGCACATTGAATCTCTGTCCTGACGAGACCCGGGACAAGGGCGTAGACAAAAAAACACGACGACCCGGCAAGCGGTGCACCCCCGCACCTCCGGGCCGTCGTTGAGGAAACGCTTTGGAGATTCTCTTGTAGTGATGGACTCGCGTCAGAAGCGGTGCTGGATGCCCGCCGTCACGCCAAGCTGCGTGTCCGCCGCGCCGGTCAGGTCACGCGACAGGCTGACCTTCTGGCCGTGCTTCGCGAAGGCGTAGCCGCCCGACAGGTACAGCGCCGTGCGTTTGGACATCGCGTACTGCGCGCGCAGCGAGATGAGCGTCGGATCGGCGTCGCTCGCGTCCTTGATGTCCTGATGGTAGATCGCCCCGTACAGCGTGAACGCCGGCGTGAAGTCGTACGACGCGCCCAGCCAGTACATATCGCTGCGCAGCGATGCGGTGCCCGCTGTCACGAACGTCTTCTTGTAGTTGCGATAGCCTGCCATTACCTTGGCGCCACCGAAGCGATAGCTCGCGCCGGCGTGAATGCCCTGGATGTAGTCCGTCGTGTCGGCCGGCGCGACGCTATTGCCTGCGCCGTTCTGACGGTCATACGTCGCCACGACCGCGAACGGGCCGTTCTCGTAGCCGAGGGCGAAGTCGTATTTCGACGACGTCTTCGTGCTGCCGGCCACGTTGCCGAAGCCATACATCGCCCCGAACTTCAGGCCGTTGTAGTCGCCGTCGTAACGCACGACGTTGGACGAGCGCGAAAACAGGCCGTCCTTACGACCGCCGGTGGCCGTCGAGCTGGTCGCCCACGAGTAGTTCGGCGCATAGCCCATCGGGTCGAACTGGAGCATGTAGTCGTACGTCGTGGTGAACGTGCGGCCGATCGTGAACTGCCCCCACTTCTTGTGTGCCAGACCGACCGTCGCACGGCGGTCGAAGATCGCGCCCGGGCCGTCGTCGAACTGCCCGTTGACCATGTTGATGCCGCTCTCGAGGTTGAACACGGCCTTGAGATCGCCGCCGAGATCTTCGGTGCCCTTGAAGCCGAAGCGCGACGTGTTCTTGCCGCCGGAGATCGCGCGCACGGCACCGCCGTTGTCGCTGGCGTGGTTCACATACTCGACGCCCGCGTCGACGATCCCGTAAATCGTCACGTTGGATTGTGCGTGCGCCTGTCCGGCCAGCGTTCCCGCGGCGACCATTGCGGTCATGGCGGCCAACGCCATACTGCTTCGTTTCATTGTTGTCTCCTCTTTTTTGATTCTCGTGGTGTTCGCGCGGGAGAGCGCCCGCGCATCGCATGAAAAGCGTGAGTGCCGGGTGGACGAATGCCCCCGGCACCCGCCGTCAGGCATTTGATTGCGCAAACGCCCAGCAGTCGTTGGCCGGAAACTCCACCCAGTGATGACCCGGTTCGCGCGGCACATGGCCGAAGGCGCGAAAGCGCAGCGAGCCGCAATGGAAGAGGTATTCCCAGCGGTCGCCGAGATACATCGACGTGACGAGTTGCGCGTTCACGCGGTTGTGGCCCGGGCCGTCGGCGACCTGCACGCGCTCCAGCCGGATGACGGCCTGCGCGTCCTGACCGGCGGCCAGCGTGTCGCGTGCACGGGCTTGCAGCGCGAAGCCGTCGCCTGCGAGCGTGACGAGATCGCCGTCGACGGCGCTCACCGTGGCGTCGATCCGGTTGTTGCTGCCCATGAATTCGGCCGTGTACAGCGAGCGCGGCGATCCATAGAGTTCGGCCGGCGTGCCTTCCTGTTCGATGCGTCCGTTGCGCAGCAGCAGAATGCGGTCCGACATCGCCATCGCTTCGGTCTGGTCGTGCGTGACACACAGCGCCGACAACCCCAGCGAGACGATCAGCTCGCGCAGCCACGCACGCGCTTCTTCGCGCAGCTTGGCGTCGAGGTTCGAGAGCGGTTCGTCGAGCAGAATGACGGGCGGGTTGTAGACGAGCGCTCGCGCAATCGCCACGCGCTGTTGCTGGCCGCCGGAGAGCTGGAAGGGGAAACGCTCGGCGAGATGGCCGAGGCCGAGCTGATCGAGGGCGTTCTGCACGCGCTCACGACGCTCGGCCGCGCTCACCTTGCGCAGCTTCAGACCATAGCCGACGTTGTCCGCCACGGTGCGATGCGGCCACAGCGCGTACGACTGGAACACCAGCCCGAGCGAGCGCTGTTCGACGGGGCAGTCGATGCCTTTTGCGCCGTCGAAGAAAACCTGATCGTCGAGCGAGATGCGGCCGTCGGACGGTTGTTCGAGGCCTGCGACGGCACGCAGCAACGTGGTCTTGCCACTGCCGGACGCGCCGAGCAGGCAAACGACTTCACCGGCCTTGAGTTCGAACGACACGCCCTTGAGGATGGGGTTGGTGCCGTAGCTCAGGAAGAGGTTGTCGACGATGAGCTTATCCATGCAATTTGACTCCGAAGCGCAACGCCACGCCCAGACCGGCGCCGACCATCGCGATGTTGATGACAGAGAGCGCCGCGACCTGATCGACCGCACCGGTCGCCCACAGCGACACGAGCAGCGAGCCGATGACTTCCGTGCCCGGGGAGAGCAGGTAGACGGCGGTCGAGTATTCGCGCTCGAAGATCATGAAGATCAGCAGCCACGCTGCGAGCAGACCGAAGCGAACGAGCGGCAGGGTGACGTCGAGACTCACGCGGCTGCGCGTGGCGCCGACACTGCGGCCGGCTTCTTCCAGTTCGGGGCCGACTTGCAGCAGCGCGCTCTGAATGAGACGCATGCCGTAGGCGAGCCACACGACCGTGTAGGCCACCCAGATGCTCCACATCGAGTTCTTCAGTTCGCGCAGCCCCGGCACGAACAGGAAGATCCACAGGAATGCCAGACCGGCAAGCAGACCCGGCACGGCGCGCGGCAGCAGCACGATGTAGTCGAGCAGCTTCGCCGCCCAGTCGTTGCGACGATGCCCGGCGAACGCCACGAGCGAGTAGAAGCCCACGGCCATCGCCCCGCCGATCACGCCGATGCCCAGCGTGTTGAGAATGGCGCGCACGAGGTTGTCCTGCTCGAACAGCTCCGTGAAGTTCGACAGCGTGAGGACTTCGGCCAGCGCAACGCCTTCGCCCCAGTGCGTGACGAAGGAGCGCAGCACGATGCCCGAGATCGGCACGAACACCGTCACGACCAGCCACAGGGCAACGATGGCCAGCGCCACCCAGCGCCAGACGCCCAGCGGCAGCACCGTCTGACGGCCGGCCTTGCCCTTGACCGTCACGAACTTGTTGGCGCGCTTGAGCAGGTGACGTTGCAGCAGCACGAGCGGGAACGTGATGGCCACGATGCACATCGCCACGGCCGCCATCAGGTGATACGACGGCACGCCGAGCTTGTTCGTGAGCTTGTAGAGGTACGTCGCCAGCACAAGGTGACCTTCGGGGTCGCCCAGCACCAGCGGCAGGCCGAAGACTTCGAAGCCGAGGAAGAACACGAGCACGCCGGCAAAAAGCAGTGCAGGCATGGTCATGGGCAGGCTGACGTCGAGCGCGACCCGGAACGGGCGTGCGCCGGCCACGCGGGCCGCTTCTTCGACATCGGAGCCGAGATTGCGCAGGGCGGCCGACGAGTACAGATAGACGTGCGGCACGTGCGTGAGGCCGACGATGATCGTGATGGCGAGCACCGAGTACACCGACCACGGTGCGTCGATCCCGGTGAGTTCACGGAACCACACCGAGTAGAAGCCCACGGGGCCGGCGGCCACGACGTAGCCGAAGGCGAGCACCATCGGCGAGACGAACACGGGTGTGAGCAGCAGCGGTTCGAGCCAGCGACGGCCCGGCAGGTCGGTGCGCACCATCAGGAACGCGAGAATGCCGCCGAACGGGATCGAGATGAACAGCATCCCGAACGCGATGATGAAAGAGTTCTTCACCGCCGACCAGAAGTCGGGGTCGGTGAAGATGAAGCGGTAACCGTCGATGCCGAACGTGCGACTGGCGTCGAAGAACGGCGCCGAGAGCAGGCTTTGCAGCACGATGAACGACAGCGGCAGCAACACCGCGATCGTGAGCACGGCGATGACCAGCCAGCGCGAAGTGGCGGCAAGCGCGCGCCAGGGGGACGCCACGTGAGGCGCGGCACCGTGAGGCGCACGCCCGGCAGGCACCGCAGAGCGGTTGGCGGTAGAAGACGACAGCATGAGGGTCTCCCTGCACCCCGCGGGGCGCATATCGAGAAAGGCTTGGGGAGAGGCGCTGCGTATCGATGTCGTAACGATGTCGTTGGAACGTCGATACGCGAGCGCCGGTCTTGAGGCTTGAGACTTAGGGGTGAATCAGCATCCGCTGGCCGTAGACTTCACGGCGTTATCAAGTCGATATCAATGGGTTAGCTATGCCATTAACGCTTGATCGACTGCTGCCAGCGCTTGAGGAATTCAAGACGCTTGGACTGATCCAGATAGACGAGCAGGCCCGCACCGATCGGAATCGGCTTGAGCGCCGCGCCGAGTTGCTGCGTGAGGTTCGCCATCGAGGTTTCGCCGTCCACGTCCGCACGGATCGAGAACAGGTTGGCCTGATTGGCGAGCAGCGTCTGGCCGCGTTGGGAGAGCAGATAGTCGATCCAGAGCTTCGACGCGTTGGGGTTCTTCGCCTTCTTCGAGATCGTGACCAGACGGCTCACCACCTGCGTGTAGTCGCGCGGATAGACGTAGCCGATGGACGGATCCTTCTTCGCCTTGGCGAAGGCGTACGAGCCAAGGATGTTGTAGCCGATGAGGTTTTCGCCCGACGAGATGCGCTCCATCATCGCGCCCGTGCTCGATTGCAGCTTCGGGTTGAGCGCGCCCATGGCACCCACGAGCTCCCACGTCACTTCCGGATTCACGCGGGCGTCCTGCGTCAGGTAGTTGAAGCCCACGCCGGACTTTTCGATGTCGTAGGTCGTGACCTTGCCCTTGAACTTCGCCGGATTCGCCTGCAACAGCTTGATCAGCTCCATGCGCGTTTGCGGGACTTCGTTCGCGGGCAGCAGGCGCTTGTTGTAGACGATGGCGAGCGGCTCGTACGTCGTGCCGTATGCCTGCTTCTGATACTGCGCCCAGCCGGGGATGTGCGCGGCTTCGGGCGACTCGTAGCTGGCCATGGTGCCGTCGTTCACGAGCTTGACCTGAAGGTCCATCGCCGAGCTCCAGAGCACGTCGGCGCTGGTGCTGTTCGCGGCGTATTCGCTGATGAAGCGGTTGTACAACTCGGTGCTGTTCATGTCGTTGTACTCGACCTTCACGCCGTACAGCGACTCGAAGTCCTTGATGAGCGGACGCACGAGCGCGGTGTCGGTCACCGAGTACACGATCAGCTTGCCTTCCTTTTTGGCGGCGTCGATGGTGGCCTGATAGTTGGCCGGGTAGCCGGCCGGTACCTGCGCGTGGGCTGCGGGCATGGCGGCCACAAGCGTCACGGACGCCGCTATTGCGCCGAGTGCGCCGATCGCTGTCTTTTGCTGCATGTCATCCTCCGGAAGATCCCTTGAGAGGGATTTGTCGTTTTCGCGTGGCGCATGTTAATTTGCCGAAACTTTCAATTCGCTTTCGATTTCCTTTCGAATCCGGCCTGCGCCCCCTTTTTCGGGTCATGGATTTCCCTAGTGTCGGTGAGTGCGCTCATCCGCCCGCGTCGTGCGATTCAACGATCGACACGCCATCGAAAGCGAATTCTGCGGCGCTTCAGTGGTCTTGCATCTCATGCGTATCCTGCTTGTCGAAGACAATCCGAGTCTGGCCAAATCGCTCTCCGAAGCATTGGGGCAGGCGAACTTCGCCGTCGACTGCATGCACGACGGCGAAGCGGCCGATCACGTGCTGCGCACGCAGGAATATTCGCTCGTGATTCTCGATCTCGGGTTGCCGCGTCTGGACGGGCTCGAGATCCTGCGACGCCTGCGCGCACGGCGCAATCGCGTGCCGGTGCTGATTCTCACCGCGCACGGCTCGCTCGAAGACCGCGTGAAGGGCCTCAATCTCGGGGCCGACGATTATCTTTCAAAACCGTTCGAACTCGATGAACTGGAAGCGCGAGCCCGCGCACTGATTCGCCGGTCGCAGCATCACGAGAGCGCCGACGTCACATGCGGGCCACTGGTCTTCGATGGTGTGGAACGAAGCTTTCGTCTCGACGGCGAGCTACTGGCGCTGACCAAGCGCGAGCGTGCCGTGCTCGAAGTGCTGATCCTGCGCGGCGGACGCGCGATCAACAAGGAAGCGCTCTCCGAGAAGCTGTTCGGCATCGACGAATCGGTGAGCCCCGATGCCATCGAAATATACGTTCACCGGCTTCGCAAGAAGCTCGAAGGCAGCCGCGTCGCGATCGTCACGTTGCGCGGGCTGGGTTATCTGCTCGAAGAGAAGGCCGACCTCGCACCTTCTGCTGGCTGAGCGCGATCTCTCACGATCTTGCCGTCAGGCGCGCCGCGCTTTCGTCTCACGCCGTACCTTTTTCGACGTCCCCCGTTCCATGCCGCAACCGAATCTTCGCCGTCAACTGGCGCTCTGGCTGCTGTTCCCGTTGCTCGGACTGCTCGCCCTCGACACCTGGCTGACCTATCAGCGCGCCATGAGTGCGGCCAACTCGGCGTTCGACCGTTCGCTGGAGTTCTCGATCAAGTCGATTCGCGAAGGCACGCAACTGATCGACGGTGAGGTGCAGGTCAACCTGCCGTATCTCGCGCTGGAGATGTTCGAGTCGGATCGCGGCGGCAAGATCTACTACGTGATTCGCGAAGGCGGCGACGGCACACAGGGCGGTGGCAACGACGGGCGCGCGGTGACGGGCTACCACGACTTGCCGCTGCCGCCGGTTCGGCTCACGCCCGAGCCGTACCACACGGCGTTCTACGACGCCGAATATCGCGGCGAGACGCTGCGCATGGGCGCGCTGCAATTGCCGGTGCACGACGTGCCGAATGCGAAGACGCGTAAGGTGTGGATCGTGGTCGGGGAGACGACGGAAGCGCGTCACGAACTGGCGCGTCAGATCCTGACCGGCGCCCTTCAGCAGGAAGTGCTGCTCGTGGTGCTGGCGCTGGCCATCGTCTGGCTCGGGGTGACGCGTGGTCTGCGCCCCCTGAACCGACTCTCGGCGAAAGTGGCGGCTCGTGGTGAAGACGATACGACACCGCTCGATAACGTCGACTTGCCGACGGAGGTCAAGCCGCTGGTCGAGTCCATCAATCAGTACGTAGGACGCGTTGGGCGCATGCAGGCCGCGCGACAACGCTTCTTCGCCGATGCCGCTCATCAACTGAAAACGCCGCTCGCGATCATTCAGGCCGAGTCCGAGCTGACGCTGCGCGAATCGCTGAGCGCGCACGCACGAGAGCGCGTCGAGCGGCTCAATCATGCGGTCAGGCAGGCCGCGAAGAGTGTGCGGCAGTTGCTGTCGTTGTCGCGCCTGGAGGCGGAGGGCGGTCCGCCCATGGTGATGGCCTCGCTACGACTGGACGACGTGGCTCGCAGCGTCGCGCTCGACTGGTCGCCGGTCGCTCGTGCCCGCCGGATCGATCTGGGCTTCGAGCACGACGGTGCGGTGACGGTTCACGGACAGCGCGAGTTGCTGGCGGAGTTGTGCGGCAACCTGATCGACAACGCCATTCGCTACGCGGGGGACGAGGCGGTGATCACCGTTCGCACGCGTCTCGACGGGGCGGTGCCCGTCCTTCAGGTGATCGACAACGGGCCTGGCATCCCGGTGCAGGAGAGAGACGCGGTGTTCGAGCGCTTTTATCGTCGCGAGCACAGCGGCACCCCGCAACAAAACGCCGACGGCTCCGGACTCGGGCTGGCGATCGTCAGGGAAATCGCCCGCAAGCATCACGCTCAGGTGTCGCTTGGCGACGCCCCCGGCGGCGGTCTCGAAGTCACCGTCCGATTCCCGGTGGACGGTATCGAATGAATTTGGCTGGATGAATTTTCCTTCAATCCATATTTTGTGGGATGGATATTCCACGAAACCAGATATGTACAGCTAAATTCGCAAGCCTTTTCCCGCTTCCGGCGCGTACGATCGATGCAACTTTTTTCTGGCGGGGGCCGATCATGCGCGACAACGAATCATTCCATTACTTCGACTACGCCGCGACGACGCCGGTGGATGCCACCGTGATCGCGGCCATGTCCGAATGTCTGGGCGTCGATGGCGTGTTCGGGAATCCGGCGTCCAGCTCGCACGCCGCCGGTGTCGGCGCGCGCCGTCTCGTCGAGCGCTCGCGGGCGCAGGTTGCGGCACTTATCAATGCCGATGCCGGTGAGATCGTCTGGACCTCCGGCGCGACCGAATCGAACAATCTCGCCCTCAAGGGCTATGCCGAACGAGGGCAGGCCCGCCCGCACCTGATCACGAGCGTTCTGGAGCACAAAGCCATTCTCGACACGATGGCCTATCTGGAGAAGGGCGGCGTGCCCGTGACCTATGTGACGCCTTCGGCTAACGGCGAGATCACGGCAGATGCCGTTGCCGCCGCGCTGCGTCCTGAGACGGGGCTGGTGTCGCTGATGCTCGTCAACAACGAACTCGGCACGCTGACCGACGTGGCCGCCATCGCGAAGGTGGTGCATGCCGCCGGTGCGTTGCTGCACGTGGACGCCGCGCAAGCGCTCGGCAAGACCCCTATCGACGTGAAGGCGATGGGCATCGACATGCTGTCGATGTCGGCGCACAAGGTGTACGGCCCCAAAGGCATCGGTGCGTTGTACGTGAACAAGGACGTGATGGCGCGTATCGCCCCGCAGATCCACGGCGGTGGCCATGAGCGCGGTCTGCGCTCGGGCACGCTGGCGACGCATCAGATCGTCGGCATGGGCACGGCCTGCGATTTGGCCCGGCAGAACATGACGTCGGATAACGTGCGCATTGCGGCGCTGAGCCGCCGGTTGCTCGATGGGGTGCTCGCGCTCGACGGTGTGGTGCACAACGCCGGAGCCGCCAGACGCATTCCCCACACGTTGAGCCTGACCGTCGGGCATCCCGGCTTCTTCACGTTCATGCTCAACAGCAATCTCGCGGTGTCGTCGACCTCGGCGTGCAACTCCGGCTCCGGCCAGCCGTCGCACGTGCTGAGCGGCATCGGACTCGACAGCGAAGCGGCGAGCCGCACGGTGCGGCTGAGTCTCGGGCGTTTTACTTCCGAGGCGTCTGTCGACTTTGCGATTGCCTGCTTCGAGCGCGTGGTTTGTCAGTGCCGGGCGCTGGCGGCTTGACGGCAGTCTTGCGTCCCTTTCCCGTATTGCGCGTGTCGGTATCCGACGTCGCCAGTGCGGAAGTTTCCTGCTGCAACCACTCGCGGAACGCCGCGAGCCGGGGCAGCGTGGCGCACTCCGCGCGATACACCACGTAATACGCGAGCGGCGACGAACAATCCACCTCGGGGTAGAGCCGCACCAGTCGGTTTGCCGCGAGGTCGTCGCGCGCGAGTACGCTGCGGGCGAGCGCGATGCCATGCCCGTCGATGGCCGCTTGCAGGACCGCGGCCGAGTTGTTGATCTTCAGCCCGGCGCGTGTCTCCAGCGAAGCCAGCCCTGCGCGTTCCAACCACTGCGGCCACGTCACATAGCCTGCGCTCTTGTCGATCGACAGATCGTGGATCAGCGTCATCCCTTTCAAACCGGCCGGCGTCTTCAATGCCGCATGCGCGCGCAATAGCGACGGCGCACACACCGGAAACACTTCCTCGTCCATCAGCTTTTCCGCCACGAGTCCCGGCCAGTGGCCGAGCCCGTAGCGCACGCCGATATCGATGCCTTGCGCAACGAAATCCACCGGCTTGAGGTTGGTGTCGAGACGCACGTCGGTGTCGGGCCACGCGCTCTGGAAACGGTCGATGCGCGGCAGCAGCCATTTCGCGGCAAAGGCCGGGCTCACCGCCACCGTCAGCACGCCGACGGTCGAGCCTTCGCGAAGCTTGGCGAATCCAAGGTTCAGACGGTCGAAGCCGTCGCGCAGGTCGGGCAGTGCACGCTGGGCGGCTTGCGTCGGCACGAGCCGGGCGCGCCCGGAACTGCTGCGCTCGAACAGCGACAGGCCGAGCCATGCTTCGAGGCTTCGCACCATCTGACCGACGGCGGCGGGCGTCACGTTCAACTCGCCGGCGGCGGCAGAAAAACTCTGATGGCGTGCGCTGGCTTCGAAGGCGCGCAGCGCATTGAGGAACACGGGAGCTTTCATATGAGAAAGATTTTCTTTCGATGCGACGCAGAATAACTGATTTGTGAAGCCGTTGCCCGGAGCGAACAATGCAGACATCGAAGGTGCGGTGCAGCCGATAAATGGCGGCCGGGCCTGCGAATTCCAACGTATCTCTGGAGTCATCAAATGCATAGTTTTTCTTCCAAGGTTGCCATCGTGACAGGTGGCGGTTCGGGCATCGGCAAGGAAGTGGCGGCACGACTTGTTGCGGCCGGCGCGAAGGTGGTCATCGGCGGGCGTGACGAGGCCAAGCTCAAGGCTGCGGCCGCACAGATCGATGCGAGCGGCGCTGCCGTGCGCTATCTGGCGGGCGACATCGCGCGTCCGGAGACGGCGCAGGCGCTGGTGGATCTGGCGACGTCGGCGTTCGGCGGCGTGGATATTCTCGTGAACAACGCCGGGGTGTTCCGTCCGAAGGCATTCCTCTCGCTCACCGAAAGCGAGTACGACGGCTTTCTCGACATCATCCTCAAGGGCAAATTCTTCATGGCGCAGGCGGCTGCCAAGGCGATGTCGTTGCGCGGCGGCGGCGCCATCGTGCAGACGGGGTCGCTGTGGGCGTTGCAGGCGATCGGGGCGACGCCCTCTTCGGCCTATTCCGCTGCCAACGCCGGCGTGCACGCTCTCACGCGCAACCTCGCCATCGAACTCGCGCCGCTGCACATCCGTATCAACACCGTGGCGCCCGGTGTCGTGGAGACGCCTGTCTACAACACGTTCATGAGCGACGACGAAGTGAAAGCGGCGCTGCCGACATTCAACGCGTTCCATCCGCTCGGCCGCAACGGTCAGCCGCGCGATGTGGCCGAAGCCATTCTGTTCCTCGCATCAGACGCCGCAGGGTGGATTACGGGCACGGTGCTACCGGTCGATGGCGGCGTGATGGCCGGCCGTCACGCTTGAGGAGGACCTTGTCATGAAAGACTGGAACGGTTACCGCAGTGAACTGCTGGCTCGCGTCGGCGAGTATGCCAAGGCGAACCCCGAGTCGATGCGCGGCTTGCAAATGATCGACAGCGGCGCCGCGAAGATGGGGCATCTCGATGCGAAGACGCACGAACTGATCGCACTGGCTGTCGCGGTCACGACGCGTTGCGACGGATGCATCTCCGTGCACACGAAGGCCGCCATCGAGCAGGGCGCTACGCGCGAGGAAATCATCGAAGCGCTGACGGTCGCGATCTCGCTCAACGCCGGGGCGGCGCTCACGTACACCGCGCGTGTACTCGATGCGCATTCGGCCTTCGTCAACACGCGTTGAACACTCGGGAGACATCTCATGAAACTGCAAGGCAAGCGTGCGCTCATCACGGGCGCGACGAGCGGTATTGGTCTGGCTACGACGCGATTGTTCGTGGAGGAAGGGGCACGCGTTGCGGTCGTCGGCCGCGATGTGGCGCGCATGGAAGCGCTGCGGCAATCGTTGGGTGAGCGCGTCGTGCCCATCCTTGGTGACGTTCGTCGCGTTGACGACCTGCACCGTATCCGCGACGAAGTCGTTCAGGCGCTCGGTTCGCTCGACATCTTCTTCCCCAACGCAGGCGTTGCTTATGCGACGCCGCTGGCCGATACGACTGAAGCGCAGTACGACACGTTGATGGACATCAATGTGAAGGGCGTGTTTCTGTCAATGCAGGCGATGGCGCCGATACTCAGCGATGGCGCGTCGGTGATTCTCAATACGTCGTGGCTCAACGAGGTGGGAACGCCGGGAATGTCGATGCTCTCGGCGTCGAAAGCGGCGGTTCGCTCGTTGGCACGCACCTGGTCGAGCGAATTGCTGGCACGCCGCATTCGGGTGAACGCCGTGAGTCCGGGCGCGATCGATACGCCGATTCTGGACCGTCGGGGAGCGACGCCGGAAGAGAATGCGCACGCGAAGCAGCAACTGGCGTCGCGGATTCCGGTCGGTCAACTCGGCACGGCTGAAGACATCGCTCGTGCGGCGCTATTCCTCGCGAGCGACGATTCGCGCTACATGCTCGGTGCGGAAATCGTGGTGGACGGCGGCTTCTCGACGCTGTAACCGTCGTGGGGGGGGGTGAAATTCGTCGTCTTGTATTATGCTTTGAACGACTTGCGATATTGCTGACTCTAATTCTCTCCCTCTCCCCACCCACCTTCATGTCGGAGGTATGTATGAGCAAAGAGAAAGAACGTCTGGACACCGGTTCGACAACCGGAGCAGGTGCCCCGGCGGCAAGCGACCGGAACACGTTGTCGGTCGGTGCAGACGGCCCCCTCCTGCTGCATGACGTTCACTTCCTTGAACAGATGGCGCACTTCAACCGGGAAAAGGTGCCGGAGCGTCAACCTCACGCCAAGGGCGCCGGCGCCTTTGGTATTTTCGAAACCACGGAAGATGTGAGCAAGTACACCAAGGCCTCGCTGTTCAAGAAGGGCGCCAAGGTCGACATGCTCGCGCGTTTCTCCACGGTCGCGGGCGAAGCCGGCAGCCCCGACACCTGGCGCGACGTGCGCGGTTTCTCTCTGAAGTTCTACACCGACGAAGGCAACTACGATCTCGTCGGCAACAACACCCCGGTGTTCTTCGTACGCGATCCGATGAAGTTTCCGCACTTCATCCGCAGCCAGAAGCGTCTGCCGGATTCGGGATTGCGTGACAACCACATGCAATGGGACTTCTGGACCAACAATCCGGAGTCTGCGCATCAGGTGACCTATCTGATGGGTGACCGGGGATTGCCGCGCACCTGGCGCCACATGAACGGCTATGGTTCGCATACCTACATGTGGGTCAATGCGCAGGGCGAGAAATTCTGGGTCAAGTACCACTTCCACACGCAGCAGGGCATGGAGTTCTTCTCCAATGCCGAAGCGGCCAAGATGTCGGGCGAGGACGCTGACTTCCATCGTCGCGACCTGTTCGACGCCATTGCACGCGGCGACAACCCGAGCTGGATCCTGTCGGTGCAGGTGATGCCCTACGCGGACGCCAAAGCGTATCGCTTCAATCCGTTCGATCTGACGAAGACCTGGTCGCACAAGGACTATCCGCTGATCAAGGTGGGCAAGATGACGCTCAACCGCAATCCGGAAAACTTCTTCGCGCAGATCGAGCAGGCCGCGTTCTCGCCGGGCAACACTGTGCCGGGTATCGGTCTTTCGCCGGACAAGATGTTGCTCGGCCGGGCCTTCGCTTACAACGACGCCCAACGCAATCGCATCGGCACGAACTTCCATCAACTGCCGGTGAATCGCCCGAAGGTGCCGGTGCAGACCTATATGTTCGACGGCCACATGGCTTACGAGCATAGCGGCAACGCGCCGGTGTACGTGCCGAACAGCGGCGGCCGTCCGTATGCCGATCAGACGGGCGCGGCCGACGACGGCTGGGAGTCCGATGGTCCGATGGTGCGCAGCGCCTACACGCTGCACAAGGACGACGACGACTTCTCGCAACCCGGCGACCTCGTGCGCCATGTGTTCGACGACGCATCGCGCACGCGACTGGTCGAGACCGTTTCGGGCGCGCTGCTCGGTGGCGTGCGCAGTCCGGTGCTTGAACGCGCATTCGACTACTGGAAGCAGATCGATCCGGACGTCGGTGCGCGTATCGAGAAAGCGGTGAAGGACGCGAAGAAGTAAACCCACTACTCCCACTGACGGAGTGACGGCGGGCGACGATGCACGACATAGTCCCCGCCGTTTTCATGGGTGAAAGGTTTGGCGTCCAGGGTGGCAATGCCCGCGAGAATGCGGGTCGCCGTGGGTGTCGCCCGCAGTTGTTCCCGCATGGACGCGTCCAGGCCTTCGATTATCCTGGCCACACTGGTGTCCGCCTCCTGAATGGCACGTTCGGGATCGTAGCTTCCCATCAAGTGCAGGTATTCGGTCGCACGCTCGCCGAAGACCGCGCCAAATATCGTTTGCGATTCGAAGAGCATGATGAAGAGCGTCGGCGCGACGACCACGACCTCGAACTGCTCGCTTGACGCGTTGATGGTCAGCACGTCCTTGATGCGATCCTCCTGATCGTCGATGACGCCAGAGTGCGTCGAGTGAACGTCGTGAATCACGAGCGTTTGAAGTTGCCGGAGATAAATGACGTCGCCTGCCGTCGACGGGACGTCACTCAACGAACTGGGGCAATAAAAGCGCGACGTCTCGACAAGGGTGTCGGGCAGCCATGCCTTAAGAAACGCAATCGCGTCATTGGAGGGGCAAACAATGCTTCGTAAGTCCATGAACGTGTCTCCTTAGTTCGCACAGCTCATGCAATGCGCGCCTTCTTCCATGCACGCGCGGTATTTGCGTTTTAGTCCCAAGGCGAAATCCCGCTGCGCCAGACAGAACTCGATGTCGTCGCCGGTCCAGCAAAGAATCGTGGCGGGCTTGATCGAATTGACCAGATTGCGCGCGGTGTCCGAGTAGTTACCGCTGACGAACAGACAACCGATCAACGACGACGGGCGACGCGTGAGATGCGCGAGCAATGTTGCGATCGGCTCCTTGTTCGCGGCTCGCTTCGTTCGTGTCGACGGCTTCGAATAGTCCTTGCACTCGACAATGGCGGCAATGCCACCGGAATAGATCATGCCGTCGACCTGTTCGATGATCTTCCGGTCCTCGTGCCGCACCCTGAAAGGCCACCTGACCTTCGCTCCGCTTAGCTCGAAGCCCTTGAGCACGAGGTATTCCAACGCTCTTCCCGCATCCCAACCCGGTGTCGAACATTGTTTGACGTCGCGCCACAACCCCGTAACCTCGTCCCACCCGTACCCCTTCACCCGTTCGATGTATTCCCTGTCTGCGACCATGCTGTCCTCCGTGAAGCTGAAGGCGATTCTAGGGGCGTTGGGGTTGACAAAACGGCAACTGGCCGATTTATCGGAATCCGCCGATGCGGTTCGGCATTTCGTCTGAGATATCGTCGAAAAATGTCACGCATTGTGAGTGCGCTCGCTTCCTGATAGCATGACGATTGCTGCACGGAGATGGCATACCTCCGGCGTTCGTTTCGCAAACCGCCCCGCCCCGGGGCTGATGATGCCTGCAAGATCCTGGCGTGCCGGGAGGTTGCGGGCTATGCGGACGGGCGATTTTCTCGTTCCCCACGAAGTCACCCCGCGTTTCCCCTTTCTGTCGCGTTCAGGCATGTTGTCGACGGCGTCGTACGCCGCGATTCACGATGTTTGCAACCATGAAGATGTTCCACGACTCTCCATTGCGTGACCTGTTCGGTGTCATCCCGCGTGCCGCCCACGCCAGCTTGCTGGCCGCGCTCGTCGGGGTGATGGCCGGTAGTGCTTCCGCGCTGTTTCTCGTCGCCCTGGATCTCGCGACCGACACGCGCCTCGCCCATCCCTGGCTGCTCTGGGGGCTGCCGCTCGGGGGCTTCGCCGTCGGCTGGCTCTACCTTCGGCTCGGCGCGAGCGTCGAGGCGGGCAACAATCTGCTGATCGACGAAATCCACGATCCCCGGCGGGTAGTGCCGTTGCGCATGGCGCCGCTCGTGCTGTTCGGTACGGTCATGACGCATCTGTTCGGCGGCTCCGCCGGACGCGAAGGCACCGCCGTCCAGATGGGCGGCGCGCTGGCCGATCAGCTCACCCATGTTTTCCGGTTGTCCGGCGAGCAGCGTCGCGTGCTGCTGATGTCGGGGATCGCGGCGGGCTTCGCCTCGGTGTTCGGCACGCCGCTCGCGGGCGCTATTTTCGGGCTGGAGGTGCTGGCGATCGGCCGCTTGCGCTATGACGCCTTGCTGCCCTGTCTCGTCGCCGCACTCGTGGGCGACGCCGTCACGCATGCCTGGGGCGTGCATCACACCGTCTATACGATTGCCCCCTCGGCATTCGGCGCATCGATGACCCTTTCGGGGGCGTTCAGCGCGGCGGCGGCCGGCGTGCTTTGCGGACTGGTCGGCATGGCTTTCGCGCAGGCGACCCACGCGACGTCCGCTTTCATGAAGCGTCGTGTGGCCTACGCACCGCTGCGTCCGCTGCTGGGCGGTCTGGCGGTGGCGATTGCCGTCACGGTGCTGGGCACGCCGCAGTATCTGGGGCTCGGCATTCCGACCATCGTCGACGCATTCCATACGTCGCTGCCGTGGTACGACTTTCTCGGCAAGCTCGTCTTCACTGTCGTGACGCTGGGCACCGGATTCAAGGGCGGCGAAGTCACCCCGTTGTTTTACATCGGCGCGACGATGGGCAACGCGCTGTCTCACGTGCTGGCACTGCCCGCACCGATTCTGGCGGGCATCGGTTTCGTTGCCGTCTTCGCGGGGGCTGCCAATACGCCGATCGCGTCGACATTGATGGCCATCGAAATCTTCGGTCCGCAGATCGGTGGATATGCGGCCCTCGCCTGCGTACTGGCGTATCTCTGCTCGGGACACACGGGGATCTATCGTGCGCAACGGGTCGGGCACAGCAAACATGGCCCGGTACCTGAAGGCACGCGGCTTGCGGATGTGCCTGCGTGGCGCAGGATGCTGCGTACGGGCGTCGCGTCCAAGGACACGGCCGCTGTCAATCCGAGCGACAGCCTGCCCCGCGTCTGACGTCAGGCAGTTTTCGGACCCATAGCGCTATCGTCCAAGGCGTGCCAGGTCGGTGAGGGCGCGCTGGAACGCCGATGCGTTCTTCATGCCCTGATCTTCGTGGTTGGTGTTGAAGAGCACGTGCGTGTCGTCGGCGAGGGCGGCAATGCGCGCCACACGGGCGGAAATGTCGATCAGCTCGCTCGCGCTGTATTCGTAGACGAAGCGTCCCGACGAGGCCGTGATGCCTCGTCGATTCCACGCTGCCGCGTTCCGGCCATGCAGACGGACGACGCACAGGTCGTCGCGCGTCGTAGCCCACACGGCAGGTACGGTGTTGTCGAAGCCCGTCGGGCTGTCGACGATTGTGTGCGCCGCACCCGTTTCGCGCAGCATGGCGAGCGTGGCCGTCTCTCGCGACGGCGAATCGAACCAGCTGCGATGGCGGAATTCGATGGCGTGCCGCTCGCCGTCCAGTCGTTCTGCCGTCTCGAAGACGAGTGCGCGCCCGGCCCGGTCGTTCCGGACGCGGGGTGAAAACTGGAAGTGGATGGCCGCCAGTTGCCCGCTCTGGCGCAGGGGCTCGATGGCTTCGAGATAGCGTCGCCAGAGTTCGTCGCGCAATTCGGCCGGGATATCGCCGGGCGCGATCTGCGTGTCCTGTGTCGGTGATGTCGGCGATGTCGCCGGTGTCCGCGATGACCCGCCCGTGGCGATGCGTGATCCCAGGGCCCGTGCGATATCCGTCGGCAGGGCGCTCGCCGGCGTGGTATGCCCCGTGAACGCGCGAAACGCCTTGATGTGAAAGCGAAACGATGGGGGTGTGCGCTGCGTCCAGCGCCAGGCGACGGCGGCGTCCGGCAAACGGTAATAGCTGCTGTCGACTTCCACCAGATCGAACTGGGACGCGTAATGGCGCAACCGTGCCTCCGGCGTATCGACGCCCGGCGGGTAGAACCGTCCGCACGCGATGAGCGTCGGGTCGGTCCAGGAGGAGGTGCCGGTGCGGATCGTCATCGTGTCGGCGAATGGCTTGCCTGTTGGACGCTTGGGAGGGGGACGACGGTGATTCGTCCGAATTTCCGCGAAGGCTCGATGGGCGTCGGGTCCGTCGTTATAATGTATAAATATACAGTACTCTTCGAGCGTACCTTCTCCGTTTTTCACCTCGCATGTCAGAACCATCGTCCGCCGCCGCCCGCGATCCGTGGGCCGAACTCAATGACCGCCAGCGCGAAGCGGTCGACTATGGCGTGGGCGACGACGGCGCGCCGGGCGGGCCGTTGCTCGTCATCGCGGGGGCAGGTTCGGGCAAGACGAGTACGCTCGCCCATCGGGTGGCCAATCTGATCGTGCGCGGCGCCGATCCCAACCGCATTCTGTTGCTCACGTTCTCGCGGCGCGCGGCGGGGGAGATGGAGCGACGCGTGGGCGCGGTGCTGCAAAAGGTGCTGGGGCTGGCGTCGTCCCAGCCGCCGTCGCTACCGTGGGCCGGCACGTTTCACGCCATCGGTGCACGGTTGCTGCGCGATTTCGCGCCGCGCATTGGTTTATCGGAAGCCTTCACCATCCACGATCGCAGCGACGCCGAGGATCTGCTCGGGCTGGTGCGGCACGATCTCGGATTCTCCGCCACACAGTCGCGCTTCCCGCTCAAGGGCACGTGTCTGTCGATCTATTCGCGTGTGGTGAACAGTCAGGCGCCGCTGGCCGAAGTGCTGGCGAAACATTTCCCGTGGTGTGCCCCGTGGGAAGCGCAACTCAAGCAACTCTTCGGGGCTTACGTCGACGCCAAGCAGGCGCAGCACGTACTCGATTACGACGATTTGTTGCTGTACTGGGCCGAGACGATGGCGGCCCCGGCGCTGGCGCGCGAACTCGATAGCCGCTTCGATCACGTGCTCGTCGACGAGTACCAGGACACCAACCGCCTACAGGCGCAGATTCTGCTGTCGATGAAGCTTCAGGGACGCGGCCTCACCGTCGTGGGCGACGACGCGCAGTCGATCTACGCGTTTCGCGCCGCCACGATCCGCAACATCCTGGATTTTCCCGGCCAGTTCGCCGAACCCGCGCACGTGGTCACGCTGGAGCGCAATTACCGGTCGACGCAGCCGATTCTGGATGCCTCGAATGCCGTTATTGCGGAGTCGAGCGAGCGTTACGCCAAGGCTTTGTGGACCGACCGGCAATCGACGCGGTTGCCGCAGCTCGTCAATGTCAGCGATGACTCGGGACAAGCGCGCTGGGTCGCGGATCAAGTGCTGGCGCAACGGGAAACCGGCACCCGGCTCACGCAGCAAGCGGTGTTGTTCCGTACCGGCAGCCACAGCGCCGCACTGGAACTGGAACTCACGCGTCGCAATATTCCGTTCGTGAAGTTCGGCGGCTTGAAGTTTCTCGAAGCCGCGCACGTGAAGGACATGCTGTCGATCTTGCGTTGGGCGCATAACCCGGCGAGCCGCTTGTCGGGGTTCCGCGTCGCGCAGTTGATTCCCGGCATCGGCCCGGTGAGCGCTACCCGGTTGCTCGACGCCATGGCGCAATCTGCGACACCGGCACAGGTGCTGGCGGCGTTCAAGCCACCGGCAGCCGCGACTGCGGAGTGGAAGGCGTTCGTCGATGTCTATATGACGTTGCGCGACACGCGGCTCGCGTGGCCGGCCGACGTCGATCTCGCGTTGCGCTGGTATGCGCCGTTGCTCACACAGCGTTTCGACGACGCGGCCGTGCGTCAGGCTGATCTCGAGCAACTGGCGCGCATTGCCAATACCTACGGCTCGCGCGAGCAGTTCCTCACGGAACTCACGCTCGATCCGCCCGATGCGACCAGCGCGCAATCGGGGCCGCCGTTGCTCGACGAGGATTATCTGATTCTCTCGACGATCCACAGCGCGAAGGGGCAGGAGTGGCATTCGGTCTATGTGCTTAATGTGGTCGACGGCTGTATTCCGTCCGACATGAGTACGGGGGACGACGAGGATATCGAGGAGGAGCGACGTCTGCTCTATGTGGCGATGACACGCGCCAAAGAGTCGTTGCAGTTAGTCGTGCCGCAGCGGTTCTATGTGCACCAGCAAACCGGTTTGGGCGACCGTCATGTGTACGGCACACGCAGTCGCTTCGTCTCCGACAAGATGCTGCCGCTCTACGACATCTTCCCGAAACCGCGCGAGGACGAGATGTCGCGCGGCCCGGTCGGCGACGTGAAGGTGCATATCGATGTGGCGAGGAAACTTCGTAATGCCTGGACGTGAGATGACAGCGCAGATCGTGCTGCGCGAGGGGCGAGCATCGGACGTCGACGCGCTGACTCAACTGCTCATGCGGACCTATTTCTCGACGTGGGCGCCCATGCTGCGCGCTGAGATTGCCGCAACGTTCACCTCGGGTGAGCGCACGCGTGCTTACGTGCAGGCCCATTGGGCTGAGTTCGTCGTCGCGGCGCCACAGGGGGCGGATGAGGACGTTATCGGCATGGTGCATACGGTCGGCGACTTCATCGACGCGCTGCACGTGTCGCCATCACAGCAGCGCCGGGGCATTGGGGCGTTGCTGCTGGCGCACGCCGAAACGCAAATGCGCGCACAGGGGCATCGGGTGGCGCGCCTCGAGACCGACACCTTCAATACGCAAAGCCGCGCTTTTTACGGGCGACACGGGTACGCCGAGGTCGCCATGTATCCCGACGAAGAGTGGGATAGCGGTTTGACGACGGTGCTGCTCACCAAACCACTCTGACGCCGCGCGCATGCCGACATCATCGGCTCGGGGATTCCTCGGACACGTGGCGGCAGTGCGCCGCAGACGTCCCGCAGCCGCGCCTGGAAAGCACGGGAAACTTTCGTCACGTTTCGACGGTGAGGCGCGGAAATTTTCTAAAGTTGCCGTCTTTCGTGCATCAGGTATAGTCGCCGCATCGGCGGCGGAGCACTGCGCCTCGACCGTCGGAAAAGTTTCGGAAAGCATGATCGCGATGAAATCCGGGAGACGTGAATGCAGCGGGTGGTGGATCACATGACGTTGTTGCCGATGGGCTTGTTGCTCGTCTGCATGGCGATTGGCACGGCATTGCTTGCCGTTGTCGTCGCCTGGCTGGCACGCGTCACGCTGTTCGACCGGTTGAAGGATCCGTCCGAAGTGCGCGGCTCCGTTGCGGACGTGGTCCACGGCAGCCTGCTGGCCTTCATCGTGTTCGTGCTGGCCCACGTGCTGACGGATGTGCGGGCGAACCTTGGGCATGCCGACGATCAGGCACTGCACGAGGCGTCGGTGGTTCGTCGGCTCGATCGTGAATTGAAGGCCGTTGGCGACGACGATGCCAAGTCGGCGCGCGTATTGCTGCGTGGCTATGTGGCGTCTGCCGTGACCGATGAATGGAAAACGTTGAGTACCGCCGACCCCGAGCTCTCGCCGGATACCGAGACGGCGCTGACGGCGTTCGTCGGCGCGACGCGCCGGGTGATCGCCCGACATGAGGACAGCGCCAGTTCGATTCGCACATTGCTCGACCGTCTGGAAGAGGCGAGGCAGGGACGCTTCGAGAATTCGACGAAGACGGTGCCCGGCGTGTTCTGGTGGGTGATCTCGCTGTTCATGCTCGCGGCAATGGCGATGAATGGCCGATATCCGGGCTCGTGGAAGAGCAACGTGATCGTCGCGATGCACATGGGTGCGATCGGCATGGTGATCGCGCTGATCGTCAATCTCGACGAACCCTTCCGCGGCTCCTCGGGCATTTCGCCCGTGCCGCTGGCGAAATCCGTCGGCATTGTTGTGCCGAACTGATGTGCTTCATTGAGGTGCTGAACTGATGTGCCGAATGAAGTATCGGGCAGAGGCGGTGTGCCAGGAGCGCAATTTGAAAGCGTTTTTCGCCGGACACCGGCATACAGACAGATTGATTTGACGATTTACCAGAACCGCCGGTTTTCCGGCACCTAGCCCGACTCAGGACGCCCCCCGATGACTACGCATCCTACGATGAGCCGTAAGGCCATCGCGACCCCGCACGCCCGTCACTTTGCGACGACTGACGCGCATGACCCGCAACAGCCCATCGCGTCGACCGTGTTCGACCGCGCCGACGCGTCGATGTCGAAACCTGCGCCGCGCAACTGGCGCCGCTGGTGGGCACTGTTCGCAATTCTGCCGTTCGTGACGTCGGTGGCGGGATGTGGATTGCTGGCGGCACCGTGCCGGGTGGCTTCGGCCGGCTTGAAGATCATTCCGGGGGTTGGGGGTGTGCTGGCTGCGCCGACGGATGCGTGCGCTGCCGCGATCGACTGACCGCAGAAAAAAAGAAAGCCCGCGCGTTGCGGGCTTAATCCATATCAGGAGGAGACATGGAGGAGACGAGTTCAGTATAGGACGACGTGTTGCGATGCACCATATGTATTTTTACGTAAGTGCCCGCTTGTTGCGTATGTGCAACGGAAAATAATCATCATAAAATCAATGAGTTATTTTCGATGTCGCCGTACCGTTCAACGAATCCTCCCGGAGAAATCCGAGTCATACCTCTAGTTATTGTGCGCGTGCACCCTTCTTCGTTGCCATCAGTTGCAGCAGGAACGGTACGGAATCGCGCAGCGACGGGTTGACCGTCGCATCGTGATCCAGTCCCTGATAGACGCGCACGAGCGTCTTCGTGCCGGCTTTCGTGACGTCGCGGGCGAAGGCCTGCTGCATGATGAGCGGCACGTCGATATCTTCCGATCCCATGCCGATGAACACCGGATGCTGGATGCGCAGCGTCGGATAGCGCAGCGACGGTGTCTGACTGTCCAGCAACTTCTGAATGTCCGGCTGCATGCTGTTCCCGGCGTTCAGCCCGGCGGCGGTGGAATGGTCGGTCAGCGTGTCGATGCACAGCGTGCGCGCTTCGTTGAGGACCGGCAGCGCCTGAGGCGAGAAGTACTTCGCCGGGTTCAGCGACGGATCGCGGTCGGCGGCCGACAGGAAGATGTACATCGCGTACGGGATCTTCGGGTCCGGCGCGCCCGGGTCGGGCTGACCCGAGAACAGCTTGCTGGCCGACGTTTGCGCGTTGAAATAGGGTGTGCCGGTCAGGATCGTTGCGACGACTTTGACGTCCGGTGCGTACTGCGGCTGGTATCCCGCGGCGGCGAACGCGGCGTGGGCCCCTTGCGACTGCCCGATGAGCACCACGCGGTTCTGTAACGGGAAGACGCTGCGCGCGGCCAGCAGGCTGTCGAGCACGCTGTACGCTTCGGCCCGCGAATTCAGATAGTGATGCAGCCCTTGCGAGCCCAGGCCCGCGTAGTCCGGCGCCACCACGGCGAAGCCGAGCGATAGCCAGGTGTCGAGATATTGAATGTCGCGCGGGCTGCGGACATTGAGCGACGGGGCACAGGTGCTGGCGATGCCGACCGTGCCATGCGCCCAGACGACGACCGGCCAGCCACCCGGCGGCGTCGGCCCTTTGGGCAGGAAGACTGCGCCGGTGTCCTCACGGGCTTCGATGCCGCCGACCCCGTCAATGGAGCTGTAACGGATGCTGAACTGCGCGCCGGCTTCCGCGAGTCCGTAGTCGGGATTGAGCGGCTGCCGTTCGACGATAGCGCCGTGCGGAATGGTGACGGGAGCGGCCTCGGGCGTAATCGCATGTGCGGCACGGCCGATGACCAGACTGGCGAACAGCGCGGCGCTGACATAGCGCCACAGGCGGTTGAACATGTTGAACTGTCCTCGTATTGGATGATGCGTGACGCTTGGGCGAGCAGCGCTCGCGCACTGCCCGGATGCCTGCTGCTGTTGCGTGGCCAATACGGGTGACGTTACACCGTCTCCCTGTGAAAGTCTCAATAATGCCGAATCGATGCGTCCCCGACCGTGTCGTTCGCGCCGTGTGACGGGCGCGCACCCGGGCAATCAGGCGCGACCGGATGCGATCGGTCGCGATCAAACGCGTCGTTGCACCCTGCGGGGCTCGTCAACCGTGCGACGCCTGACCGCCTTGTGCCTGCGTTGCTGCGGCTTGCTCGGCCTCGCGCCACGCACGGCGCGAGCGACGCATCCGGCGCAGCGCCAGCGACGTCATGGTGATCCAGCCGAACGGACGCGGATCGACGAGCATGCTCACCGCGCGCGCATAGTCCAGCACCAGACCCGGCGTCCACGCCATCGTCTTGGCGCGCTTGCGCAGTTGCGCCGCGACCCACAGCTCCGGCGTGAGCCACAGCCGGACGAACGTCCACCAGCCGGCATCGGCGCCGTTCTGCAATTGCCCCACACGACCCTCGATAGCAGCTTCGAGTGCCTTGGCCACACTGCTCGAACAGTTGCGGTGCGTGAGGTTATACGTGGCGTTGCGCTGGTATGTCTGCCAGAAAGCGGCCAATTGTTGCGGACTGTAATTGCGAATGCGAACCTTGACCGTCGACGGACACCAGGCCTTCGATTCGGTCGCGTAGTCCGGCTGGAACGTGCCGGGCACGTCGTTCTCGCGGGTGGCGCGCAGCAACTGCCCGAACTGATCCGGCGAGCGGTCGATTTCCTTCGCGGGGTAGAGACTCACATAGACTCCCTCGTGGCTCTCGAGCGCGGCGTGGCCGGTCGAAATCACGCCATTCTTGTCGACGGCAGCGATGTAGCGATCGATCACCGGATGCCGACGCGCAGGGGCTTTGGAGGACCCCGACGGCGTCCAGACGTGCACCGTCAGCGCGGGTTCGGCGTCCGTAGGCGGACCGTCCCAACGAGGGGCGCGAGGACGATCGCGCCACAGGCGGCGCTTGTCTTCCGGGCTACCGAGAATCTGCTCCACGCGAAAGTCGCCACGCATGCGTCGCGCGCGCATGGCGAGCACGAGCACGTTCCACCCGGTGAAGACGAGGCCCAGTCCGATGGCGTACGGCAGCGTGCCCTTGTAGTGCGTGGGATACGGCTGGTAGAAGAAGATCGCCACGCCGATTTCCAGCAGGCCGCCGACCATCGCCCAGATCCAGCGCGGGTAGCGCACCACGTAGGCCGCCACGCATTGCAGCAGGCCGTCGGCGAGGAACAGCGTGCCGAACAGCATCGACAGCCAGAAGTTGCCGTTGAACTGATGGAAGACGAGTACGAGCAGTGCCGCGACCGTGAACGTGCCGCCCTTGAGCCCGCGTACGAGCCGCTGACCGCCCACACCGATGGTCGCGATGGCAAGCGTCGCCAAACCTTCGAGCAGCAGCAGCCACGCGAAGACCTTGAGCGGGAAATGCACCACGCCGTCGAGCGCATCGACGATCAGCGCCAGGCCGAAGGCAAAGAAGATCGCGCCGATCCAGATCAGCGCACGAGCCCGGCGGCGCAGGTAATTCACGCCAAGCAATAACAGAATCAGACGTACCAACGAGAGTCTCCATCGCATGCGCGCGTCCCGGCAAGGGGACGACACGCACCCCGAATGCGGGAGGGTTAGAACTAATTTGGGATGCCGCCTATTTTTGTCGCTATCTTAGCGCGTCAGCCGTGACAGACCAAAAACAAAGGCGGTGCGCTCCTTTCGGGGCGCACCGCCTGTTGTGTCAGACGACACAGACGTATCGCGACCTCACCGGGAGGCACGATACATCGGCGCGTCGAACTTAGTCCTTCTTGCCTTCGAGCTGCGGCAGGGCGTCGTCGCCCGTCGACGTCAGCAGACCCGCCTTCGCATACGTCATCAGCTTCTCGCGCGTGTCGACGATGTCGAGCGTGCGCATCGTGAGCTGGCCGATACGGTCGAGCGGCGTGAAGACCGAATCGCCCTTTTCCATCGTCAGGCGTTCCGGCTTGTACGTCAGGTTCGGCGAGGTCGTGTTCAGCAGCGAGTAGTCGTTGCCACGACGCAGTTCGATCGTCACTTCGCCAGTGACGGCGCGCGCCACCCAGCGTTGTGCCGTCTCACGCAGCATGATGGCCTGCGGGTCGAACCAACGGCCCTGATACAGCAGACGGCCCAGACGACGGCCGTTCTCGCGATATTGCTCGATGGTGTCTTCGTTGTGAATGCCCGTCACGAGGCGTTCATAGGCGATGAACAGCAGCGCGAGGCCCGGGGCTTCGTAGATGCCGCGGCTCTTCGCTTCGATGATGCGGTTCTCGATCTGGTCGCTCATGCCCAGACCATGACGGCCACCGATGCGGTTGGCTTCTTCGAACAATTCGACAGCGTTGGCGAACGTCTTACCGTTCAGCGCCACCGGCTGGCCTTCTTCGAAGCGAACCGTGACTTCCTCGGCCTTGATCGCGCAATCGTCGCGCCAGAACGGCACGCCCATGATCGGCTGCACGATCTTGATGCCCGAATTCAGGTGCTCGAGATCCTTGGCTTCGTGCGTGGCGCCGAGCATGTTCGAGTCCGTCGAATAGGCCTTCTCGACCGACATCTTGTAGTCGAAACCGTTGGCGATCAGGAATTCCGACATTTCCTTACGACCACCGAGTTCGTCGATGAACGTCTGGTCCAGCCACGGCTTGTAGATTTGCAGACCCGGGTTGGTCAAGAGACCGTAGCGATAGAAACGCTCGATGTCATTGCCCTTGTACGTGCTGCCATCACCCCAGATGTTGACGCCATCTTCCTTCATGGCGGCCACGAGCATCGTGCCCGTAACGGCGCGGCCGATCGGCGTGGTGTTGAAATACGTGACGCCGGCGGTCGAGATGTGGAACGCGCCCGATTGCAGGGCGGCGATGCCTTCGGCCACGAGTTGCGCACGGCAGTCGATCAGGCGGGCGTTCTCGGCGCCGTAACCCATCGCACGGCGCGGGATGTCTTCGTAATCAGGTTCGTCCGGCTGACCCAGATTGGCCGTGTAAGCGTAGGGAATCGCGCCCTTTTGGCGCATCCAAAGCAGCGCAGCGCTGGTGTCGAGACCGCCCGAAAAGGCGATGCCGACCCGTTGTCCCGTGGGGATGTGTTGCAGAATCGTGGTCATCGGCGTGAAAAAGCTGGGTTTTTAACCTGTCAAGTATCCCCGTCCGGACTAGGGATGGTCAAGTCTGATGGGCGATTCGTACCGTTTCGTGCCCCTTTGTCCGGCTTCCCGGCGCTTTTCCCGCGCACCGAGATTGCGTTCCAGCGATGTCATCCTTGCGTCGCGTGGCGTCGCGTTCCGGCCGCTCACCACTGCGTGCCGGCCACGCTGCATGCAGACGCCAGGAAGTCTGAAAACGCCCGGATCACGAGCGATGCCTGACGATGCTGCGGGTAGACGACATAAATGGACGACGGCGTGGGTTCGAAGTCGTCGAGCACCGTCACGAGACGCCCGCCCAGCAAGGCCGGCGCAACGATGAACACCGGCAGCCAGGTCAAGCCCAGTCCCGCCACGGCGGCGTCGCGCGCCAGTTCGCCGTTGTTCACGCGAAGACGCCCGGACACAGGAATTTCCAGTGGATGCCCGTCGCGCGCGTAATGCCAGTTCACCCGCTGGCTATGGCCGTAGGGCAGCAGCGCGTGATCGCGCAGGTCTTCCGGGGTTTGCGGCGCGCCGTGGGCGTCCAGATAGCGCGGGCTGGCGCAGGTGACCATCCGCATGGGCGCGACCGTTCTGGCGATCAGCGACGAATCGGCCAGCGCGCCGATGCGCACCGCCACGTCGTAGCCTTCGCCGATGATGTCGACGGTACGGTCGTTCAGTTCCAGCTCGATCGTGACGTCCGGATACGTCGTGAGAAACGAGGGGATCACCGAGCCGAGGAACATCGTGCCGAAGGACATCGGCGCGGAGACCCGCAGATTGCCGCGCGGGCGCTCTCCCTGGCTGCTCACCGCCAGATTCGCCGCTTCGACGTCGTCGATGATGCGTTTCGCCCGCTCGTAATAGATCCGTCCAAGGTCGGTCACCGACAGCCGCCGCGTCGTGCGCAGCAGCAGGCGAGCGCCGAGCGACTGCTCCAGCGAGGAGATGCGACGGCTCACGAACTGCTTCGACAGCCCGAGCTTTGCTGCCGCGCCGGTAAAGCTCATGGCGTCTACGGCTGTGACGAAGATACGCATGTCGTCGAGCAGATCCATCGGTCCGATTTCCGTCGTCAGAAAGAGTGAGAGGGCAAGCGGGTGACAACTCACGGACTCTTGCCCGCATTGTCACCCGGAAGCCGACAATCTTAGCCGAGATGGCGCGACGGCATGCTCGATGGCGATATCCCCGTCGTCGGTGCTTGCGTCTTCCGGTCCGTCAGACGCGGGCCACGAACGTCCGCACCCACGTCTGCCGCGATCGTCCCCGACTACCGAAGCGCCAACCGAAGCCCCAGCAGGATCGCGCCGGTGCCCGCAACGGCCAGCGCCGTCGGGCGATGGCCGAAGATGCCCCAGTCGAGCAGCGCGGTGACGACGGGCACCAGATAGAACAGGCTGGTAACGGTCACGAGATTGCCGGAGGCGATCATCCGGTAGAGCAACAGCGTGGCGCCCACCGAAATCACCAGCCCCATGTACAGCAGGGGCAGCCAGAAGCCGACGGTGCCATCGATGTGCCACGGCTGTGTCGGTGCGACGAGCAACGCCAGCGCCAGCCCCACGGCGTACTGCAAGGGCAGCACGTCGAGAGGTGTCTGCCGCGAGCCTTTCTGCGCGAGCGTGCCGAGCGTCATGCAGGCGAGTGCGCTCAGCGCCCAGATCGATCCCGCTGCCGATAGCCGGGCGGACATCAGACTCTGCGCGACGACGAGCGCCAGCCCGGCGAGCGCGACGGCAAGACCCAGCAGACGGCGCGCACTGTGACGTCGCTCCAGCGCCACCAGCGTCAGAATCGGCTGGACGCCGAGCACCGTCGCCAGCGCTCCCGGCGTGATGCCGTTGGCCAGCGCGAGCAGATACGCAGCCTGGTAGCCGCCGATCAGCAATACGCCCGTGCCGGCGACCTGCCACCGCGTACCGGCGGCGGGCCACCATTGGCGTCTCGTGAGGGCGATGAGCGTCAGTGCGGCGAGCGCCACGCCCAGACGAATCACGAGAAAGGCAAACGCCGACGCATGCGTCAGCCCCCATTTGGCGGCCAGTGCGCCGCCGCTCCAAAGCAGAACGAACAAGAGCGTTGCGCCATGCCGGCGCCACGCGAGACCATCGAGTTGCATCGATCTTCCCCAGTGCAGTCTGTCCGCCTCGTGCTGCCGCTGCGTCGGCCACGTGCATGGCGCGTGCGCCGACGTGCTGACATCGACGTATCGACTCGCCCATGCATCGATGCATCAAGGCATCAAGACATCGTGGCGAACCGATTCGTGCAAAGCAACGTCATCGCGTCTGACGCAACGCGCAGACAGGCGGGACAGAACTGATATTCAGATGAAAAGGTGTTGTGCCGGGTGACGAACACCCAGCGCGCCAGACGTGGCGTCAGGCCACTACGGCGCTGGTGCTGACGACCACCACAGCGGGCGGCGACACGCCAGACGGCGGGGGAGGAGCGACGGCTGAAAAACGTCCGCGCAGCCGTGCGCTCGCACCGCGTTGCGGCGGCGATACGGCGAGGCGGATGGACGATTCAGCGGTCATGGATCGATGAGAAGAGAAATAACGCCCGTCACTCGACGGGCGTGGACACACTTTACACGGCGGACTCTGAACGAGCAAGCGCGCGTCCGATAGTCTCAGGCGGTCGGCCAGTCGCCGGTGCGCTCGACGCTCGGCGACGCCTCGCCGTCGCGCCACGCGGCGGGCAGCGCACCGCGCACGCGACGCACTTCACGCACGTGCAGACGCACCAGTCGCAGCGCGCCTTCGAACCCGCTTTCGGTTTCGTCGTGCCAGAGCACCTCGGCATCGCCCGCCACATGCAGAAAATCGCCCGATGTGAAGTCGACGAACACCAGCCCCGCGCGCGGATTGACGTGCAGATTGCCGAGCGTGTTGTAGAACGAGTTGCCGCGAAAGTCGGGCCACACCAGCGTGTTCGCATCCTCCACGCGCACGAACCCCGGCTTGCCGCCGCGATGCGAGACGTCGGTGCCTGCGCTGCGTTGCGTCGCACCGTCTCCCGCGTAATGCGTCGCGATGAAGAACGTGTCGGCGCTGGCGATCTGCCACTGGGCTTCGTCGTCGAGCGAGGTCTGCGACGGCTCGGCCACGGGCGGCGTGTCATGTTCCTGCGGTGTGATCTCTCGCTTGCGGATGTACTGCGGGCAATTGCCGAAGCTTTGCGCAACGCGCAGCGTAAAGCCTTGCGTATAGACTTCCTCGACGGTGCCATTCATGCGATTGCGACGGCGCGTCGACGGCTCGATGCCGAGTAACCCGACCGACGCCCCTTGCCGCACCGCGCCGTAAAGCGGATCGGTCGGCGGCGCAAACGCGTTCACGCGCAGCAGCGTCGGGTCGGGCGAATGTGCGAAGCCGGGCGTGCCGCTCAGCAACGTGGCCCACGGTTGAGCGTCGGCATCGAGCGCACCCATCACGACAAACGGCAGTTGCGCGAAGAACTGACGATGCTGATCAGGCATCGCGAGACGAATCACGCGCCCGCCGATTTCCGCCATCGCTTCACGCGAGCCGGCCAGCGTCTGCACGTAGATCTCGCCGGCATGGAACGGCGATTCGAGTTGAAGGGGTGTCGGGGCGGGGGCGTTCATGAGTCTCTCCTTCAGTTCAGGCGACATCCGGCCGGAGGGGGCGGCCGAACCTGCGCTCAGGCGGCAAGCGCATTCAGACCGCAGGCCGTGGGGGCCATCGGTACGAAACGCGGCATCGCTTCGATGCGAGCCAGCCAGGCGCGCACGGCGGGATACGGCTGGAGCGAGACGTTGCCTTCCGGGGCGTGTGCCAGATACGTGTACAGCGAGATATCGGCAATCGTCGGCGTGGCGGCGGTGACGAACGCCGTTGCCTTCGGCCCGCTCAGATGCGCTTCCAGACGCGTGAGCAGCAGCACGCCGCGCTCGATCATCGCGGTTGTGTCGACGTCGCGGTTGAACACCACGGCCACGCGCGCGGCGGCGGCACCAAAGGCGAGATCCCCGGCGGCGACGGACAGCCAGCGCTGCACGTGGGCGGCCGCCACGGCGTCCTGCGGCAACCACGCGTGCGTGGCGTCGTAGCGATTCGCGAGATAGACGAGGATCGCGTTGGAATCGGCGAGCACCACGCCGTCGTCGTCGATGGCGGGCACCTGACCGAACGGGTTGATGGCGAGGTAAGGGGGCTGCTTGTGTTCACCGGAACCGAGATCGACGTCGACCGTCTCGTAAGGCAGATCGAGCAGCCGGAGCATCAGCTCGACGCGATGGCAATGACCCGACAGCGCGAACCGGTACAGGCGAATCGGGCGGGCGGGAACGTGGGTATGGCTATCGGCAGGGCGGGTCATAGGGCATTTCCGTTGGCAAGAACATTGGGAACGTGCGGATGCTGGCGTCAGAACCGTCACGCGATGAAGCTATTGTCCATCTCGCCGATTTCCGGATAAATGGCGTCAACCTGATTTGACTACTCCGAAAATCGGAGTAATGATGCGCCGCATGGACAAACTTCGCGCAATGCAGACGTTCGTGGCCATCGTCGATCAGGGCAGCCTGAGTGCGGCGGCGCGCGCGCTCGATTCCTCTCTCCCCGCCGTGGTTCGCACGCTGGCGGCGCTCGAGACCTCGCTCGACGTGCGCCTGCTCAATCGCACCACGCGCCGTATCGCGCTCACCGAAGAGGGGCGGACGTATCTCGACACCTGCCGTCAGATCCTGAGCGAGTTGCACGAGGCCGAGGCGCGGCTGGCGGCGCGTCATGAGGCCCCGACGGGCACGCTTGTCGTCACTGCGCCGGTACTGTTCGGGCAGTTGCATGTGGCGCCTGCGTTGTATCGGTTCCTTCGCGCCTATCCGGCAGTGAAGTGTCGCCTCATGCTCAACGATCGCGTGGTGAATCTGTGGGAGGAGGGCATCGACGTCGGTATCCGCATCTCACCGCTGGAGGATTCCACGCTCGTGGCGCAAGGCATCGGCGCGATTCGTCGCGTGGTGGTGGCGAGTCCGTCGTGCATCGCCGAGCAGGGGGACGTGAAGCATCCGCGCGAGCTGATCGGCAAGAACTGCATCCTGTCGCACGGCGGCGGCTACGGTCAGTGGCGTTTCTGGGAGGGCGGGCGAGAATCGGTCGTTGCGGTCGACGGCAATCTCGAAATCAGTCATGGGATGACGGCGGTCGAGGCGTGTATCGATGGCGTTGGCTACGGCTGCTTCCTGTCCTATCAGGTGGCGGGGGCGTTGGCCGATGGTCGGTTGGTGCGTGTGCTGACGGGCTTCGAAGGGCCGGCTCGGCCGGTGAGCATCGTCTATCCGCATGCGCGCCTGTTGCCGTCGCGCACGCGGGCTTTCGTCGAATGGATGAAGCGGGAATTGCGGGATGTCGCGATGACGTGAGGCGTCGGACGAGGCGTGTGAGGTGGATGTAAAGCGGATGTGAAGCTGACGTGAAGCGGACAAAAGAACGCGGAAAGCGACGGCGCCGCTTCCCGCTTAAAAAGCCCGCCGACGCCAACCGGCGGGCCGCTTCGTTCTTCGTTCGATCAGGATGCCGTGAGACATCCGGTACTGAATCGGTACTACAGGCCGTAGAGGCTGTGGCGATTACCAGCCACGGTGCCAGCCGCGATCATGGCGTTCTTCCCAGCGACGGTGTTCCCAACGGCGCTCGCGCCAGTCGTCCCAGCGATCGCGACCGTAGTACACGACCGGTTGCGGCGCGCGATACACCGGTTGCGGTGCCACGTACACCGGCTGCGGCGCGACATAGACCGGCGCGGCGACCACCGGCGCGGGTACGCCGAGATAGAGGCCGACGTCCACGTGAGCCGAGGCAGCGGTCGATGCGACTGCGGCGGCGGCGCCGAGGGCAGCGATGATCAGAATGCGTTTCATGGTGTCCTCCATGAGCGCTCGCAGCAGGATGCGGGATGCATCGACACTACGCGCGCGGTGGCAATGAAGCCGGTGAGTCGGATGGGTTCGGTAGCGCTTCGGACGTTGCCGTCGGTGTGAGCTTGTCGTCGAACCGTTGATGCCAGTCTAGCGACGGCCTCGCGTAGCAGGTGCTACGAGGGTGTTGGGGATGTGTCGTTTTGTAACGCCGGTAGACCTGCCGGATGCGCTGACGTCGCCCATGGCGGCGAGCGTTCATCGAGTCAGTGCGCGAACGGCATTGAGGAGGACGAAGCGACGGACGGGAGAGTAAAGCGACTTGAGGGGGAGGTGCCGGATGCTGACCGGGACCGACACACAAAAGGGTCGGCGAATCCGTCGAATCCGTCGCAGAAAAAACAAAAGGCGTCACGCGAGAACGCGGACGCCTTTTGCTTTTTGTTCGTTGGTAGGCTCGATTGGATTCGAACCAACGACCCCCACCATGTCAAGGTGGTGCTCTAACCAACTGAGCTACGAGCCTA
>NZ_MAOS01000031.1:0-109711 GCF_001721285.1 Pandoraea sp. ISTKB
GCGGATACCCGTGTGAAAGTAGGTAATCGTCAGGCTCCCCTTAAAAACCCCTTGTAGCACTAGCTACAAGGGGTTTTTGCTTTGGGCTCTCGCTCTGTGCGCTCGCTTTGCCCTCACGCTTTGCATCCGCAGTGGCGCGCCACGTTTAACTCGTGTTGATCGCCGCTTCTGAGGTCCGTCGGGCGCCTCGGTGGCGATGCATTTACCCAATGCACTGCGTCCACTGCGGGCCGATTTCTTCAATTCCCCTCCTGTTGCTTTGCTGCCGCGGCGCGGGACCGACGTCTTGGTATTCATACCGCAGCTGTGCCGACGCTTTATATCTACGCGTTACATCCACGCTTTGCACCGATATTTGGCAGCCGAGGCTTTGGCTGCCGGATCCCGTTGCTGCGCCCGTGTCGGCTAGTCTGATTTCCACGAGGCGTCCGGAAGAAGACGACGCGCTCCGTTATCTCGGTGTACGTCACGTAATGCCCTCCAATGCTCCCAACCTAATCGCAGCGTGGCCTGCGGCTAGTGCCGTACTTTTTGCGATGCTTTGTATCTGATCGGCCTCAACGGTCAGCCGCTACTTTCGATAAGCGCGATGCACTCATGAGCACTATCGCAATGACGAGATCGCGGTGGTTAAGGCATTGCGAACTGATGCTGCCCTGGAGTCAGGATGGCCGCCCGGTGGCCTCGGCCACTGTCGATCGGAGAGATAGCACCCAAGAGCACTGCGGCTTGAAAAGATCGCGGGGGCTTCGGCGCTTTGAACTGACGCCAGCCCGCAAGTCGATAATGACCCGCAGGGTAACGGTGATTTTCGGTGGATTGGGACGATGACGGACTGTGGGGCAGCGCCGTCGTTGAGAGGGCTACCAACTTGCGGATACCGCTGCCATCGTCCTGTGACTGAGAGGCGGGGAGATACGAGTCGATGCCCTCAATCTGCCGGGTATCGACTCGTAAAAACAACTGAAACAGCTAGGCAGCTAGCCGACGACGTTGGGCGTCGGTGCGGTAATTCTTTAGCGCGCTGTGGCCAAGACTCTGCGCACGATGACTACGCAGATGCCGACGAATACGATCAGTGCGAGCCATTCGGAAGTCGGGGCGAAGCTGCTGCCGACAAGCGCGAGAGGGGCGTCCGAGCCAGTGAAGCCGACGACCATCGCCATCGCAACGCCAACGAGACTTTCGCCAACGATCAGGCCGGATGCCAGTAACACGCCACGTCGCTCTGCCGCTTCCGCGTATGGGCCGTAGTCCTCACCCTTCGCCTTCGCACGTGCCTTCAATACACGCTGTGCAATCCATCCCAGCAACGCACCAATCACCAGCACCGAACCGATCGTCGGCGGCAAGTAGATGCCGATACCCACGGCAATGACCGGTACACGTGCAACACCACCGCGCTTGGCCAACATCGCATCGATGGCAATCAACGTGAGACCGAGCACCGCACCGATGCCCAGCATCGACCAGTCGAGCTGGTGCGTGAAGATACCCTTGGCAATCGCCGTCATCAGAATCGCCTGCGGCGCCGACAATGCTTGCGACGGATCCATTCCCGGACGCGGCAACGCATCCGTAAATCCGTAAGCGTTGTAGAGCAGGTTGAGCACCGGCGGAATCACCGCCGCACCCACCACGCAGCCGACGAGCAACGCGACCTGCTGACGCCACGGCGTCGCGCCCACAAGCCAACCCGTCTTCAGATCCTGAAGGTTATCGTTCGAGATGGTCGCGATAGCGATGACGGCAGCCGTCGTGAAGAGTGCCAACGCAATCGCCAGCTTGCTTCCCGCGCCCGTGTCGAGCAACCCACTCGCCTGGCTGACGCTCAGAATCAGCAGCGAGACGAGTACCACAGCCACAATCCCGATGCCCGAAATCGGACTGGCAGACGATCCCACCAACCCGGCCATGTAGCCGCACGCGGCAGCCACCAGAAAACCGAAGACGACCGCAAACACCACGCTGCAAATGACCAACGTCGCGATCGCACCGAACGACAGCGGCGCATCCGCCAGGAACACTCCGAACGTCACGACCCAGACGGCCACACACAGCAACGTCAGCCCGATCACCCAATACGGCGACAGATCCTGCTCCGTTCGCGCCAGCGCACCTGCCCCGCGCGCACCACGCGACTTACCCAACGCGGCAAACGACGTCTTCACGCCATCGACCATCGGCTTTGCCAACGTAATCAACGTCCAGACAGCGGCCACGCCGATCACGCCGGCGCCGATGAAGCGCACCTTGTGCTGCCACAGCCCGTTGGCGAACGCGGCAATCGCCAAGCCATCGGGATTCGGCGTGATGGAAGTGAGCACCGGCACCGCGATACCCCACGTCAACACAACGCCGAGCAGGATCGCCAGCCCGGACACGATACCGATGAGATAGCCGGCACCGATCAACGCGAGCGAGAAACCCGTCGTGAGACGAAAGACAGCGGCACCCGCAGGAATCCACGCAGTGATGCTTTCGCCGAGCACCTTCAGTCCGGCCGTGGCAAACGCGAAAAGCGCCGACACCACGCCGCCGAACGCAATCTCCCGCACGCCACTGGATTCGTTACCCGTCGCGGCCTTCTTGCCGGCCGTAGGCGTGCCTTCATCCCCCTCACTGCCGACGCGCAGAATTTCCGCCGCCGCGACACCTTCGGGATAAGGCAGGTCGCTGTCGACGACCATCGCGCGTCGCAGCGGAATGGTGAACAGCACGCCGAGAATGCCACCCGACGCACAGATCGCCAGCGTCAGGCCGAACGGAAAGCCTTGCCAATGCCCGATCATCAGCAAACCGGGCAAGACGAAGATGATCGACGAGAGCGTGCCGGCTGCGGACGCCTGCGTCTGCACCATATTGTTCTCGAGGATGTTGCCGCCCCGCAGCGCCCGCAATACGGCCATCGAAATGACGGCTGCGGGAATCGAGGACGAAAACGTCAGACCGACCTTGAGGCCGAGATATACGTTGGATGCGGTGAACACTACGGTGATCAGCGCACCGAGGATCATGCCGCGCACCGTCAGCTCGGGAAGCGAGACGGCGTCGGGAATTCGGGTCGGATGAGATGCCATGTACGAATCGGGGGGGATTTTTCGCCCAATGGGAATGTGGCGCAGATTGTATGCGTCCACGTGGTGTATCGCCAGTCTTGACGCGCGCGCTAGAACAGTCGTTCGAATCTGACCCTATGAAGCGTGCATCTCCGCGTAACCTCGTTCATCCCCGTCTCACATACGCCATACGCAGAATGCTGCCTACATCCATCTGCTTTCCAGATGGAATCTAACTTTTCTCAATTGATTTATTGATGGATGATGCGGGTTTTCCCTAGAAATAAATGAATGCGCCGGATAGCTCGGAAGTCACGCAGACAACCGGACCGGCGCGAAGAAGCAAAGGAGTTTTCCGATGTCCAGTCTGCATACCTCAACACGTCCGGTTCCCCACACTCGCGACACCCGTCGTTGGTGGGTACTGGCTATCGTGTCGGTGGCGCTGCTGCTCATCGTGATCGACATGACGGTGCTCTATACGGCACTGCCGCGTCTGACCCACGATCTCGCAGCGACGGCCTCCGCCAAGCTGTGGATCGTCAATGCCTACGCACTCGTCGTATCGGGTCTGTTGCTCGGCATGGGCACGCTCGGCGATCGCCTTGGCCACAAGCAACTGTTTCTCGCCGGCCTCGTCGTTTTCGGCATTGCATCGCTTGCTGCGGCCTTCGCGCCGAGCGCCAATGTGTTGATCGTCGCGCGCGGCTTCCTCGGTGTGGGGGCTGCGATGATGATGCCCGCTACGCTTTCGCTGATTCGCCTGACCTTTGCCGATCCCCATGAGCAAGCGCTCGCTATCGGTATCTGGGCGTCGGTCGCCTCGGGCGGCGCGGCGTTCGGCCCGATCGTCGGCGGGGCGCTGCTCGAACACTTCTGGTGGGGCTCGGTCTTTCTGATCAACGTACCCATCGTGCTGATCGCGCTGCCGGTGGCCTGGTGGCTGATCCCGAATCGTGGAGCGACGTCGACGCAACCATGGGATTGGCTCGGCTCGTTGCTCTTCATGGTCGGTCTGATCGGCGTGACGTACGCGATCAAGAGCGCGGGCAAGATGTCGCCCGACTGGACGACGGTCGGCGTCGCGGTGCTCGTCGGCGCCGTCTTCCTGTGGGCGTTCGTCAAGCGTCAGCAACGCAGCGAGCACCCACTGCTCGACTTCGGACTGTTCCGCAATCCGGTGTTCGCCGGCGCCGTTGCCGCAGCACTGATCGCTGCTGCCGCGTTGATCGGCATGCAACTGGTGTTCAGTCAGCGTCTGCAACTGGTCCTGGGTTACTCGCCGCTTGCCGCCGGACTGGCGGGGATGCCGTTGTCGCTGGCGGCGTTCGTCGCGGGGCCGATTGCGGGACGTATGCTGCCGCGCACGGGAAGTACGCGCTTGCTGTCGATTTCGCTAACGATGTCTGCCGCCGGCATGGCGGGCTACCTCTTCCTGCGTGATTCCGGGTTCGTCCTGTGGGGACTCGCGCTGGTGATCCTCGGCCTTGGCGTCGGGGCGACGATGACCGCAGCGTCGCACACCATCATGCAGAGTGCGCCGCCGGAGCGCGCGGGCATGGCCGCGTCGGTGGAAGAAGTGTCATACGAACTCGGTGGCGCGCTCGGCGTTACGTTCATGGGTAGCTTGCTGACGTTCGTCTACGGCCGTGCGATGGATGTGCCGCAAGTCGCTTCGTTGCCCGACACCGTGCGCGATAGCCTCGACGAAGCGCAGATCGTCGCCGAGCATCTTTCGCCGGGAATGGCTGATGCGCTCACGACGTTGTCCAACACGGCCTTCAATCAAGGCTTCGACGCCGTGATCGGCACCGGGGCATTGCTGCTGCTCGTCACTGCTATCTGGGGACGCTGGCACGCACGCAAGCGCTAACCGGTCGTCTTCATCCCTACACAGCACCTACCGCAAGGAACACGACAGCCAGTGTGCGATACGCACACCGTCCAGTCGTGAGCCTTCGGGGGTATCGCTACCGAGCATGGTCACGATGACGGGACGCGTCTTGTGCACCATCACGCGCATCACCATGTTGTGTCCCGACTCGTTGATGAAGCCGGTTTTCTGCACGCTCGCGTGGACCTTCCCGTAGCGCACCAGTCGATTCGTATTGACGTACTGCAACTGTCCTTTGCCCGTAGGCACGAGCTGCTGGTTATCAATCGAGTAGCGGCGAATGAGCGGATATCCGTTCGACGCGCGCACCAGTCGCGCCAGTTCGCGCGCCGTCGACACGTTTCGCGGCGACAGCCCTGTGGAATTCTCGAAGCGTGTATTCGGCATGTTGAGCAGGCGCGCCTTGGCATTCATCGCCGAGATAAACGCGGGACGTCCGCCCGGATAGTCGCGGCTCAGCGCTGCCGCCGCGCGATTCTCGGAGGCCATCAGCGAGATGTGCAGCATGTCGGCACGCGAGAGTGTCGATCCCACCGCCAGACGCGAATGCGTGAACTTGAGCGTGTCGAGATCTGCGCGGGTGACGCTCAGCGGCGCACGCATTGCCGGGCCGCTATCGAGCCAGACGACCGCCGTCATGAGTTTCGAGAGCGACGCGATGGGGCGCACCTGATCTGCGTTGAGCGCGAACAGTGGCGTGTGGGTCTTCTCGTCGACGATATAGACGGCCTTCGAGAACAGGCGCTTGCGCGACGCTGGCGTGAAGCCGCATCGCGCGAGCAGACGCGGCTTGGCGTCGGTGCTCACTTGTGCAGAAGCGGGCGCCGTGCTGGTCGTAGCCGTGGCCGCCCCTGGCGCTCCAGCCGCCACACTCCCGGCGCCCGCAACGACCGCCGCCTTGGCCGCTGCCTTGCGTTGGGTCGCCGTCGGCGCCCGTTGAGCTGTCGATCTCGCTGCTTTGGCATGACGCGGCGGCACAGCCTTCTTCGCGCCTCGCGCGGCCCGCGATTTCACCGAATGACTCGCCGCACGCTTGCGCGAGGCGCTTGCCGTCGCCTTGCGCTGCGGGGCTGCCTTGGCCTTCTTTGCCACGGGCTTTTTCTTCTTGACGACGTCGTGGCGGCGTTTGCCGGTACTGGTCTGATGCGCAGTGGCAGCGAGGGCGTCGCTCACCGGCAGCCCCGCAATCAGCAAAATGACGCCGAACATCACCAGACGGGCGAGGGCAATGGCGCGAGGCGACATGCGGTAAAGGCGGGGCAGGGACGGGCTGAGCAGCGGGTACCACAAGGCGGACATCTTCGCGCGGTTCCGTAGAGACAAGCGGTGGGCGGGTGACTCGCGTCGGCAAAAGAGCCGCGCTGCGCGGCAGACATCGCCACACAAAGCACGGACGCAATTCACGGGGAAACCTGTTGGACGACGCGTCAGCGAGGAGTTCCTGACTTTCTCGATCGCGTATTACAAAAAGTTACATGTGCAGAACCTTCGGCGTACGAATGCTCTTCGCACGGCGACCCATTAGCTTTACGCAATTGGTTATTGGACGCTCCCGGGCGTCGCTTCCTAGACTGTGCGTTCGCCTCAACCGGCGTTACCGATACCAACATCAAGGGGAGTTTTCATGCAACGCCGCCAATTGTTTCGTCTGCTCGGCAGTCTCTCGATCGCATTCGCCATCGGCACGGTGGGGTCGCTGGGGACGATGGCCGCCCACGCGGCCGACAAGCCGCTCAAGGTCGGTGTGCGTGGCGGCGTCGACGAGGAAATCTGGGAAGTGGTCACGAAAGTCGCGAAATCGCGTGGCCTGAACGTCGAACCCATCGTCGTGAGCGGCACGGCCAGCCCGAACGAAGCGCTCAACAACGGCGATCTCGACGCCAACTCGTTCCAGCACATTCCGTTCCTGCGCGATCAGATCAAGCAGCGCGGCTACAAGCTGGTGTCGGTCGGCGACACGCTGATCTCGCCGATCGCTTTCTATTCGAAGAAATACAAGTCGCTCGAGTCGCTGCCCGAAGGCGCGAAGATCGGCTTGCCGAACGACCCGAGCAACCAGACGCGCGCGCTCGTGATCCTGCGCGATCATGGCCTGATCAAACTGCGCGATGGCTTCGATCCGTACACCGGCACGGCCACGCTCTCCGACGTGACGGCGAATCCCCGCAAGCTCCAGTTCATCGAAAGCGCGTCGGTCGTGCTCGCACGCTCGTTGCCGGATGTCGACGCGTCGGCCATCGTCAACAGCTTCGCGTATCAGGCGGGCCTGATCGCCACGCGCGACGGCATCGCGGTGGAGAAGCGCGAGAACAATCCGTACGTGAACATCATCGCCGTGCGCGAGAAGGACAAGAACGCTCCATGGGTCGCGCCGCTGGTCAAGGCCTATCAGTCTGAAGAAGTGCGCAAGTTCATCGAGACGAAGTATCAGGGCTCGGTGGTGCCGGCGTTCTGACCTGAGCGCATGAACCTACGACCTATCACCCGTCACCTGTGAGGAGCGGACGATGACGACACGAAACGCCGGCGCAGCCCCCGTCACCCGTCTGCCTACGGCAGCCGCACGCGAGGTCGCGCACATTACCTTCGACGGACTCGGCAAGGTCTATCCGGGGGCATCGAGCGCCGCGCTGCAAGACATCTCCTTCGCGGTGCAACGCGGCGAGAGCTTCGGCATCATCGGGCGCAGCGGTGCGGGCAAGTCCACGCTGCTGCGCACGATCAACGCACTGGAGTTGCCGAGCGCGGGGCACATCAAGGTGGATGGCGTGGACATCGCATCGCTCGACGACGAGGCGCTGGTCGGCCTGCGTCGTCGTGTGGGCATGATCTTTCAGCACTTCAATCTGTTGTCCGCGAAGACCGTCTTCGAGAACGTCGCGTTGCCGTTGCGGGTAGCGGGCGTACCGAAATCGCAGATCGCGCCGCGCGTGAACGAACTGCTCTCGCTCGTCGGTCTCTCGGGGAAGGCAGACGCCTATCCCGCCATGCTCTCGGGCGGGCAGAAGCAGCGCGTGGGCATTGCTCGCGCCCTCGTGCATCGCCCTGAAATCCTGCTGTGCGACGAAGCCACGTCCGCGCTGGATCCGGAGACGACCGACGCGATCCTTGCTCTGCTCGGCGACGTGCAGCGCGAATTCGGGTTGACGGTCGTGCTCATCACGCATGACATGGGTGTCATCCATCAGGCTTGCGACCGCGTACTGGTGCTCGATCAGGGACGCATCGCCGAACTCGGCCCGGTCGACGAAGTCTTCGACAATCCGCTCGCCGAGGCCACGCGAGCGTTGCTGCGTCCGCTGCAACATGCGTGGCAGGGTCGTCTCTCGCAACGCGCGCCGACGACTCGGCAGGCGCACGCCGTCTGATCTTTCTGGACATTCCATGCTCGACAAATATCTGCGCGCGCTCGGCGAAACCTTGTTGATGGTCACGAGCGCCTGCGCCATCGTCTTCGCGCTCGGCATGCTGCTCGCCGTCGTGCTGGTCGTCACGGCACCCGGCGGGCTGGCGCCTCGCCCCCGCTTCAATCGTGCACTGTCGGTCGTCGTGAACCTGTTTCGCGCGGTGCCGTTCATCATTCTGTTGGTGGCGTTGCTGCCGGTCACCCGCTGGATCGTCGGCACGACGATGGGGACGTGGGCCGCCGTGGTGCCGCTCGCCGTGCATCTCATCCCGTTCTTCGCGCGCGTGACGCAGGTCGGTCTGCGCGAGATCGACCCGGGCCTGATCGAAGCGGCCCGCGCGATGGGCTGCCGTCGGTGGCACATCATTCGGCACGTGCTGTTGCCGGAAGCCTTGCCCGCCATTCTGGGCGGTGCGACGGTGACGGTGATTGCGATGGTCGGTGCGTCGGCGATGGCGGGCGCGGTGGGTGCGGGCGGACTCGGCGATCTTGCGGTGCGCTACGGCTACGAGCGCTACGAGACCAGCGTCATGTTCAACGTGATCGTCATTCTCGTGGCGCTGGTCACACTGGTGCAGTTCGCGGGCGAACGACTGGCACGTCGCGTCGATCATCGTCGCTGAGACGAAGCACCGAAGATTCGAGGACACAAAAAACGGGGCCGCGATTGCGGCCCCGTTTCATTGGCGATCACTTACATCGCCGACGATCCGGACGATGTCCGGACCGGATCGTGCATCAGTACCCGAGTGCGAGACCCGTGTTACGACGCGGATCGTTCGCGCCGTAGAAACGGTTCTTGCCGATCGGCTTGCCGCCGAGCGACGGGGCGCCCACGAGAATCGCTGCAATGTGGTTCGCCGGTTGCGGACCTGCGAACTTCTGGCCCCAGCTTTCCAGAATCTTCTGCGTATCCGGGCTGAGGGCGAACGGCTCGATGTTGGTCGCTTCCGGCATCCACTGCTGGTGGAAGCGCGGCGCATCGACCGCTTCTTGCAGGTTCATGCCGTAGTCGATCATGTTGAGCATCGTCAGCAGCGTGGCCGTAATGATGCGGCTACCACCCGGCGTACCCACGACCATGACCGGCTTGCCATCCTTCGTGACGATGGTCGGGCTCATCGACGACAGCGGGCGGCGGCCCGGCCCGATGGCGTTCGCTTCACCCTGGATCAGACCGTACAGGTTCGGCACGCCCACCTTGGCGGTGAAGTCGTCCATTTCGTCGTTGAGCAGCACGCCCGTACCGTTGGCCATGACCTTGGCGCCGAACCAGTCGTTGAGCGTGTAGGTGACCGACACGGCGTTGCCGTCTTTGTCGATGATGGAGTAGTGCGTGGTGTTGCTGCCTTCATGCGGCGGCACACCCGGCTTGATCTCCTGCGAGATACCGGCCTTCTGCGGCTGGATCGCGGCGCGAATCTTGGCGGCGTAGTTCTTGTCGAGCAACTGCGCGATCGGGTTCTTCACGAAGTCCGGGTCACCCAGATAGCTGTTGCGGTCGACGTAAGCATGACGCATCGCTTCGATGGTGTAGTGCACGCCCTGAGCCGAGTGATAGCCCAGCTCCTTCATCGGGTAGCCTTCGAGAATGTTCATGATCTCGCAGATCACCACGCCGCCCGAGCTCGGGGGCGGTGCCGACACCACGTGATAGCCGCGGTAGTCGCATTCGACCGGCGCGAGTTCACGCGTCTGGTACTGGTCGAGATCGGCCTGCGTGATGATGCCGCCACCGGCCTTCATCGATGCCACCAGCTTGTCGGCGACTTCACCCTTGTAGAAGCCGTCGGGGCCCTTCGCGCTGACCAGCTTGAGCGTGCGCGCGAGGTCCTTCTGCACCAGGCGCTCGCCCGGCTGGAACGGCTGTCCCTTGTTCAGGAAGATGGCGCCCGAGTTGGCGCGGTCCTTCTCGAAATCCTTGGTGGACGTCCACAGCATGTCGACGTCGCCCTGATCCAGCACGAAGCCCTTGTCGGCCAGCGTGATGGCCGGCGCGAGCAGTTGCTGACGCGTCTTCGTGCCGTACTTGCTGCGCGCGTATTCCATGCCCGAAACGGTGCCCGGCACGCCCACGGCCAGATAGCCGGTGGTGGAGGCGCCCTTGATGACGTTGCCGTCCTTGTCGAGGTACATGTTAGCCGTCGCGGCGAGCGGGGCCTTTTCACGGAAGTCGAGGAAGGTCTTGCGGCCGTCGGCGAGCTGGATCGTCATGAAGCCGCCGCCGCCGATGTTGCCCGCTGCCGGGTACACCACGGCGAGTGCGTAGCCCACGGCAACGGCTGCGTCGACGGCATTCCCGCCGGCCTTGAGCACATCGACGCCGACTTTCGACGCGAGGTGCTGGGCCGTCACGACCATGCCGTTCTCTGCGCCGACCGGAGCCTGCGATGCCGCGTGAACGTTGAACAGCGCACCGGCCAGCGCCGTGGCCAGGAGAGCTTTGGTGAAGGTTGGGTTTTTCATCGTCTTTCTGTGGTTCTTGTCGTAAGCGAGATAGAAAGGGACTTCAACTGCGGAGGACTTCAACTCCACATTCGACGGACGCACGACGGGCAGCTCACCCTCGTGCACGTGCCTGAGCGAGTGGCACAGCGCCGGGATGACGTCTCCGCTGCCGGTGTGTCGTACATTGGGAAATATCCGTCGACCATCGAACGTTAACGCATAACGGGTAATTGGGGAAAGATGTGCCAAAAGTCCGGGCGACGGGCCACGACACGCGACCGGGTGGCTCTGGACAATTGGCAAAACTGCGCGCAAGCCTTCAATGACGTGCGCTCGACGTGATTTGGGGTCAGATGCCGGAGGGGATTTGTCCGTCGAAACGGTGAGGATCGCGAGGCGAAACAGCAGGAAAAGTTCGGAAACCGCCCGATGATGTTGCGTTATCACTACGTTGTGACGTGCGTAGTGTTATGGCGAGCATGGCGTGACGACAGCGAGGATCGCGCTCAAATCTTGAGCAGCGAATGGCGGATTGAGCCAGATTGAACTGCGTGTTGAGTATTTGTTGAGTATTTCTTGGTCTTCGTCGAGGCGGCCCATTCAATCCCGGCCGCGCCGCTCTCGCGGCGCGTCGCCGGCATCATCCGATAAGCATCACACGAGCATCAGATCAGCAGGTCTTCGTAGAAGGCGCCGAAGGCACGCGTCGGATGGGCGATCTGGATCTCGAGAATCCAGAGGCCGCTGTTGGGCGTGCCGTCCAGATCGGCCAGCCTGCCGCCCTTGTGGATGGCGTGCGGGAAGTCGCTCACGCGATGGCCCTTGATGTCGAGGTTGAGGACCCAGCCCATCGCTTCGGCCTGCGTCTTCGCGAACTCGTACAACGCTTGCCCGGTCACGCCTTCGGCGCGCCAGTGAGCGTGCACGATGTCGAACAGGCGCTTGGCATCGTCGGCACAGCGCTGCATCTCGGCATCGGTGCCGGTCGTGCGGGTGAAGCCGCAGTCGCCTTCATGGGCCCCGAACACCACGCCGATATCGATGAAATAGATGTCGTCGTCGCCGAGCACCGGATCGTTATCGCTGCGTTCGCTGAAGGTGCGCAACGTGTTTTCGCCGAAGCGGATCAACACCGGATGCCAGATGCGGTCCATGCCGAGCGTGCCGAGCAGCGCCTTGCCGGCCGCAATGGCTTCCGACTCACGCATGCCGGGCTTGATGATGGCGGCGATTTTTTCGGTCGCTTCCCATGTGAGGGCCTGCGCCCGCTTCATGGCCTCGACGCTGTACTTTGCTCCGACCGCTTCGCGTCGAGCCAGCTCCGTCAACTCCATCGAATTTCTCCACTGATTGTTTTGGCTTGGGGGGACGTCCGTTCGCGTTGCAACCTGCGGAACGAATGTCATGGCATCAAGGATAAGGCCTAACTTGTATAATTCGAAGCGCCATTTGTCGGGTGTTTGATTGGGCCACTATGAATGAGCCCGGTTGCCGACAAGATGCCTACGTCATCTTTTGTCTCCACCACGCTCGCTCCCGAATCCATCGCCCTATGCGCCGACGTCACGTAAGCCAGTCGCTCGAACTGCCGCTCTCCGACCGTCATGAGAAGGAGACGCGTCAGGCGTGGGTGTATCGCTGTGTGCGCGAGCGCATCGTGTCGGGCGCATTGCGGCGCGGTGACCGTCTGCCGTCCACGCGCACGCTGGCCGAGCGCTGGGGCGTGTCGCGGGGGATCGTCGAACTCGCTTTCGAGCAATTGACGCTCGAAGGCTATGTGGCGAGTCGTGTGGGGGCGGGGACGGAAGTCGTCGCGGACCTGCCGGGCGCGGGGGCGTCCACGGATCGGATGAACCCGTCCGTCGCCCCGCCTGAACCGTTACCCGAAAATGCGGCGTCGCTCGCTTCGAAGACCGGGCGCTCGCCCGATGCCGCGCTGTTCTCGCTACCGGTATGGCGCAAGCACATGAATCGCGCGCTGCGCACGGTGACGCCGGAACTGCTCGCCGACACCGATCCGCGCGGTTACCTGCCGCTGCGCGAGAGCATCGCCCGCTATGTGCGCATGACACGCGGCATTGCTTGCGAGGCCGCCGAGATCGTTGTGACGACGGGTATCCGCCACGCCATCGATCTCGTGACGGAAGTGCTGGCCGACGACGCCACCGCGTTCTATCTCGAAGATCCCGGCTACAAGAATCTGTCGTCGCTGATCCGCGCGCCGTTGCCGCGTTGCGTGAGTGTGCCGGTCGATGACGAGGGCTTCGTCGTGGAAGCGGCGGACCGTGCGGGTGAAGGTCGCTCTGGCATCGCCTACGTCACGCCGGCCCATCAGGCACCGCTCGGCACGACGATGTCGATCAACCGTCGCATGCAGTTGCTGGAGTGGGCTGCCGCACGCAACGTGTGGATCGTCGAGGACGATTACGACAGCGAGTTCAGTTACGGCAGCGCGCCGTTACCCGCACTCAAGGCCATCGACACGCACGGCCGCGTGATCCATTGCAGCAGCTTCAACAAGACGCTGTTTCCATCGCTACGCATCGGGTACCTGTTGGCGCCGCCGGCGTTGCTCGCGCGGATTGCGGGGTTGCGCTCGGCATCGGGCCGAGCGAACAGCCTCATCGAGCAGATGGCGCTGGCGAGCTATATCGACGCCGGGGATTTCGCGCGACACCTGCGAGCGTCGCGCAGCGTTTATCTGCGACGTCGCAATCTGCTGCTCGAAACGTTACGCGCGCGGATGGTCACCCCGTGTCGCGTCACCGGCGAGCACGCGGGTTTTCACTTTGTACTCTGGCTGCCGACGCCGATGGATGAGGCGGCGCTCGTCGCGACGTTGCGCGAACAGGGCGTTTTCGTGGAGGGGCTCAGGGAGTTCACGCGAGCGCAGGCGATGCCACCTGCGCTCGTGCTTGGCTACGCCGCGCTGGAAGAAGCGCGGCTGCCGGAGATTGCGACGCGAATAGCCCTGGCCATCGACATGATGGCGCAGGTGGCGCAGGTGGCGCAGGCGGGCGGATGAATTCGCGTCGAGGTCGAACGAACGTGAGACCGAACTTCAGGCCGAACGCTTGCGCATTTCGAGCCGGATGACGAACCAGCCGGCCACGGCCGACATGATCGCCAGCGCGTACCACGTCAGCAGATAGCTCATGTGGTTGTTCGGGAACTGCACGACGGTCAGACCGCCGACCGGGTAATCGCGGTCCTGAGACTGGGCGCGGCTGGTGACGGCTTCGGCATCGTTGGTGATGGCGTTCGCAATGTCGCTGGCGCCGGGTTTGGCGTCGGCATCGAGGAAATACGGCGCGACGTCGGCCTGCGAGAGTCCGCGCGCGGCGGCAATGGCGCTCACATCGCGCGAATACCAGAGATTCTCCGACGGCACGTTCTTGCGCAGGAAGCCACCGACCGGCTCAGGCATGCGCAGCAGGCCCGTGACCGTGACTTCGCCAGCGGGGGCGGGCGGCACCAATTCCTTCCAGCCCGGCGGCACGAAGCCGCGATTGACGAGTACGTCGCCGCCATCCGTCGTGTGCAACGGTGTGAGCACCCAGTAGCCGCCGCCCAGATCGGTCACGGCTTGCACGAGTGTGTCCTTATCGAACCGGTAGGTGCCGGTGAGCGAGACGTGGCGATATTCGTCGGTTTCCGCGTTCACGGCGGGCCATTGTGCGCGCGTCGGCGCGGCGGATGGCGGCGCATGCACGCGGGAATTCACCCGCTCGATCAGGTCGAGCTTCCAGGCGCGGCGTTGCAACTGCCACGTGCCGAGCGAGGCAAACACGCTCACGAGCACCAGCGTGATGACGCCAAGGATGACCAGCCGGAGGGGGGAGGGTTGGGCGGGGGCGCCGGAAGCGCGCGGGGGACGCTGTGCGTCCCCCGAGTTGTGAAGTCGATCGCTACTCAAGGGAAATGCCGTTCAAGGGAGGTTTTTCGTATCCTGCATCATACCCGGCATCATGTTTTGGTTCAGGTGATACATCACCCAGAGCGAGCCCGAGAGCGTAATGACGACCAGCACGATCGTGAAGATCAGCGAGAGCATGTTCCAGCCGCCCTCGGACTTCGCGTTCATGTGCAGGAAGTAGATCATGTGCACCACGATCTGAATGGCCGCGAGGAAGAGGATCATGATCGCGGTCGTGCTGGATTTCTCGAACACGCCGCCCATCACGAACCAGAACGGAATCGCGGTGAGCACGACCGACAGGATGAAGCCGGTCGCGTAACCGCGCAGGGTGCTGTGCGGTCCTTCGTCGCCATGATCGTGATCATGGTCGTGGTCGTGCCCCTCGGCACCGTGCAGGGTGGAGTCATGGGTGCTCACGGCAGCACTCCCATCAGATAGACGAACGTGAAGACGCCGATCCACACGACGTCGAGAAAGTGCCAGAACATCGACAGACACATCAGACGACGGCGATTCGGCGCGGTGAGGCCGTGCTTGCCGATCTGCACCAGCAGCGTGATCAGCCAGACGATGCCGAACGTGACGTGCAGTCCGTGCGTGCCCACCAGCGTGAAGAACGACGACAGGAACGCGCTGCGCCACGGCCCGGCGCCTTCATGAATCAGGTGCCCGAACTCATACAGTTCCAGCGAGAGAAACGCGGCACCGAGCAGGCCGGTCACGATCAGCCAGGCGGTCACCGCACTCTGGCGGCGCTTTTGCATCTCCAGCATCGCGAAACCGTACGTGATGGAGGAGAGCAGCAGGAACGTGGTGTTCAGCGCGACGAGCGGCAGATCGAACAACTCCGCCCCGGTCGGTCCGCCGGCGTAATTGCGACCGAGCACGCCATACGCCGCGAACAGACAGGCGAAGACGAGACAGTCGCTCATCAGATAGATCCAGAAGCCGAGCAACGTGCCACCCGGCGGGTGGTAGTCGGTCGACATCATGAACTTCAGGCTCGCGTCGCCCGGGGGCGCCGGCGTGTGAGCGGCATGGGCGCCGCCGCCGAGCGGGGCGTCGCCTGCCGGGAAGGGTGCGGTCGTCTCAGACATGCTGGGCGAGCAGTCGCGTGCGCGCTGCCTCCGTGTGTTCGACCTGATCGGCCGGGATGTAGTAGTCGCGGTGATAGTTGAACGTGTGGCCGATCGCCACCGCCAGCAGCGAGACGAATGCCACGATCACCACCAGCCACATGTGCCAGATGAGCCCGAAGCCGCACACCGTCGCCAGACCCGCGAGGATGATGCCCGCGCCGGTGTTCTTCGGCATGTGAATCGGGATGAAGCCATCTTCCGGACGCTTGAAGCCATGCTGCTTCATCTGCCACCACGCGTCGTTGTCATGGATGAGCGGCGTGAAGGCGAAGTTGTAGACCGGCGGCGGCGACGACGTGGACCATTCCAGCGTGCGTCCGCCCCATGGATCGCCCGTGTCGTCGCGCAACTGATCGCGGCGTATGAAGCTCACCACGAGCTGGATGATGAAGCAGCCGATGCCGATGGCGATGAGCAGCGCCCCCACGGCGGCGACCTGGAACCAGATCTGGAGCGACATATCGTCGAAGTGGCTCACGCGGCGCGTCACACCCATCAGGCCCAGCAGGTAGAGCGGCATGAAGGCGACGTAGAAGCCGATGAACCAGAACCAGAACGAGCACTTGCCCCAGAACGGATCGAGCTTGTAGCCGAACGCTTTCGGGAACCAGTAGGTGATGGCAGCGAACACGCCAAACACGACCCCGCCGATGATCACGTTGTGGAAGTGGGCGATCAGGAACAGACCGTTGTGCAGCGAGAAGTCGGCGGGCGGCACGGCGAGCAGCACGCCGGTCATGCCGCCGATCACGAACGTCACCATGAAACCGATCGTCCAGAGCATGGGCACTTCGAAGTGGATCCGACCGCGATACATCGTGAACAGCCAGTTGAATATCTTCGCCCCGGTCGGTATCGAGATGATCATCGTCGTGATCCCGAAGAACGAGTTCACACTGGCGCCCGAGCCCATCGTGAAGAAGTGGTGCAGCCACACGAGGTACGACAGCACCGTAATCACGACCGTGGCGTAGACCATCGACGCGTAACCGAAGAGCCGCTTGCCGGAGAACGTGGCGACGACTTCCGAGAACACGCCGAACACCGGCAGCACGAGAATGTAGACCTCCGGGTGGCCCCAGATCCAGATGAGGTTCACGTACATCATGGCGTTGCCGCCGAGATCGTTCGTAAAGAAGTTGGTGCCGGCGTAGCGATCGAGCGCGAGCAGTGCGAGCACGGCGGTGAGCACCGGGAACGCGGCGACGATCAGCACGTTGGTGCACAGCGAGGTCCACGTGAACACCGGCATGCGCATCATCGTCATGCCCGGTGCACGCATCTTCACGATGGTCACGAGCAGGTTGATCCCGGAGAGCAAGGTGCCCACCCCCGCGATCTGCAACGCCCATATGTAGTAGTCGACGCCCACGTCCGGGCTTTGCAGAATGCCCGAGAGCGGCGGGTAAGCCAGCCAGCCGGTGCGTGCGAATTCGCCGACGAAGAGCGACATCATCACGAGCACCGCGCCGCTCGTCGTCATCCAGAAGCTGAAGTTGTTGAGGAACGGGAAGGCCACGTCGCGCGCACCGATCTGCAACGGCACCACGAAGTTCATGAGCCCGGTGACCAGCGGCATCGCCACGAAGAAGATCATGATCACGCCGTGCGCGGTGAAGATCTGATCGTAGTGGTGTGGCGGCAGATAACCCATGTTGTCGCCGAACGAGACCGCCTGCTGCATGCGCATCATCGCGGCGTCGGCGAAGCCGCGCAGCAACATGATGATGCCCAGAATCACATACATGATGCCGATCTTCTTGTGATCGATACTCGTGAACCACTCTCGCCAGAGATAGCCCCACAGCTTGAAATAGGTGATGGCGCCCACTACCACGATGCCGCCGATCGCCACGCCCGCAAAGGTCGCGAGCAGGATCGGTTCGTGGTACGGGATGGCCTCTAGCGTGAGGCGGCCGAAGATCAGCTTGACGATGTCCATAAGCTCGAACCTGGGATCATTCGCGCGCGAGGCGCATCATTGTCGACGGTTGGGCGCGGTGGTCCATCACTGCGCAAGCGCGGTGCCGGGAACGCGTCTGGCCTCCGACGCGAACTGCACGGTGTTCTGTGCGGTGCACATGGCGTCGGAGAGCAAGGCGTCGGTGCTGCGCGAGCGCGCCCGGCTGGCATGCGAGTGATTGGGCTGATCCATCATGTCCTTCAGACAGGTCTGTCCCGGCTGGACACAACGGTTCAGGATCGCGTCGTAGAGATCGGGCGCGACATCGGCGTAGTACTTCACCGGCACCCATTCGCTCGGTTTCGCGAGCGCCTCGTACTTGTCGCGCGAGAGGTTCTCGCCGCGGGCCTTGACCTGTCGCACCCACGCGTCGAATTCGTCCGCCGTCATGCCGTGGAATTTGAAGCGCATGCCCGAGAAGCCGGCCCCGCTGTAGTTCGCGGAGAAGCCGTCGTATACGCCGGGCTTGTTGATGACCGCATGCAGCTTCGTTTCCATGCCCGGCATGGCGTAGATCTGACCGGCCAGCGCAGGCACGAAGAACGAATTCATCATCGTCGTCGACGTGATCTCGAAGCGAATCGGTCTGTCGACAGGCGCGGCCAGTTCATTGACCGTCGCAATGCCCTGATCGGGGTAGAAGAACAGCCACTTCCAGTCCATCGCCACCACTTGCACGGTGAGCGGCCGGGTGTCGGGCGGTATCTCGCGTTTCGCGTCGATGCGCTCGAGTGGCCGGTACGGATCGAGCTTGTGGGTGCTGACCCAGGTGAGCGCCCCCAGCGCGATGATGATCAGCAGCGGCGCGGCCCAGATCAGCAGTTCGAGCAGCGTCGAGTGATCCCACTCGGGGGTGTAGACGGCGTTCTTGTTCGATGCCCGGTATCGCCAGGCGAACAGCAATGTCAGCACGATCACCGGCACGATGATCAGCAACATCAGAACGGTGGAAATGATGATGATGTCCCGCTGCCTCACCGCGAGATCCCCCGAAGGCGACATCAGAACGGTATTGCAGCCGGACAACAACGCCACGAGGGCGAAGGCGGGGAGCAAAAGTACCCCGCGAGGGAACTTGGGGGAAGTCATGCTGCGATCGATGGAACCGTAGCCTTAGACCGTGACCATCATGGACTGCCCTCCCGCATGCAGCAATTTAGGGTAAACCCTATGGCGGCAACTCGAGATACCTGCGATGCTTTTCTGGCACGAGTGTTTCATCGTCAGCCCGCGCCATCCCGATCCGACCGATCCGTGAGGGGGTCCGATAATGTCAAGCAGTGCTCATCATTCGCCCACGCCGGGCGTACCCGCCGCACCGACGGCGCACGATCACGGGAGCAAGTCCCGCATCGCGCCGGAGGAAATTGCGGTTGGCGTGGTCGTTGGACGCGCCTCCGAGTACTTCGACTTTTTCGTGTTCGGCATTGCTGCCGTGCTCGTCTTTCCACACGTCTTCTTTCCGTTTGCCGACGGGCTGCACGGCCTGCTGTACTCGTTCACGATCTTCTCTTTCGCCTTCATCTCGCGTCCGTTCGGCACGGCGCTGTTCATGAACGTGCAACGCCGCTGGGGACGCAGCGTGAAGCTCACGGCGGCGCTGTTCGTGCTCGGCACGGCCACCGCCGGCATGGCTTTCCTGCCGGGGCACGCGGTGCTCGGCGATCGTGCGATCTGGCTGCTCGCGTTCTTCCGGCTGGTGCAGGGCATCGGCTTCGGCGGGTCGTGGGACGGGTTGCCGTCGTTGCTCGCCATGAACGCACCGCCGCACCGTCGCGGCTGGTATTCGATGATGGGGCAGTTGGGCGCACCGATCGGGTTCATCATCGCAGCGTCGCTGTTCCTGTTCCTGCACTGGAGTCTGGAGCCCGACGACTTCCTCACGTGGGGCTGGCGCTATCCGTTCTATGTCGCCTTCGCCGTGAACGTGGTGGCGCTCTTTGCGCGGCTGCGTCTGGTGGTCACGCATGAATACACGGCCATGCTCGAAGAGGGGCAGCTGGAGCCGATCAGCACGCGCGAGATGGTGCGCTCGCAGGGCTACAACATCTTTCTCGGCGCGTTTGCGGCACTCGCGAGTTACGCGTTATTCCACCTTGTGACGGTCTTTCCGCTGTCGTGGATTTCGCTGCAAAACACGCAGGATCTGAACAGCGTGCTGATCGTGCAGCTATGCGGCGCGGTGATCGCGATCATCTGTACGGTGCTCTCGGGACGCATCGCCGACCGCATCGGACGCCGCACGAGTTTGGGCCTTTTCGCGATCTTTATCGCCATCTTTGCCCTATTTGCACCGTTCCTCATGGGCGGCGGGTCGACACGTCAGGATATCTTCATTCTGGTGGGCTTCGGCCTGCTCGGTCTGTCGTACGGACAGGCGGCCGGCACGGTGACGTCGAACTTCGAGCAGCGCTTCCGCTACACGGGGGCGGCGCTGACGACCGACTTCGCGTGGTTGCTCGGCGCGGCGTTCGCGCCACTCGTGGCGCTCGGGTTGTCGGCCGAATTCGGGCTGATCGCCGTGAGCGGTTATCTGCTCTCCGGCGCGGTGTGCACGCTGCTCGCGCTGCGCATCAACAAGGCGCTGGAGACGCGCGACTGACATCGGTCACACGTCATGCAACATGCCCGCGATGGCGGCGGTGATGTTGTAGGTGCGCGAATCGTGTGCGCGATGAATCATGCCGACGGTGCGCAGCAACGGCGGCTCGGCAATCGGCACGATGCGCAGCGACGGATCGGATTGCCAGTCGCCACGATGCAGCAAGGGCAGCACGGACACGCCGACGTTCTTGCGCACCAGCGCGACGATCGTCTCGATGGAGTTCAGCTCCAGATATTCCGTCACGCTTAGTTTCGCCGCGCGCAGTGCCTGCTCCACCACGAGCCCGGTGCGAACGCGCCGGTCGAAGCGCAGGAACGCGTGCGCATCGAGAACGCGCTGCGGGTCCGGCTCGGTGACCTCGCGGTTCACCACCATCACCATGGGCTCGGTGTAGAGCGGCGTCCACACCAGTCCGTCCTGACCGCTGGCATGCGCGTCGTCCGCGCGGCCGACCACGGCGGCGATATCGACTTCCCCCTGTTCCACGAGATCGGTCAGTTCGTCGGAGCGTGCCGACGTCAGGCGAACGTCGAGCCGGGGATGCGCCGTCTTCAATTCCGCGACTACGAGCGACAGCGCGCCGATGACGGACACCACCGCACCGATGGTCACGGGGCCCTGCATGGCGTCGATGGGTGTGGCGGTCAGTTCGGCGGTCAGCGCGAGAATCTGCTCGACGCGAGGAAACAGATCGCGCCCCTGGCGGGTGAGCGTGATCTGTCGTCCGCGTCGGTCGAATAGTCGCTGGCCCACGGCGTCTTCCAATCCCCGCATCTGGAGACTGACTGCGGCCTGCGTCAGCGCAGCGCGCTCGGCCGCCGCCGCGAACGACCCGGTTTGCGCGACCAGCCGGAACGTTTTCAGCATGCGCAGCGTGAGCATTTCGATGGGTGTCCCAATGTTAAAAATTACTTAAGCATGAAAAAGAAATATTAATATTTCTTTTGCTTCCGTGGGGGACATAATCGTGTCATGCAGATCCCTCATGACCGGCGAGCCAAGGTTTCCCGGGCGAGAGGGCAGAAAGACCGACCCACACAACGCGCCCCATGACCATGCCCGCAGACGCTGGGCCGGTGCTTGATGTCACCGGACTGTCGCTGAAGTTCTCCAAGGCGGCCGACGCGCCGAATCTGATCGACGGCGTTTCGTTCGCCGTGCATCCCGGCAAGACGCTGTGCATCGTCGGCGAGTCGGGGTGCGGCAAGAGCGTCACGTCGCTGGCCCTCATGGGCCTGCTGCCCAGCCCGCCCGCGAACGTTGTCGCCGGGCGCGCCGTCTTCGAAGGCAGGGACCTGCTCGCGCTGGACGAACGCGACTTCGCCGATCTGCGCGGCAATCGTCTGGCGATGATTTTCCAGGAGCCGATGACCTCGCTCAATCCGTCGTTCACCATCGGTCATCAGATCGAGGAGGGCATTCGGCGTCATCGCGGGCTGGACCGGCGCGCAGCACGGGCCGAAGCCCTTGAGATGCTCAAGCTCGTGCGCATTCCTGCGCCGGAGACCCGACTGGACAACTATCCGCACGAGCTGTCCGGCGGCATGCGCCAGCGCGTGATGATCGCCATGGCGCTCGCCAACCGGCCCGCGCTGCTCATTGCGGACGAACCCACCACGGCACTCGACGTCACCATCCAGGCGCAGGTGCTCACGCTCATCCAGACGCTGCAACGCGAGACCGGCACCGCCGTCGTGCTCATCACGCACGATCTGGGCGTGGTCGCTGAAGTGGCGGACGACGTCGCCGTGATGTACGCCGGGCGCATCGTCGAGTACGGCACGGTGGGCGAAATTTTCGATGACCCGCAGCATCCCTACACCATCGGCCTGATGGGGGCGATACCGTCCATCGGCAAGCGAGAGGGCACGCTCGCGACGATTCGTGGCTCGGTGCCGTCGCCGGAGCGCATGCCTGCCGGGTGTCGTTTCGCGCCGCGCTGTCCGTTCGCCGAGGCGCGATGCGTGCGTGAAGCGCCCCCCGAGCGCACGTTGTCGGGCGCGCACCGGGTGGCTTGCTGGCTTGCCCCGGTCGAGGCGCTGACACCGCCGCCGTCCGTTCGTGACGAGGTGGCCGCATGAGCGCCAATCCCACACCGCACACACCCCACACGTCGCCGGTGCCGATTCTCGAAGCACGCGACCTGACGAAGCACTTCGGCGGTCACCGCATCGGCTTCTCGCGCGCGCCCACGGTCTATGCCGTGAACGGCGTGTCTTTCGCCGTGCAGGCGGGCGAGACGTTCGCCATCGTAGGCGAGTCCGGTTGCGGCAAATCGACGCTGGGTCGTCTGCTGCTGCGCCTGCTCGACGCGACGCGCGGTGAAGTTCGCTATCAGGGCGAAGACATCATGACGCTCGGTGCGAACGCGATGCGGCGTTTGCGCCGGGAGCTTCAGATCATCTTTCAGGACCCGTTCGCATCGCTCAATCCGAGCATGACCGTCGGCGGTCTGATCGGCGAGCCGATTGGGCTGCACGGTCTGGCCCAAGGTCGCGCCAAAGATGAGCGCGTGGCCGAGTTGCTGCGAACGGTCGGCCTTCAACCCGATTACGCGCAACGGTTCCCGCATGAGTTTTCCGGCGGTCAGCGTCAACGCATCGGCATCGCGCGGGCACTGGCCGGCGAGCCGCGCGTGATCATCGGCGACGAACCGGTCTCGGCGCTGGACGTCTCCGTGCAGGCGCAGGTCATCAATCTGCTGGAACGACTCAAGCACGACTTCGGCCTCACGCTCATCATGGTCGCGCACGATCTGGCGGTCATCCGTCACATGAGCGACCGTGTGGCCGTGATGTACCTCGGCGAGATCGTCGAACTGGCGAGCGCCGATGCGCTCTTCGACAACCCGCTGCACCCCTACACGCAGGCGTTGCTTCAGGCGATTCCGGCGAGCCGCCCGCATCTGCGTCGTGAACGCGCGCCGCTCGGCGGCGAGCTGCCAAGCCCGACCGCACCGCCGCCCGGCTGTCGCTTCCATCCGCGTTGTCCGCATGCGCGTGCCGCGTGTCGCGAGCAGCAACCGATCACCGAAGTGCTGCCCGACGGACGACAGATTGCCTGCCACTTCTGGCAAGAGATTCAGAACGCCGGCGCCAGCCCCGCACGCGCGGCGGCACCGAGCGAAAAGCTGGGCGAGCGTCTGGCGCTGTATCGCGCAAGACAAGCGCAGGGCGACGCCGCCATCACGTCAGCCACGACCGCCACGTCCGGCGCATAACACCACATTCACCACACCATCACACAACCAAGGGATCACACGCATGCGCAACGTTCTGCTCGATCTTGTACTGGCGACGGCTCTGACGACCGGCGCGGCTTCGGTCATGGCGCAATCGACCGCGCCGTCCACCCTGCGCATCGGCTTGCAGGAAGACATCGGCTCGCTCGATCCGGCGCGCAGTTCGCAGGTCGTCGACCGCATGGTGCTTCGCTCGCTGTGCAGCTCGCTTGTGGATATCAGCACCGATCTGAAGTTCGTGCCGATGCTCGCGACCGCATGGAATGTGAGCGCCGACGGCAAGACCTGGACGTTCAAACTGCGCAAGGGCGTGAAGTTCCACGACGACGAGCCGTTCAATGCCGCCGCCGTCAAGGCCAACCTCGACCGCGCACGCACCATGTCGGCGAGCAACCGCAAGAGCGAGTTGTCGTCCATCGATCATGTGGACGTCGTCGACGATTCGACCGTCAACATCGTGCTCAAGACGCCGGACTCGGCGCTGCTCGCCACGCTGTCCGATCGCGCGGGCATGATGCTCGCGCCGAACACGCTCAAGGACGATGCCGCCGTGCAGTCGCGTCCGGTGTGCTCGGGCCCGTACAAGTTCGTGCAGCGCGTGCAGAACGACCGCGTGGTGCTGGAGAAATTCGCGGGCTTCTGGGAGGCCGACAAGTACCCCATCCAGAAGGTCATCTATCTGCCGATTCCGGATACGACGGTGCGTCTGGCGAACGTGCGTTCGGGCTCGCTCGACATGCTGGAGCGTCTCTCGCCGTCGGATGTGAAGTCGGTCAAGCGTGATGCGAACCTCACTTTTATCTCGATGGACGGGCTGGGTTACTACGGTCTGACATTCAACGTTGCGGCCAACGCCAACAAGGCACTGCGCGACAAGCGCGTGCGTCAGGCGTTCGATCTGTCGATCGATCGCGACGCCATCAATCAGGTCATCGGCGGCGGCATCTTCACGCCTGCGAATCAGGCGCTGCCGCATTCGGGCCAGTATTACGACACGTCGATCAAGACCACGAAGCGCGACGTCGCCAAAGCCAAGGCATTGCTGAAGTCGGCCGGTTTCGAGAAGGTAGAGGTGACGCTGAGCTTCGGCAACAGCACCGTCTCGAACCAGATGGCGCAGATGTTGCAGGCGATGCTCGCCGAGTCGGGCATCACGCTGAAGCTGCGTCCGATGGACTATGCGGCGGCGCTCGACGCCGCGCACCGCGGCGACTTCGACGTGCTCTACAACGGCTGGTCGGGCCGCGTGGACCCGGACGGCAACCTGCATCAGTTCGTATCGTGCAAGGGCAACCTGAACTACGGTCAGTACTGCAATGCCGACGTCGACAAGCTGCTGAACGATGCGCGGGTGAAGTCCACGGTCGCCGAGCGTAAGCCGCTGTACGACGCTGCTAACAAGATCCTGTCCGACGAAGACCCGATCCTCTATCTGTACGTGCAGCCGTGGCCGTATGTGCTCACGAAGAAGGTGCAGGGCTTCGTCGCCTATCCGGACGGTCTGATCCGTCTGCGCGGCGTGAGCCTCAAGGGCTAAGGGGACTGCCGCCATGCTGCGCCTCGTCGTCCATCGTGCGCTGGTTGCGATTCCCACGCTCATCATCGTGTCGATGATGATCTTCGGGCTTCAGAAGATGCTGCCCGGCGATCCCGTGCTCGCGATGGCCGGCGAGGACCAGAACCCACAGGTCATCGCCGCGCTGCGCGAAAAGTATCACCTCGACAAGCCGCTGCCGACGCAGTACGCGCTGTGGATCGGCAGCGTGCTGCGCGGCGATCTCGGCAACTCGCTGCGCACCGGTGAGCCGGTCACGTCGCTCATCGCTCAGAAGCTGCCCGTTACGCTGCAACTGGCGATGTTCGGGCTGGTCATCGCGATCGGCATCGGCATTCCGCTGGGCATTCTGTCGGCGGCCAATCGCGGCAAAGCCATCGATTACGGCTCGAACGTGCTGGCGCTCTCGGGCATGTCCATCCCGAACTTCTGGCTTGGCATTCTGCTCATCTTCCTGATTTCGGTGCGCTGGCAGTTGCTGCCGTCGTCGGGCTACGTGCCGCCGAGCGAAGACTTGTGGATGAGCTTCAAGACGATGGTGATGCCCGCGTTCGTGCTGGGGGCGGCGCTCGGTGCGCAACTGATGCGCCACACGCGTAGCGCGATGCTCGGCGTGCTGCGTACCGACTACATTCGCACGGCGCGCGCCAAGGGGCTGTTGCGCGGCACGGTGGTGCTCAAGCACGCGTTTCGCAATGCGCTGATTCCCATCGTGACGGTGCTGGCGCTGTTGTTCGGCGAACTGCTGGCGGGCGCGGTGCTCACGGAACAGGTCTTCACGATCCCGGGCTTCGGCAAGCTGGTCGTCGACGCCGTGTTCAACCGCGACTACGCGGTGGTGCAGGGCGTGGTGCTGGTGACGGCCGTCAGCTTCATCGTGCTCAATCTTCTGGCCGACGTGCTTTACGTCTTGCTCAACCCGCGCCTGCGTCGCGCCTGAGACCCCTTCGACTATGGCTGCTATTCAGACGTCATCCACGACACCCGCGACATCCGTGGCACCGGGCGCAGAGGCGAATCGGCCTGCGTCGTCTCCCGTGCCTGCGGCGAGCGCGGAGCGACTGCCGCGCCGGCGCTACCGCGGACTGCGCAAGTTCATGCGCAACAAGGCGGCGGTCGCAGGCGCGATCATCGTGGCGTTCGCGGTGCTCGTTGCGCTGCTCGCGCCATGGATCTCGCCCTACGATCCGATTGCGACGAGCTTCCTGACGGTGCGTCAGGCACCGAGTGCGTTGCACTGGTTCGGCACCGACGAACTGGGACGCGACATTCTCGCGCGCATGATCTTCGGCGCGCGCGCCTCGCTTGCTGCGGGTGTGGTGTCCGTGGGTATTGCGGTGATCATCGGCGTGCCGCTCGGCCTGCTCGCGGGCTACTTCGGCCGCTGGGTCGACGCCATCGTCTCGCGACTGGCCGATGCACTGCTGTCCATCCCGTTCCTGATTCTGGCGATTGCGATGGCGGCGTTTCTCGGCGCGAGTCTCACGAACGCAATGATCGCCATCGGCGTGTCGGCCATGCCGCGCTTCGTGCGCCTCGCGCGCGCGCAGGCACTCACCGTGAAGGCGGAAGAATATGTCGAAGGCGCACGCGCCATCGGCCTGACGGACGCGCGCATCATCGTGCGCTACATCCTGCCGAACGTGCTGCCGCCGATCATCGTGCAGGCCAGCCTGACGGTCGCCACCGCGATCATCGCCGAGGCGAGCCTGTCGTTTCTCGGGCTGGGGCAACTGCCGCCGCTGCCGTCGTGGGGCTCCATGCTCAACACGGCCAAGGACTTCGTCGAGCAGGCGCCCTGGATGTCCATTTTCCCCGGCATCGCCATCTTCCTGACGGTGCTCGGTTTCAACCTGCTGGGCGACGGTCTGCGCGATGCGCTGGATCCTCGTGAGCAATAAGCGTCCGACCCCGGCAGAATCCTTCCAACCAACATACATAAAAGGACAGCAGCGACTCCCATGACGCAATTTAACTGGCAAAACCCGTATCCGACACTGCGTATGCCGGTGTTCGCCCGCAACATCGTATCGACGTCGCATCCGCTCGCGGCGCAGGCCGGTCTGCGCATCCTGTGGCAGGGCGGCAATGCCGTCGACGCCGCGATTGCCGCCGCAGCGTGCATGACCGTCGTCGAGCCGGTATCCAACGGTCTGGGCGGGGATTGCTTCGCGCTGGTGTGGGACGGCAAGCAAGTGCACGGCCTGAATGCCTCGGGCACGGCGCCCGGCGCGTGGAACGTCGATTACTTCCGCAAGAAGTACGGTGAGGAGCATGGCATCGCGAAGCAGCCGATTCGGGGTCTCGACACCGTGACCGTGCCCGGCGTGATCGCCGGCTGGGAAGCCCTGCATGCGAAGTTCTGCAAGCTGCCGTTCGCCGACCTGATGGCGCCGGCCATCGAGATCGCCGAACGCGGTCACGCCGTGGCGCACATCGTGGCGCGCAAGTGGGCGGCAGCCGTGCCGGAACTCAAGAACCAGCCGGGCTACGCGCAGACATTCATGCCGAACGGCCGCGCGCCGACGACCAGCGAGATGATGCGCATGCCGGGGCACGCGCGCACGCTGCGTCTGCTCGCCAAGGAAGGCCCGCGCGCCTATTACGAAGGAGAGATCGCCGAGCGTATCGCGGCGTGGAACGTCGAGCACGGCGGCGCGATGACGGCCGAAGACCTGCGCGGCTATCGTGCTGACTGGGTCAAGCCCATCGAGAAGGATTACCGTGGCTACACCGTGCACGAGATTCCGCCGAACGGGCAGGGGATCGCTGCGCTGATCGCGCTGGGGATTCTCGACAAGTTCGACGTCTCCAGCCATGCCGTCGACCGCGTGCATTCGCAGCACTTGCAGATCGAGGCGATGAAGCTCGCCTTCGCCGATCTCTACAAGTACGTGGCCGACCCGCGCTCGATGGAAGTGACGCCGGAGCAGATGCTCGACGACGCTTATCTCACCGAGCGCGCGAAGTTGATCAACCCGGACAAGGCGACGCATTTCGATTTCGGCATGCCGAAGTCCGGCGGCACGATCTATCTGACGGCCGCCGACGAGCAGGGCATGATGGTCAGCTTCATCCAGTCGAACTACATGGGCTTCGGCTCGGGTGTCGTGGTGCCGGACTACGGTATCGCGCTGCAAAACCGCGGCTGCGGTTTCTCGATGGATCCCAAGTCGGCGAACGTGGTCGAGGGCGGCAAGCGTCCGTTCCACACGATCATTCCGGCCTTCCTCACGCAGAAGGTGAACGGCCAGCACGAGGCGGTGATGAGCTTCGGCGTGATGGGCGGCGACATGCAACCGCAGGGGCATCTGCAATCGGTCGTGCGCATGCTCGACTACGGTCAGCAGCCGCAGGCGGCTTGCGATGCGCCGCGCTGGAAGGTGAACCGCGACTTCACCGTCGATATCGAATCGACGATGAATCGCGAGACCGTCGACGGGCTGGTGGCGCTGGGCCACAAGCTCAAGTCCATTGACGATCCGTACATGGACTTCGGCTCGGGCCAGTACATCTGGCGTCTGGATCGCAACGATCCGGAGCGCGGCTACGTGGCCGCGAGCGACAGCCGTCGCGACGGTCTGGCGGCTGGCTACTGATCAGCGCCTGATCGGCTTCACTGTCCGTTGCCGGTCGGACGGCCTCGCCCCGAGGTGACGTCGACCGGTCGAGCACGGGTAGCACGCCGGGGGACGGTGTGAGGACCGAAACCTCATTCCGTCGCCCGGGATGTCCCCGTCAGTACGCACTCACTCATCTCGGATTCCTACACGGTGGTACGGCATTGGCTCGACGTGAAGCTTCTGTTGATTCATCGAATCGTCACAGTTCACCCGCAATAATCACGGCGCACGAGGAATCTACAAACTAATTCGGCGGCCGATCTACTGCGTCAACTCACGCGTGGCACCGGGCGCCGGTGCGACCCGGGGAAATGACGCAATGACCATCCGTCATCGAATTACGCTATTGGTGATCCTGACGTTCGTCGCGCTCTCGATCATCGGCGGCTACGCGGTCTACCAGACGCGCGCCAGCGCTCAGAAAGTCCGACAGGTAACGGAAGGCGTGGTGCCCAGCGCGCTGGCTTCCGCCGATCTCGTCTCGCAAGTCAAGGCGGTGCAGATCGCCACCATGACGCTGGTCTACGCGCCCGACGATACCGTCGTCGAACAGGCGCTCGACAATCTCAAGAAGCTGCGCGGCGATATCGACCAGTCGCTCGCCCGTCAGGCTGAAGGCGCCGCCAGCGACGCGCAGAAAGGGCTGGTGACGCAGGCCCGCGAGAGTGTCGAGAACTACTTCAACGCTATCAACGACACCGCCAAGCTCAAGCAGGCCGGTAAAACCGAGATGGCGCAGGCGTTCCTCTTCGCGATGGTCGCGCAGTACCGCGACGAACTCGAAGGCGTGGTCAACACGCTGCGCGTCGAGAAGAACCGCCAGAAAGACTCGGCCATCACCACGCTCAACGACACGCTCTCGACCACCACGACCGCCATCGGCATCGTGACAGGGCTGGCGATCGTGCTGCTCACGGCGATCGGCGCGTTGCTGTACCGCCAGATCACGCGTCCGCTCTCACGCATGCAGGCCATGATGAGCGAGATTGCGAACAGCCAGGACTTTACCCGCCGGGTGCCGGTCGGCCGCATGGACGAAATCGGACACTCCATCGTGGCGTTCAACGGCATGATCGAGAAGATTCAGGAACGCTCCGCACAGCTCAAGCAGAAGACGGCCGACATTCAGGCGATGTTGCAGAACATGCAGCAGGGCATTCTGACCGTGGTCGACGGCTCCAAGGTGCACGGCGAGTATTCCGCCTATCTTGAGGCGATCTTCGAGACGCAGGACATCGCCGGTCGCGGCGTAATGGATCTGGTGTTCGGCGACAGCGATCTCGGCTCGGACGCCCTCTCGCAAGTCGAAGCCGCCATCGACGCGTGCATCGGGCAGGACGCTATCAACTTCGCGTTCAACGAACACCTGCTGGTCGGCGAGATCGGCAAGCGCATGCCGGATGGACGCATCAAGCAACTCGATCTGACGTGGTCGGCGATCACCGACGAAAGCGACACGATCCTGCGACTGATGCTGTGTGTGCGCGATGTGACCGAGTTGCGCGAACTCGCCGCCGAAGCCAATGAGCAGAAGCAGCGTCTGGAGATGATCGGCGAGATTCTGGCGGTGAGCCAGGAGAAGTTCCATCACTTCATCGAAAGCTCGTCGGACTTCATTCGCGAGAACGAGCGGATCATCCGCAAGCACTCGCAGGCCGACAGCGCGGCCATCGCCGAGCTGTTCCGCAACATGCACACGATCAAGGGCAACGCGCGCACGTACAACCTGCAATACCTGACGAACGTCGTGCACGAGACCGAGCAGAGCTATCACGAACTGCGTCAGCCGGACGTCGCCCGCCTGTGGGATCAGGACGGCATGATGCGTGAACTCGAACGCGTGCGCGAGGCCGTCGACGCCTACGCGCACATCAACGAAATCAGCCTTGGCCGCAAGGGCCCGGGGCGTGCTGCCGACGAGCAATCGATGGTGGTCGACCGCGCTCACATCCGCGCCAGCCTGCGCATGCTCGAAGCGGCCGATCCGAACGATCTGCACCAACTGGTCGCCATGCGCGACGCCGTGCATCAGACGCTGCGTCTGCTCGGTACCGAAGGCGTTGGTGAAGCGCTGGGCGGCGTGCTCGACTCGCTGCCGTCGCTGGCCGGCGAACTCGGCAAACCGGCCCCGGCCGTGCGCATCGACGACAACGGCTATCGCCTGCGCGCCCCGGCCGTGCGGATTCTGCGCGACGTGTTCATGCATCTGTTGCGTAACTCGATGGACCATGGCCTGGAAGGGGCGGACGAGCGTCGTGCCAAGGGCAAGCCGGCCGCGGGCACCATCGACATCGAAGTCGGCCTCGATCACAACATGCTGCAAGTCACGCTGACCGACGACGGTCGCGGACTTGCCCTGCACCGGATTCGCAGCATCGCCGTGCAGCGCGGCTGGATCACCGCCGAGACGTATGTCACCGACGAGCAGATTGCGCAGTTCATCTTCCGCCCGGGTTTCTCGACGGCCTCGGAAGTCACCGAAGTCTCCGGGCGCGGTGTCGGCATGGATGCGGTGCAGGACTTCGTGCGTCGCGAACATGGTCGCATCGAACTGCGCTTCACCGACGAGCGCAAGGGCGCCGAGTTCCGTCAGTTCCAGACGGTGGTGTGCCTGCCCGATAACCTTGTCGTCGACGGGTTCGACCTGAACAGTGTTGCCGCTGATGCCGTCGATTTGCCCGCACTGGACGCTGTCGTGCCGCGTATTGGATTGAACGCGGGATTGAATGCGGGAACGAATGCGGAGATGGGCGCAGACACGAAGGCCGCCCCGGACAAGTCGCACGACGACCTGTCCCAAACCGGGAAGGTCTGACGCCTGAGCACTCGACAAGCACGATGGACGAGGCGGCGCAGACCTGAAGGGTTTGCAGCCGCCGCGCCATTTTTTGCGTGATGAATGTAGGGACGGCATGGGCGTTTCAGGCGTCGATGGCGTTCAGGGAGAAGCACGGATGGAAGCAGTTCAATGGCTACTGGCGGGTGCGCTTGCGGGCATCGTCGGTGCGGGCGCTGTGGGTTTTATCGCGCATCGCTGGCGCATGGCGCAGGCCACGGCGCACTGGCGCGCACTGACGAAGACGCACGACGAGGCGCTCGAACAGGCGCTTGAGCGCGAGCGTGTGGCGCTCGCCGACAAGGACGCGCTCGCGCAAACGCACGACGACGCCATCGCCACGTTGCAGGCAAAGCTGACGCAAGCCGAGCAGGATTTGCAGACGGCGCTCAAGTCGGAAGCCCTCGTGCTCGAAGCCAAGGCGATGTGGCAGGGCGAAGCGCAGCGCATTGCCGGGGAAGCGGCGCGCCTGCGGGGGCTGGCGGCCACCTTCGAGCGCTGGCACGAGCAGATGATTTCGCTGATGACGCAGAACCAGGACATGCACGCGAAGAATCACGAGTTGGCGTCGATCGTGCGCCACGTGCTGATCGTGTCGCTCAACGCGTCCATCGAAGCGGCGCGCGCCGGGACCGCCGGTCGCGGCTTCGGTATCGTCGCCAGCGAAGTGCGCGCGCTCGCCACGCGTTCGGAAGAACTGTCGAAGAGCTATCGCGACAGCCTGCATCGCAACGACGTCACGACGACCGCGACGTTCCAGGACATTCAGGCGGGCGGGAAGATGATTGCGGCATCGCTCTCCAGCGTCGAGGCGCTGGCGCAGCAACTGCATTCCCGTCTCCATTGAGTTGTCTTACGCGTCGTTATTTCTCTCAAGCATCCGTCAGCCAACAGGTTTCGTTGTGATCAGCGCTCACGCTCGCGACAGTTTCGAACGCATTCTCCACAAGGCAGCACGCACGCGTCTCGCGCGTTCGGTCGATGCCCCGTGCGACATCGCGCCGCTCGGCGTGCGCCACAGCGCGAAGGGCGACGCATCGGTGCAGGACGATGGCGTAGCGCTCACCGTGCGTCACGCCAACGTGGTGGTGCTCACCATTTCGGGCATCGACTTCCGCATGCTGCTCGTGCTGCATTTCGACGAGGACGACGCGACGAAGGCGTACTTCGTGGGCGACGATCAGGACAAGTCCTTTCGCGAGGCCTTTCTCGAAATCAGCAACCTGTGCTGCGGGGCGATCAATCAGGAGTTGCTGAGGTACTTCCCCGATCTCGGCATGTCGACCCCGTACGTGCTGAGCGCGCGCTGCGTGCCTCACCTCATGCAGCTCAAACCGAATCATCTGGCGTCGTGGGACATCACGCTCGACGGTTCGGTCAGTCTTGCCGCCACGCTATGCGTCTGTGCGCATGCACCGCTGGACTTCAACGCCGAAGTCAGCGAGACGCAGGACAGCGGCGGCGAACTCGAATTGTTCTGAGACGACTGCGCTTCACTGCCGGGTTGCAGCCCGCATCTTTTCTCGCCTCTTACGCGCTTTCCGTACTACGCCCTAGGAAATTACGACAATGAACCGAAGCACCCCCCGCGAGTCGGTCGGCCAGTTCCTGATCCTCGAAGACAGCGTCGAGCACGAGTACCCCGACGCGCTTGTGCGCGGCATGATCGACATCACCGACGGCGTGTTTCGCGGCCTGTTCGGCGACATCGAAGTGAGTTGCGATTCGCCCAGCGTGGTGCGCGATCGCATCATTTTTGGCGAAGTGTTCAGCCTGATCCCGCTCGAGAGCGCCTGGTGTCGCGGCTACATGATGATGCAAGCCGAGCAGGTGCCGTTCATGCAATTGCTGGAGCACACCGGGCGCTGCGAAGGGCAGGCCGGCTTTCGCGAACTGAACGGCATGCTGGGTGAGCTGACGAACCTCGTCTGGGGCGCTTTCAAGAATCGCTACATGGGCGATCCGCTGGCCGTCGACCGCACTCAGGTGCAGGTGCCGCTGCTCATCAATCACAAGCAGAAGTACATCACGTTCGGTACTGACAACCCGCAGTTGTGCTTCGTCTACCGCCTGACCGATCCGGTGAGCGGACAGATCGTCACGCTGCATCAGCATTTCGTTTTCAGCCTCAACTGGTCGCCCGAAGCGTTTCGCGAGGCGGCACAGGGCACGGCCGAGCCCGTCGAGACCGGAGCGCTGGAACTGTTCTGAGATTCCGGCTCGACACCTGCCACTGCACATTCACTTTTACACACAAGGACAACACCATGTCGAAGATTCTCGTGGTCGACGATTCGAGCACCGTGCGCGACGAAGTCGCCGGTTTTCTGCGCAAGAACGGCCTGGACGTGGACACCGCCGTCGATGGTAAGGACGGCCTGGCCAAGATCAAGGCAAGCCCCGGCGTGCGTCTGGTCATCAGCGACGTGAACATGCCGAACATGGACGGCCTGACGATGGTCGAGAAGATTCGCGGCGAACTCGCGAACGCCTCCGTCAACGTGGTGATGCTCACCACCGAAAGCAGTCCGGCCATGAAGGAGCGCGGCAAGGCCGCCGGCGTAAAGGGCTGGATCGTCAAGCCGTTCAAGGGCGATGCAGTGCTCGAGACGTTCCGCAAGCTCGCCAGCTAAAACCGGCAATGTGAGCGTGCAGGACATTCGGTGACTTCCGGCTTTGAGGGGAGCTGGGAATACCGATGGCGCTTGTCGCTCATGCCGCTCATCGATGGGATGAATCGCGGGCAGACCGTCGCCACCGCACGGTGGCGGCGTTACACTGCTGACTTTCCCGCATCACGCGAAAATCTGCGCATTCTCGCTTTCTCATCATGAGCGTCGTCCCACAGAAAAAGAAGTCTGTCGCCGCCACGTCGTCGACGGCCATCGCTTCCTCCTCGTCTTCCTTGCCCGACGCGATCGTGCATGAGGCGGGATCCGAAGCTGTGCATGGGGCGGCAGACACCGCGTCGGATGTGCGCCCGCGTCGCGCCAAGCAGCGCCTGACTTACGTCATCGCGAGTCTCGATCGTTTGCTGCGCCGCCACATGTCGGAAGCGCTGGCGCCGCTGGGCCTCACGCTCGCGCAATTCACGGCGCTTTCCGTGCTCGACGCGCGAGGCAAGCTCTCCAACGCGCAACTCGCGCAGCGCTCGTTCATCACGCCGCAGTCGGCCAACGAAGTGGTCAGCATCATGGCGTCGCGTCAGTGGATCACGCGCGAGCCCGATCCCAATCATGGCCGTATCGTGTTGCTGCAACTGACTGACGAAGGGCGTCGTGTGCTCGCGCAATGCGAAGCCGTCGCCAAGGAAATCGACACGCGCATGCGTGCGGGTGTGCCGCGTGAAGACGCCGCCGCCATTCAGCGCCATATCGAAACGTTTGTGCGCAATCTGCGCGACTGACGCCGGGGTTGTCCCGCGCTTTCCAGCCACTTCCCGCCTTTTCCCTCTTTTTCTCGCGACTTCCCCCTCCCGGTCTGTACCGCATCGCAGTGAACCGTTAATACGGCGGCGATGCGCACCCGTCGCGAACCTCGTCAGCGCAGCCCCGGCATGCCGTAGCGCACGCGCGCGGCTTCGCGCATGGCGCTGATGAGCATCTGCTCGGGCGGTGTGGGCACCGTGTCGTTGCGCCACAAAATGCCGATGGACTCCTCGGTGCCTTTCGTCGCGAAGGGCAGGGCGCACAGTGCGCCATCGGCAAGATCGTCCTGCACCGTGATCTCGGAGGCGATCCAGACGACGTCGTCGCGCAACGTCATGGCGCGCGCAAGCGACATCGACAGCAGCTCGGAATAGTCGTCCAGCGTGCCCACGCCGTGCGCGCGCAGGAAGCTATCGGCCGTGTGACGAAGAATCGTGCCGTGCGGTGGCAGCACCACGTGATAGTTCGCAATGTCGGCCATCGACACGCTGCGTTGCTGCACGAGCGGATGCTCGGGCCGCACGACCACGCACAGCGGCGTGGCGCACAGGTGCTCGAAGGTGAGACCCGCCATGCCTTCCGGATCGGACATGCGCCCGAGGGCGAGGGTGACCTGACCGGATTTCAGTTGGGTGAGCAGTTGCTGGTTCGCCCCGGTGTGCACCTGCACGACGATGCCGGGCCACTCGCGCCGGAAGGCTTCGAGCACGCCGGGCATCATCGCGGCGGCCAGCGTGGGCAATACCGCGATCTCGATCACGCCGCCGGTCTGGCCGACGGCGCGCGAAAGCACGTCGATGCCCTGACGCAGCGCGCTCACACTCGCGCCCGCGTGCCGCAGGAACAATTCGGCCTGCGCGGTGGGCCGGGCGCCGTTGCGGCCTCGGTCGAACAGCCGCACGCCCAGCAGGCCTTCCAGCTCGGCAATCGTCTTGCTGACGGCCGGTTGGGTAATGGACAGCGCTTCGGCCGCGCGCTGCAAGCTGCCATGCTGCGCGACCGCCAGCAGGCATTGCAGATGGCGCAGCTTGATGCGCCCGTCGAGAAGGTGTCTTTCCATGCCGGAAAGTTATGAAAAACCTAAGAAAATGTCAATAAATATATCCGTTGATTATGGATATAGTGTCGAAAACAAGCTGGCGATCGGCCAACGTGCCTGCCAGATCAGTCAACACAAAATGGAGTGAGACCATGTCGAAGACGACAACCGTCCTGCGCCCCCGCGACTGGGATTCCCATCCCAAGCTGATTGACAGCGGGTACAAGTCCACGGCGCTGCGCGGGCCCAAACAACTGCTCGTGCCGGTCAGGCAGAACCTCGCGGACCTGCGCTCGCCGGTCTACGGCAACGGCATCATCGGCGCGCTCGACGGCGATCTCACGCGTAATGCCGTTCGTAATGGCGAACCGCTGGGCGAGCGCATGATCGTCACCGGCCGTGTGCTCGACGAAGGCGGCCGCCCGGTGCCGAACACGCTCGTGGAGCTGTGGCAGGCCAACGCATGCGGGCGCTACGTCCATAAGGTCGACCAGCACGACGCGCCGCTCGATCCGAACTTCCTCGGCGCTGGCCGCGCGATGACCGATGCCGACGGACGCTACAAATTCCTGACGATCAAGCCGGGCGCCTATCCGTGGAAGAACCACCACAACGCATGGCGTCCGCAGCATTTGCACTTCTCGGTGTTCGGGCATTACTTTGCGACCCGGCTGGTGACGCAGATGTACTTCCCGGGCGATCCGCTCCTCGCTTACGACCCGATCTTCCAGGCGACGCCGGCGCAGGCCCGCGACCGTCTGATTGCGCGCTTCTCGATGGATATCACCGAACCGGAATACGCGCTGGGGTACGAATTCGACATCGTGTTGCGCGGTGCCGACCAAACGCCGATGGAGTCCTGAGCCATGTCCAACACGTCAGATCTCAAGCAAACGCCGTCGCAGACCGTCGGTCCATACTTCGCCTACGGCCTGTCGCCGGAACAATACCTGTACGACTTCAAGAGCGCTTTCACGCCGGTCGTCGCGAGCGATCGCGCTGACGGGGAGCACATTCGTCTGATCGGTCAGGTATTCGACGGCGCAGGCAATCCGATCAACGACGCCCTGATTGAAATCGTGCAGGCCGACGCCCATGGGCGCTACGTGCAGACGGCCGACGATATCGAGCGCACCGGGTTCGCCGGGGCGGGCCGTTGCGGTACCGGTACGGATGCCGAGAACCGTTTTGTCATCGAGACCATCAAGCCCGGCGCGGCTGTGCAGGGAGACGCCCCGCGCATCGACGTCGTGCTGACGATGCGGGGCTTGCTCAATCATCTGTTTACGCGTATCTATTTCGACGACGAGGCTGCGGCTAACGCGCTGGACCCCGTGCTGCAACAAGTGCCGGCCGAGCGTCGTCACACGTTGATCGCCCGGCGCGAGACGAACGGTGGACGGGTGACGTACCGGTTCGACATCCGTATGCAGGGGGACGAGGAGACGGTGTTCCTCGACCTGTGATGTCGCACACGTCATCGGCAACCTAAACCGATACGTCAGACCAGGACTGGCGCGGCTTCGGGCTGCCGGCATGCGAATGCCGGTGGCCCGTGGCCGTATCTGCATTTTGCAACGCACCAACAACGCACCTAACATCGATTTCCCGATGACGGAACTGCTTGATTCCTTGCTGCGCGGCGCGGCCGTGTCGACGCGATTTTCCCGCGACGCCACGCTCCAGAGCATGCTCGACTTCGAAGTGGCGCTGGCCGCCGCCGAAGCCGAAACGGGGCTGATCCCGGCCACCGCCGTCGCGCCGATTACCGCGGCCGCGCGCGCCGGCGACCTCGATTGGGAGGCGCTGCGCGACGCTGCTGCCTGCGCGGGCAACCTCGCCATCCCCCTGATCAAACAACTTACAGCGCGCGTGAAGACGCTCGACGCCGATGCCGCCCGCTATGTGCACTGGGGCGCGACCAGTCAGGACGCCATCGACACCGGCCTCGTACTACAGATACGCGGCGCCCTCGATGATCTCGGCACCGATCTCGATGCGCTGATTCAGCAACTCGCGGCGCAAGTGCGCCAGCATCGCACCACGGTCATGATCGGACGGACGTGGCTTCAGCACGCCTTGCCCATCACCTTCGGCCTCAAACTGGCCGGCACGCTCGACGCATTGCTGCGTGCGCGCGCCGACCTCACGAGCGTGCGCGATCAGGTGCTTTGCGTGCAGTTCGGCGGCGCGGCGGGCACGCTGGCCTCGCTCGGCACGCACGGCCCTGCGGTGGCGGCGGCGCTGGCGCGTCACCTCGGATTGTCGGACGCGGCGACGCCCTGGCACGGGCAACGTGACCGGATCGTGCGCGTGGGGAGCTGGGCGGCATCGCTGACGGGCTCGCTCGGCAAGTTCGCGCGCGATACCGCTCTGCTCACGCAGACGGAAGTCGGCGAGATCGCGGAAGCCTCCGGCCCGGGGCGCGGCGGCTCGTCCACCATGCCGCACAAGCGCAACCCGGTCGGTTGCGCGGCAATCCTCGCGGCAGCCGCGCGCACGCCGCAACTCGTTGCCACGCTGTTCGGCGCGATGCAACAGGACCATGAGCGCGGACTCGGCACCTGGCATGCGGAGTGGGAGACCTTGCCCGAACTGCTCATGCTGTGTGGTGGTGCGCTGGCGACGGCGCGCACGCTCGTGCAGGACTGGACCGTCGACGTGTCTCGCATGCGTGCGAATCTCGACGTCACCCATGGGTTGATCATGGCCGAAGCCGTGACGATGGCGCTCGGCGAATCGATGGGGCGACTCGAAGCGCATCGGCGCGTGGAGGCCCGTTGTCGCGATGCGCTCGCGCAGGGGCGTCACCTGCTCGACGTGCTTCGCGAGGACGCCGACATCACCCGCATTCTGTCCGGCGAGGCGCTTGAACGCCTCACGGATCCCCAACACTATCTCGGCGCTGCCGACACGTTCGTGAGCCGTGTGCTCGCACAGGTGGACGTGGCAACGGTCGCGCCGTCTTCACCTTCCGGCAGGACATCCCAATGAACGATCAGGAACGCTACGACAACGGCATGGAAGTGCGACGCGGCGTGCTCGGCGACGCGCACGTGGACCGCACGCTCACCCGCCGCAACGAGTTCAACGACGACTTCCAGAACTTCATCACGCGCTTCGCCTGGGGCGACATCTGGACCCGCCCGGGCCTCACGCGCCACATGCGCAGCATGATCACGCTCTCGCTGCTCATCGCGCTCAATCGCGGCGACGAATTCCGCATGCATGTGCGCGCCGCGTTCAACAACGGTGTGACGCGCGAAGAGATGAAGGAACTGTTCATGCACGCCGCGCTGTACGCCGGCCTGCCCGCGGCCAATCAGGCGATTCACGATGCCGAGAAGGTCTTCGCGGAGATGGAAGCCGCCGAGCCGGGATCGACGACGCGCGCACCGAAGTCCGCGACGCCGGACGCACAAGGTTGAGGGAACAAGACAAATGACCGTGGAATGTCTGATCGACGTGGGCGATGCCCAACTGCGCGTGGCTATCGATGGCGACGACCATGCGCCGGCGCTCGTGCTCTCGAACTCGCTGGGCACGACGCTGGAGATGTGGGCGCCGCAAGTGCCTGCGCTTGCACGTGAATTCCGTGTGATCCGCTACGACACGCGGGGGCATGGCGGATCGTCCGTCACGCCCGGGCCGTACGTGATCGATCAATTGGGGCGCGACGTCGTCGCTCTGCTCGACGCACTGGACATCGAGCGCGCCAGTCTCGCCGGTGTGTCGATGGGCGGCATGACGGGCATGTGGCTGGGGATTCACGCGCCGCAACGTCTGGACCGCCTCGCCATCGTCTGCTCGTCGGCCCATATCGGCGCCGAGGACGTGTGGAACGGCCGCATTCGAGCCGTGCAGGCCGACGGTATGAACGCCGTGACGGATGCCGTCGTCTCGCGCTGGTTCACACCGGAATACGCGCAGCGTGAGAGCGCCACCGTCGAACGGATGAAGGCGATGTTCCGCTCGCTCGCCCCGGCGGGTTATGCCGCGGCATGTGCGGCGGTGCGCGACATGAACCAACTGGATGAGATCGCCGCGATCACGGCGCCGACGCTGATCGTGACCGGCGCCGGCGATCTGGCGACGCCACCTGCCATGTCGACGGCCATGGTCGAGCGCATTCGCGGCGCGCAGCAGGTCATCGTGCCCGGGGCGCATCTGTCGAACATCGAGTGCGCCCCTGCCGTGACCGACGCGTTGCTGAGTTTCCTGCGCGGCTAAACGGTTTCGATGGCGCCGATGTCGTTCCGTCGGCGCGATCGTCAGTCACCTTGGTATGTCGCCCTCGCGGGATGCTCGGGCTACATCAGGGCAACAGTTCGGCAGATAGCGCCGAGTCGTCGCCCAGATGCGCGTGTTGCGCCGTACGCCGGAAGGCGGACGGCGTCACACCGACATGGCGCTTGAACACGCGGCAGAAATACGCCGGGTCCTGAAACCCGAGTTCGTAGGCGACGTGCGAGACCGGCGCGGGAATATAGATGAGCTTGCGTCGTGCTTCGAGCATCAGACGATCCTGCACCAGATCGAACGCCGATTTTCCCGAGATACGCCGGCACAGACGATTGAGCTTGCTCTCCGTCACATGCAGGCGTTCGGCGTAGGCGGGTACGGCCCACGCCTCGGTGTAATGCGTTTCCACGAGCGCGCGAAACCGCGCGAACAGATCCAGTTCCGTGCGTCCCGTGCGCGTGGCGGAATCGTGATGCGCATGCAGGCGTGCGAGCAATAGCAGCACGCTGCGCGTGAGCCATCCGACCATTTCCGCATGCCCCAGTTGCGGGCGCGAAAACTCGTCCATGATGAGACCGAGCAGCGTGTAGAGGCGATCGCGTGTCTGCGGCGCATCGGCCAGCGCAAACAGCCACGGCTTGCGAAGCAGCGAGGTCATGTCGGCATCCGCACCGATGGCGGCGTCGAACGGCACGCTCTGCGCCATGGTGAGCACGAAGCCATGCGCGCCGCGCGAGAAGCGGAAGTTGTGCACGGCTGACGGGTGCACCGTGATGACGGCGGGGCCTTCGACTTCCCACGTCGCATCGTCGACATTTGCCTCGACCTTGCCTTCGAAGATCGCGAGCACCTGAAACAGACCCAGATGGCGATGCGTATCGATATGCCAGTCGTAGAGACGGCTGCGTGTCTCGATCCATTCGATATGGACGAAGTCGCCACTGTCGGTTTCGGTCAACTCACCGTACAACGAGAATTCCGGAATCGCCTCGCGCGCCGCGCGCAGCCGGGATGACGCGCCTGACATACTGGTTTTCCCTTGGTCGAAGTTGTCGAAAAAGTACAAGAAAGTCGCCGATTCATCCATTCAACGCGACGTGCGCGCTCCATAAGATATGACGCATTCGCCCCTCGTGACAAGGCGTTAAAAAAGCACTTAGGACAGGCGCACGGGCATGCGTGTTTACGCGTAGTCCTAAGTGGGTGCAGCGAGCGTGAGACAACCAAGAAATGCAATTCGTCCGCTGCCGGGGCTTCCCTCTTTTGCCTCGCTTTTGCCTGATTCATGTCGCGAGATGCCCGGTGCAGGTGTGCCGGACGTGGGCGGTGCAATCACAGGAGACAACCTATGCGCACCCATTACCCCGTCGTCATCGTCGGCGCCGGTCCCGCCGGCTTGCTGCTTTCCCATCTGCTGCATCTCAAGGGTATCGATTCGATCGTGCTCGAATCGCGCTCGCGTGCGTCGGTCGAGTCGACCATTCGCGCCGGTGTGCTGGAGCAGGGCACGATGGACATCCTCAACGACACGGGCGTGGGTGAGCGCATGCGCCGTGAAGGCGCGGTGCACCACGGTGTCGAACTTGCCTTCGGCGGGCAGCGTCATCGCATCGCGCTGACCGAGCTGACCGGGCGCTCGATCACGGTCTACGCGCAGCACGAGGTCATCAAGGATCTGATCGCGGCGCGTGAAGCGGCGCAGGGCGAGATCCTGTTCGATGTATCGGACGTGTCGGTTCACGACGTCGACAGCACGCAACCGAGCGTGCAGTTCACCGTGGACGGACAACCGCGACGCCTCACATGCGATTTCATCGCCGGCTGCGACGGCTTCCACGGCGTGTGCCGTCCGGCCATGCCCGCGTCGGTGCGTAAGGAATACCAGCGCGTGTACCCGTTCGGCTGGTTCGGCGTGCTGGTCGAGGCCCCGCCGTCGTCGGACGAACTGATCTACGCTGCGCACGAGCGAGGTTTTGCACTGATCAGTACGCGCTCGCCGACGGTGCAGCGCATGTACTTCCAGTGCGATCCCAACGAGCGTGCCGAGACGTGGAGCGACGCGCGCATCTGGGAAGAACTGCACACGCGCACGGAGAGCGACGACGGCTGGCGTCTCACGGAAGGCCCGATCTTCCAGAAGAACGTCGTCGCCATGCGCAGCTTCGTCGCCACGCCGATGCAGTACGGACGTCTCTTTCTCGCGGGCGACGCTGCGCACATCGTGCCGCCGACCGGCGCGAAGGGGATGAACCTCGCGGTGGCCGACGTGTGGCGACTGTCGCACGCGCTCGATGACTTCTTTCACCGGGACAGTGAGACGGCGTTGCAGGGGTATTCGGAGGCGGCGCTCAAGCGCATCTGGCGTGCGGAACACTTCTCGTACTGGATGACCCGCATGCTGCATCGTCTGGACGACGCCACGCCGTTCGAGCAACAGATGCAGCGCGCCGAACTGGAGTACGTGGTGAGTTCGCGTGCGGCGTCGCTGATGCTGGCGGAAAACTACGTCGGCCTGCCGCTCGCCTGAGTCGGAGCCGTCTGAGCGGGCCTGATGGGGCGGCAGGCCGTGGCCGCCGTCTCAAGGACCACACCACCGGTGTGCTATAACCGCCACCGGTGGCGTCACGCATAACCGCCCGTTATGGATGGCCTGACGAAAGATCATTTCGACAGGCGGGATATGGACGTACATTAGCGGCAGAAATCTGCTTTGCCGCAGTGCCGCCATGCCGCATCAAGACGGCAGGACGGCCAGCCCCCGGCTCGCGCGCCACCCCCGACACACGGATGCGCACCGGCGGTGATCGATTTCCAAAAAATAATGGAATGAACAACGGAGCGCTTGCGCCCCGAGGAGACAGCGTCATGAATCATCCGCGCACGGTGGACGTGCCCGCCTACATCAACGCCCAGCGCTTTTCCCGCTATCAGTGGCTGGTGCTGATCCTGTGTTTCTTCATCGTGGCCATCGACGGCTTCGATACCGCCGCCATCGGTTACATCGCGCCGTCGCTGGTGCAGCAATGGCATATCGACAAGGGCTCGCTCGGCCCGGTACTCTCGGCGGCGCTGTTCGGGCTGGCGGGCGGGGCGATCTTCGCCGGGCCGCTGGCCGACAAGGCAGGCCGCAAGACCGTACTCGTGTTGTCTGTGGTGTTCTTCGGCGTGGCGAGTCTTGCCACGGCCTTCGCACAGGATCTTCAGACGCTGACCGTGCTGCGCTTTCTGACGGGCCTCGGACTCGGCGCCGCGATGCCGAACGCCGTGACGCTGATTTCCGAATACGCGCCGGAAGCGCGCCGTGCCGTGATCGTCAACACGATGTTCTGCGGCTTTCCGCTCGGTGCTTCAGTTGGCGGCTTCGTGGCCTCGTGGCTGATTCCGCATTTCGGCTGGCATAGCGTGCTGGTGCTCGGCGGCGTGCTGCCGCTGGTGCTCTCGGTGTTGCTGATTGCGTGCCTGCCGGAGTCGGTGAAGTTCCTCGTGGTCAGGCAGAAGCCGGTGGCGCGCGTGCGTCGCATCCTGTCGCGTATTGCGGGCGAATCGTTCGATGATGTGAATACCTTCACGGTGAACGAAGCCGCGCCGAAGCGCGCAGGTTCAGCCATCGGCGTGGTGCTCTCGAAGCAGTACGGTTTTGGCTCCGTGATGCTGTGGGTGACCTACTTCATGGGCCTCGTGATCTTCTATCTGCTCACCAGCTGGATGCCGATCCTGTTCAAGGACGCGGGCTTCACGGTCGAGCGCGCCGCACTGATTACGGCTTTGTTCCCGCTCGGCGGCGGTATCGGCACGATCCTGTCGGGCTGGCTGATGGACAAGTTCAACGCGCAGAAGGTGGTGGCGTTCGGCTACGCGCTGACGGCGGTGCTGGTGTATGCGGTCGGTCAGGCGATCGGCGACATCGGCATGCTCGTCACGCTGATCTTCCTCGCGGGCACGGCGATGAACGGCGCGCAATCGTCGATGCCGTCGCTGGCTGCCATGTTCTACCCGACAAATGGCCGTGCCACGGGCGTGGCATGGATGCTCGGCATCGGACGCTTTGGCGGGATCGCGGGCGCATTGCTCGGCGCGGAACTCGTGCGCCGTCATCTGGGATTTTCCGCGACGTTCTCGCTGCTGGCGATTCCGGCGGTGATCGCGACGATCGCACTGCTCGCGAAGAACGCATGGGAGCGCACGCGCGGCGACGTGCCGGCGCAGAACGCGGCCGAAGCCCGCAATTCCGCGGCGATGCACTGATCGACTGATCGACGATTGACCTGGCAGTTGCTGTACCGGACGCGGCGCCTTGTGCGCCGCGTTTTTTATTGCAGGCAGAGCGTGAGCGGAACGTCAGCGGAACCTCAGCGTTTCCCGAGCCCGTCGATCATCGCCATCGCGGCGGCCGGGTTGCGCTCCTTGAAGCCGCTGATGACATAGAGGAACACGTCGCGATGTTTGACCTTGGGCGGTGCTTTGGCGACGGTGTCGAGATCGTCAGGCATGCCACCGACGGCGAACGTCGTCGCGCGGTCCAGCCATTGCGCCATCGCCTTCGGGGCATACCCGAGTTTGTAGCGCTCCTGCGTGCCCATTAACCGCGCATAGACGAAGGGTGCCGTGATGTCGGCGATGCATGGAAACTTGGCGTCGCCGGCCAGTACGATGGCCATCTCGTACTTGCGCGCCAGCGCGACGAAGTCGGGTGTCGCAAAGCTCTCGTGGCGCACTTCCAGCGCATGACGGATCGTGTGTCCGCCCGCCGTTGTCGGCAGCAGATTCAGGAAGTGCTCGAAGTCTTCCGCGTCGAACGTCTTTGTCGGTGCGAATTGCCAGTTCACCGGGCCGAGCTTCTTGCCCAGCTCCAGCACGCCGCTGTCGAAGAAGCGCGCCACGGAGTCGCCCGCTTCGGCCAGCACGCGACGATGCGTGGCGTACCGCGACGCCTTCACCGAGAACACGAAGTCGTCTGGCGTTTCTTCGAACCAGTTGCGAAACGTCGCAGGCTTTTGCGAGCCGTAGAACGTGCTGTTGATTTCGATGGAGGTGAGGTGTCGGCTCGCATATTCGAGTTCGCGGCGCTTGGGCCACTTCTCGGGATAGAACGTGCCTTGCCACGGGGCGAAGTTCCAGCCGCCGACGCCGATGCGAATGCGCGTGTCGTCGGTGGCGGGAGTCGGCGTCTTAGGGGAGCGGGTCGTCGCCATCGGGGTGTGACGCACGCGGCGGTGCGTTGTCGGTGGGATCAAGTCCCCGATGGTGGATCAACGACGTGGCGCGCGTCAACCTCGTACGAATGCGCGCCACGTGCCAATGGATATCGACGCTCAGGCGCGCTTGCGTCCCAGATGCAGCATGCGCTCGCGCACCTCTTCTTCGGAGCGCCAGTGTTCGGCCGGTTTCACCAGATCGCTGCGACTGATGATGCCGACGAGCTTGCGTGACGTCGCATCGCTCACCACCGGCAAACGCTCCAGATGATGCGCGGCGAAACGCGCGGACACGATGCGCCCGGTCTCCGAGGCCAGCGCGACGAGCGGCGGATTCACGCCGTACAACTGCCCGAGCGTTTGCAGTCCCTGCGTCTGCGCGCGAGTGAGCGCCTGCCGGTCGACCATGCCAAGGACGGCGCGCGACGCATCGACGACCGGGTAGGCGCGATGACGCTGACTCGCACCGAACGCCTGCTGCGCGGCGTCGTCGATGGACATCTCGGCGCGCAGCGATTCCGGTTCACGTGTCATCAATTCACCCACGTGCAGGCGTTCCAGCGGATCGACCCCGTATTCGCGATGGATGTGGCGCCCGCGGCGCGCGATCTTCTCCGTCATGATCGAGCGCGGCATGATCCAGATCGTGACGCCGTAGGACACGCCGCAGGTCAGCAGCAGCGGCAGCAGGGCGTTGACGTCGTGCGTCAGTCCCAGTGCAAAGACGATGGCCGTGAGCGGTGCGCCAAGCACGCCTGCGAGCGTGGCGGCCATGCAGACGAGCGCCCAGAGTGTGATGTCGCCGCCGGGCAGCACGGGCGCGAGCAACGTGCCGAGGCCCGCGCCGATCATGAGCAGCGGCGCGAGCACGCCGCCGGACGTGCATGACCCCAGCGCAATCGCCCAGATGAGCGCCTTGACGAGCAGCAGCGCGAGCGCGGCGTGCATCGTGAAATGTCCGGCAAGCAGATCGGCAATGACGTCGTAACCGACGCCCAGCGCGCGCGGTTCGAGATAGCCGCCAATGCCCACGGCGAGACCGCCGATGGCAGGCCACCACATCCAGTGCACGGGCAGCTTGTGGAAGGCGTCTTCGATGGCGTACAGCGCGCGCGACATCCCGGCGGAAAGCAGACCCGCGCACACCCCGGCAATCAGGCATGAGACGAGTGCAATGGGCGAGACGGCCGGCGTCGTCATCGGAAAGAGGGGCCCAGCTTCGAGCAGCAGCGGGCGGGCGAAACCGGCGACGGCGCACGCCACGATCACCGGCAGCAGACTGCGCGGCCGCCATTCGAACAGCAGCAGCTCCACGGCCAGCAGCACGGCGGCGACCGGTGTGCCGAAGACTGCTGTCATGCCCGCCGTGGCGCCGGCCACGAGCAAGGTCTTGCGCTCGGCGGCGCTCAGGTGGAAGTACTGTGCGATGAGCGAGCCGACGGCGCCGCCCGTCATGATGATCGGGCCTTCCGCGCCGAACGGGCCGCCGCTGCCGATCACGATGCCGGACGAGAGCGGCTTGAGCACGGCTACGCGCGGCGACATCTTGCTCTTGCCGAACAGAATCGCCTCGATGGCTTCGGGAATGCCGTGTCCGCGAATCTTGTCGCTGCCGAAGCGCGCCATGATGCCGACGATCAGACCGCCGATGACAGGCAGGGCAATGACCGCGATGCCGAGTGTGTTTTGCGACGGCGAGTGCGCGGCGAACGAGAGGGTTTGATAGAAGAAGAGGTTGGTGAACCCCTGAATCAGATTGAGCAGCAGCCACGCAGCGGGCACGCCGCACAAGCCGATGACGGCCGCCAGCGCAATGAGACGCGGCAGCCCCGGTGCCCGCGCGAAATCGCGCGCATGCGCGGGAAGCGCCATCGGGGCGTGCGTCGACGCCGACGCCTGTGCCGGAGTGGAATGAGGAGCAGAAGCCATGACGGTACCGGGATTACAGATGGACACCACGAATGTGGAAGATGTCGGCGAAGGTGCTCAGTTCGTTGCGATGCTGCGCGGCGAGATTCGCCAGACACGCTTCGCCCGCCGGGGACAGATGAATTTCCACGACGCGCCGGTCGCTCTCGTTCTGACGACGCGTCACGAGCCCGGCCTTCTCGCAGCGGGCGACGAGCGCGACCACGCTGTGATGCACGGCCTGAAGCCGCTCCGCTAATTCACTGATAGACGCCCACTCCCGCCCGGGGATACCTTTGACGTGCAGCAACAACAGATACTGCTGCGGTGTGATGCCTCCCTCGCGTGCCGCCGTCTCGCTGAAATTGAGAAAGCGCCGCAGCCGATAACGAAATTCCGAGAGCGCCTCGAAGTCGCTCTTCGTCAGGGCGTGCGCTGTGATCGGCGCGTCGGGCACCTCGGGGGCATGTTGCGGCGCCGGATGGTCCGGGGGAGTCGATGCAGTCATAAGTCAGCGGCTAAGAATATGGGAGACGTCTGAAAGCCGGAATATATATCACATTGCGATATAAGTGACGGTCTTAGGGATAGCCGGGGTGACAAATCTGGGCGGTCACGTGCAGAATCGCGAAAAAACGAGACTCAGTCGTTACTGGAAACTCGATCCCCGCCAGGACGTAGCAGTGCCGGAGTGTGGTTTGCCAATCGTCGCTAGCCGGCGCAGGCGTCTTCCGAGCGGGCCGACCTCTGACAGGGAGGAGACATGGCTTCCACGGTCCGACGCCGCTGGCGTACGGGAACGTTGTTGTTGCTGTCGGTGGCACTCGGTTCGACCGTTGCCGCTTATCACTACGCCACCGGTTTCGAAATCGGCGGCGGTGTCTTTCAGCAGATCGGTTTCGGACGTCAGGGCACGTCGTCCGGACCGGGCGCGCACGCGCGCGGCGCCCCGCGGCAATGCGCGGGAAGCGATTGCCGTGACGACGGCGAATCTCCGCCACGCTGAACCCCACGTTTCAAACGCCTTCCTGAGCACGGATACTCCGGATCGGCTCCGCCCGGACCGTCGATCCGTCGTCCCGGCCCTGCGCTTGTTGTGCGGCGGCAACGCATGCTCACGGCCAATCTGACTGTCACAGGCCGCGTGCTAGCATCGCGGCACTAAACCAGAACGATGCCGGATACCACGGCAAACGTCAGGGGCGCAACATCTCAGCGGGGAATGTAGTGAAGTTTGATTTCGGAATACACCGTAGGACCGGTCGCGCCTATTGCTACGCGATCTCACCCTCTGCAACGACGATCGACACGGGCATGCGCGAACGCGGTTCGCCGTCTCAACGATCCGGGTTGTCAGCCGACGCTCGCCAATCCTCGTTCTCGACGTGGCCCAACGCCATCTAACGTCCTCTAACGTCTCTCCCCCTTTTTTGAGTCGCAAGTAACACATGAACTGCAAGGCAATGGCTTTTGCCGTGGCGACGCTCGCATGCACGGCGCATGCGCACGCCATCGAAATGTACGGCACCGTGGGCACCGAAGGTCTGGGCTACGGTATGGGTGTCGGTATCACGCGTCATATCGGTGCGCGTGCCGACGTGAATGGATTGGCGCTGTCGCATAGCTTTACGGCCGGTCAAGTGCGCTACAACGGCAAGGCGCGTTTCCTGCACGGCGGCATTTATGCGGACTTTTTCCCGGCCCCCGCAACGTTGCCGTTCCGCCTGACGGCTGGCGTGCTGGTCGGCAACGACCATGTCGATCTCGTGGGCCACGCGGTGCAGGACGTCTATGTCTATCGCGGCGTAGCCTATCCGACGGCAGGGCAGTCGGTGACCGGCCGTATCAAGCTGCCGACGGTGCGCCCGTATCTCGGTATCGGTTTCGGCCATGCGCCGGAAGGCACGCCCGGCTGGTCGATGTCGTTCGATGCAGGTGTCGCGTACGGCCGGCCGAAGGTCGACCTCAACGTGTCGCCGTTCATCACGACTATCGTCGGACAGGCAACCGTCGATGCACAGCGTCAGGAGCTTCAGGACAAGGCCGACCGGCTTCGCTTCTACCCTGTCGTAAAGCTCGGCGTGACGTATCGCTGGTAATGCACGTTTGCGGCCCGGCGAAGCGCAACGCTTGCCGGGCCGTGACCGCCAGCGTCATTCGTCTCGCTCGTTACACGGCGATTGCGCTTCACATGCGGCGTCTTCGATCTGAATCGTGGCGTGCTCCACGTTGAAGCGCGTGGCCAGTCGTTGCTGCACGGCGACCATCGCGTCGCGCGTGCTCACGCCGGGCGCGGGCACGGCATGCAAGGTGATCATGTGACGCTCGCCCGTAATCGACCACGCGTGGATGTGATGCACGCTGCGCACCTGCGTGACCGTGGCTTCCAGATCGGCCTTGATTTCCGTGGGGTTGAGCGAGTCGGGCGTGCCTTCGAGCAGGATGTGGGCGGATGACTTCACGATGCCCCACGCACTCTTCAGAATGATGACCGCCACGAAGATCGACAGCAGCGGGTCGATGGGCATCCAGCCGGTGAGCAGAATGACGACGGCCGCGACGATCGCCGCCGCTGAGCCCAGCATGTCGCCCAGCACATGCAACCAGGCACCGCGCATGTTCAGATTCTCGCGGTTGCCGCCATGCAGCACCATGAACGCGGCGATGTTCGCGAGCAGCCCCGCAAACGCCACGATAAGCATCGTCGTACCCACAATCGGTACCGGCTCGGCAAACCGCCGGATCGCTTCGATCACGATCCATCCCGCAATCACGAATAGCGCGCATCCGTTGACGAATGCCGCCAGCACTTCGAGCCGCTTGTAACCGTAGGTCAATTGCAGCGTCGCCGGTCGCTTGCCGTAGTGAATCGCGATCCAGCTAAAAGCGAGCGCGGCCGCATCGCTCACCATGTGGCCGGCGTCGGCGAGCAGCGCAAGCGAACCGGAGAGCAGGCCGCCGACGATTTCGATCACCATGAAAACCGCGATGAGCACGAAGGCGATGCCGATCCGCCGCTGATCGGTCACGCCACTGGCATGACTATGACCTGCGTGGCTGTGTCCCGCATGGCTGTGTCCGGCGTGCGTGTGGTGAGCGTGATCGTGATCGCCGTCTCCATCGCTGCCGTTGCGGTGCGGATGATCGTGGTCGTGCGCTTCGTGCGATAGGTTTGGCATGGCTTACCTCGCGTCGGGATGCCTCGATTGTAATCCTGCGTTTCTTGTCTGCCTTCGCGTCTACCGGATGACGGCACGCCGAAGGCGCGCCCGTCCTAGGCACAGAGGCGGGGAGCTAGAGGTCGCGCGGTAATATCCCGCGATGGACTCCCTCCTTGCCGCTTCCGCCCGCGCGCTGGCCGCGGGCGATCCGCTCGGCGCATTGCGCCGTGTCGCCCTTCGCGACGATCCGCCGGCGCTTGCGCTGCGCGGAATCGCGATGGCGCAGCTCGGCGATTATCCCCTCGCCCGCGATCTGCTCAAGCGGGCGGCGCGTGGCTTCGGTGCACATGAAGCCCTCGCGCGGGCACGGTGCGTCGTCGCCGACGCCGAAGTCGCGCTCGCCATGCGCGATCTCGGCGGCACCCTTCGCGCATTGCAGACGGCGGCGGCGTATCTCGCGTCGCATGGCGACGCACCCAACTCCATGCTCGCGCGGCTCATCGTGGCCCGGCGTCTGCTGCTGATGGGCAAGCTCGATGCGACGGCGCAGGCCATCGATGAGGTGCCCCACAGTGATATCCCGGCACGTCTCGTTGCCGTGCATGCCCTGATTGCGGCGGAACTGGCGCTGCGCACCCTGCGCGTCGACGACGCGCGTCATGCGCTTGGCCGCGCAAGATCCGCCGCCGACACCGCCGGTGTGCCAGCACTGCGCGCCGAGATCGACGGTCTTCATGACGTGCTGACGCGCCCAGCGGCGAGACGGTGGCAGCGCGGCAGCGAGCAGACGGTGTCGATCGAAGCCGCCGCAGCGCTGGTGCACTCCGACACGCTGGTGATCGACGCCTGCCGTCGTGGTGTCGGCACGGGCAACGTGTGGCGTCCGCTGGCGAGGCGTCCGGTGCTCTTCACGCTCGCGTTGACGCTGGCCCGCGCCTGGCCGGGAGATGCCTCGCGCGAACGGCTGATCGCCGAAGCGTTTCACCTGCGCCGCGCCGAGGATATGGACGAGACGCATCGCGCACGTCTGCGCGTCGAGATCGGGCGTCTGCGTACGCTGCTTCGCGGCATCGCCGATATCGATGCCACGGCGGCCGGTTTCGCGCTGCGACCGTGTGGTCGCGCAGGCAGCACAAGCGAGCCGGATGTCGCCGTGCTGCTTCCGCCCATCGATGGCGAACGGGCATCGCTCGTTGCGCTGCTGGCCGACGGCGCCGCGTGGTCGACGTCGGCGCTCGCGCTGGCCCTTGGCGCCAGTCAGCGCACGGTGCAGCGCGCGCTCGGCGATCTGCAGGCGCAGGGACGGGTTCGTGCGATCGGGCTGGCGCGCGCGCGTCGCTGGATGGCGCCTCCGCTCACCGAATTCACGACGATATTGTTACTCCCTGCCGGATGGGCGTTTGGCTAGAGTGGACTTGCGCGCCGAACGTGGCGTCTCTACAGAAGACAGGAGCCTGACATGACGAGCAAACCCCAGCAGCAAAGCCACCTTCAACCGACCGCCGTGAGCGCGGCCGACATCACCAGCGAATATGGTCCGTTCCCGGGCTTCGATCGCATCCACGGCGTGACCTTCGATGGACGGCAAGTATGGGCCGCTACCGGCGACGCGCTGGTGGCCTTCGATCCGTCGAACGGCGCAGTCAGCCGCACGCTCGATGCGCCGAGCGATGCCGGCACCGCATTCGACGGCAAGCATCTCTATCAAATCGCGGAATCGCGCATCGACAAGATCGATCCGTCGACCGGTCGCGTGCTGCATTCGATCCCGGCGCCCGCCGACCGGGGCAGCAACTCCGGGCTCACGTGGGCCGAAGGTAGCCTGTGGGTCGGTCAGTACCGCGACCGCCGCATTCTGCAAATCGATCCGGCGGACGGACGCGTGTTGCGCACCATCGAGTCCGACCGCTTCGTCACGGGCGTGACGTGGGCGAACGACGAACTGTGGCACGGCACGTGGGAGAACGAGCAGAGCGAACTGCGTCAGGTCGACCCGACCAGCAGCGAAGTGCTCAAGCGCGTGCAGATGCCGGATGGCGTGGTCGTGAGCGGCCTGGAGTACGACGGACACGGGACCTTCTACTGCGGCGGTGCAACCAGCGGCAAGGTGCGTGCCGTGCGCTACCCCAAGGGCTGATCGCCCCCTAGTCCGCATGGCCGCCGCCGGGGTCGCGGCGATGCCATAGCCGCCAGGCTATCGACACTGATAGTCTGGCTTTATCGTATAGATTCTAATAATCAATTTCTATTGATTGATAGCATTCGGCATACTGGCAACACTTTCCACCCCGTCCAAGAGACAACGTCATGCCGATCATCAACACCCAGATCAAGCCGTTCAAAGCCAACGCCTACCAAAATGGCGACTTCATCACCGTGACCGACGAGACCCTGAAGGGCAAGTGGTCGGTGGTGGTGTTCTACCCGGCCGACTTCACCTTCGTGTGCCCGACCGAGCTTGGCGATCTGGCCGACAACTACGAAGAATTCAAGAAGCTGGGCGTTGAAATCTACAGCGTCTCGACCGACACGCATTTCACGCACAAGGCCTGGCACGACACGTCGGACACGATCCAGAAGATCCAGTACCCGATGGTTGCCGACCCGACGCTGGCGATCTCGCGCAACTTCGACGTGCTGATCGAGGAAGAAGGTCTGGCCCTGCGCGGCACGTTCGTGATCAACCCGGAAGGCGAGATCAAGCTGTGCGAAATCCATGACAACGGCATCGGCCGTGACGCCAAGGAACTGCTGCGCAAGGTGCAAGCCGCTCAGTACATCGCCGCTCACCCGGGTGAAGTGTGCCCCGCCAAGTGGACGCCGGGCGCTGAAACGCTGAGCCCGTCGCTCGACCTGATCGGCAAGATCTAAGCGTCACGCATTACCGAAACCGCATCGTCGTTTCGTTGCTGTAAGCGCCGCTCCCGTCACAGAGCGGCGTGTCCTGCCGGCGCGCGGGTCCCCCCTAAACCCCGCTGCGCCGGCACCCAACCCCGAATTCCCGACAACTCATCTGCGCCAGCCGACGGCCGACGCGGTGGACCTCGCTCACCCTATCGAGACGGAAACAAAGCCATGTTGGACGCGAACCTCAAAGCCCAGTTGCAAACGTACCTCCAGAAAGTCACGCGCCCCATCGAGATCGCCGTGTGGCTCGACGATAGCCCCAAGTCTGCCGAAATGAAGGCGCTGGTCGACGAGATCGCGCCGCTGTCGGACAAGATTGCCGTCGTGTCGCGTGATGACGCCAACGAGCGTCGTCCGTCCTTCGCGATCGGCACGCCGGGTGAGGCACCGCGCATCCGTTTCGCAGGATTGCCGATGGGTCATGAGTTCACGTCGCTGGTGCTCGCGCTGCTGCAGGTCGGTGGTCATCCGCTCAAGCTCGACGACGACACCATCGCGCAGATTCGCGATCTCGACGGCGATTTCCGCTTCGAGACGTACATTTCGCTGTCGTGCCAGAACTGCCCGGAAGTCGTGCAGGCACTGAACGTGATGGCGCTCATCAACCCGCGTATCCAGCAAGTCACCATCGACGGTGCGCTGTTCCAGAGCGAAGTCGAAGCGCGTCAGGTGATGGCGGTGCCGACGGTGTTCCTCAACGGCGAATCGTTCACGCAAGGCCGCACCAGCGTGAAGGAACTGCTCGCGAAGCTCGACACGGGCGCGACCGCACGTGCGGCCAAGGCGCTCGAGAACAAGCCGGTCTACGACATGCTGATCGTGGGCGGTGGCCCGGCAGGCGCAGCCGCAGCCATTTACGCGGCGCGCAAGGGCATCGTGACGGGCGTCGTCGCCGAGCGCTTTGGCGGCCAAGTGCTCGACACGATGGCGATCGAAAACTTCGTCTCCGTCACGCACACCGAAGGGCCGAAGTTCGCCACGGCGCTGGAGCAACACGTGAAATCGTATGACGTCGACGTGATCGACACGCAGCGTGCCGAAGCCTTGATCCCCGGCAAGATTCACGAAGTGCATCTGGCCAGCGGCGCGGTGCTCAAGGCGCGTGCCGTGGTGCTGGCGACCGGCGCCCGCTGGCGCGAAATCGGCGCACCGGGCGAGCGCGAATACCGCAATCGTGGTGTCGCCTACTGCCCGCACTGCGACGGCCCGTTGTTCAAGGGCAAGCGCGTTGCCGTGGTCGGTGGCGGCAACTCGGGCGTGGAAGCGGCGATCGATCTGGCGGGCATCGTCAAGGAAGTCACGCTGATCGAATACGGCACGCAACTGCGCGCCGACGAAGTGCTTCAGCGCAAGCTGCGCAGCCTGCCGAACGTGCGCGTGCTGATGAATGCGCAAACGACGGAAATCGTCGGTGACGGCCAGAAGGTCAACGGTCTGACGTATCTCGACCGTGCAACGGGCGAGCGTTCGACGATTGCGCTCGAAGGCGTGTTCGTGCAGATCGGTCTCGTGCCGAACACCGAGTGGCTCAAGGGCACGGTCGCGCTCTCGCGTCATGGCGAGATCGAAGTCGATGCCAAGGGCGCGACGTCTGTGCCGGGCGTGTTCGCGGCGGGCGACGTGACGACAGTGCCGTTCAAGCAGATCGTGATCGCCGTTGGCGAGGGCGCCAAGGCATCGCTCGGCGCGTTCGAGCATCTGATGCTCAGTTCGGTCGAAGACGAGATGGTGGCGGAAGCCGCTGCCGTGGCGGCCTGATCCCGAAGACGGTGTTTGCGGTCACAGGACCGCAGCACCGATCGACATGCAGTACGCGAAGCGCTCATGACATCGTGCATGGGCGTTTTGCTTTTCTGTGCGACGTCAGCCGCCCGGCCTTCGCCGCTCACCCATCGATACGCTCGACGCTGACATTGCCTGCGCCCGACACCGTGCCGGTAATCCGTAGCATCGGGTCGAGCCAGTCCGTCATGGCCCAGATGTCGTGGGTGACACGGCGTTGCCATACGCGCAGCGGCGTTTCGCTCATCGGCAGCCCCGAGAGGTCGATGGCGCTCATGCCTTCCAATGTGGTGCCGCCGACCTTGACGAGACTTTCCTTGCGCGTCCACAGACGCAGCCACGCCAGCGCACGCGGCGACGGCGCGTGATGCGTAAATGCCACGCTCGCGAACGCGCCGAGTCGACTGCGCTCGCGCGGGTTCACGCCTGGCAGGTCGATGTCGAGCGATAACGCTTCGTCCCAGTGTTCGATGTCGATGCCGACCGGCGCGATGGCGCACGCTGCCGCGACCGCACCCCGGGTGTGGCTCAGGCTGACATGCAAGCCGGGATGGGCAGGCAGGCGAGGGCGTCCGTGCGCACCGCCGCATTGTTCGCAGCGCTGCACGAGGAGGTAGGTGCGCGCGGCGGCCCCCGGTGTGTCGGGGCAGCCCGTGACACGCGCCGCTGCCACGCGCGCAAGGATATGTGCCGCCACATAATCATCCCGATCGGCCGGTCGGGAAAAGGCATCGGCGCGCTTGCTCTCGTCCGGCGTCAAATGTGCCGTCCATCCCCTGAAGCGAGTCAGAACACTGGTCGATGTCCCGTATAGCGCAAGCCCGGTGAGCCCGGCGAGCGTGCTGAACGTATTGCGTGTGCCGAGCCCCTCTGACCCGCTCGGCTTGTCATGGGCTTGCGTGGCCGTATTGTCGTTTGTCATCGTGTGTCGTGCGCCGCTTCGGCGGCGAGGACAAATGACGGACTCCAAGCAATTTGAATGCCACCGTGAACCCGTCGCTTCGCGCGGCAGCGCTCGCAAAGCCTGTCACGAGTTCGACGAGCGCCCGCACGCACGGACACCTGTCGCAACGTGCGACAGGTGTCGCAGTGCCGGACAGCTGTACGGTCCCGTCGAGCGGAGACGAACGGTCTCGCGTCGCACCATTTTCACGACGTTTCGTGCACGACAAAACAGGGTCCGACGCAGCGATCGTGTGCAGGCATGCGGGTTGTGAGAGGGTGGCGGGCGTCGCGCTTCCGGCATGAGGGAAATATCAGGCTGGCGAACACCGGAATGGTTCGAAACTTGCATGGTGATGACGACGTACCGGTGTCGCTTGTCTGCCATCTTTGCGACGCCGGACTCACGACCACACCACAGGAGTTTTGCGATGCTGCCAACACGCCGGCTTGGGAATCAGGGACTGGAAGTCCCCGCCATTGGACTCGGTTGCATGGGCATGAGTTATGCCTATGGCCCCTCAGACGATACCGAGTCGGTTCGCGTATTGGAACGGGCATTGGAAATGGGATGCAACTTCTTCGACACCGCGGAGGTGTACGGACCGTTCGAGAACGAACGGCTGCTCGGGCGTGTGCTCAAGGGGCGTCGCGACAAAGCGATCATTGCGACCAAGTTCGGATTCCGCTTCGAGAATGGTGCGGTGACGGGGGCCGATAGTCGTCCCGAGCACATTCGCGAGGTCGTCGATGCGAGCCTCTCACGGCTGGGTACCGATTACATCGATTTGCTCTATCAGCATCGCGTCGATCCCAATGTGCCGATCGAAGACGTGGCGGGCACGGTCGGCGAACTCGTCAAGGCAGGCAAGGTGCGCTACTTCGGATTGTCGGAAGCGGGTGAGCGAACGATTCGCCGCGCGCACGCCGTGCATCCGGTCAGCGCGCTGCAAAGCGAATACTCGCTCTGGCACCGTGATCTGGAAGCGTCGATCCTGCCGTGCCTGCGTGAGCTGGGCGTAGGGCTCGTGCCCTTCGCACCGCTCGGACGCGGCTTTCTTACGGGCACGGCACGCCGCGCAGAGGACTTCCCGGAGGGGGACTCCCGCCGTACGTCCGACCCGCGTTTGCAGGGCGAAAACTTCGACGCGAACGTGAAGCTGGCAAAGACGCTCGCAGGCTATGCGACACAGATCGGTGCAACGCCGGCACAACTGGCGCTCGCGTGGTTGCTCTCACGCAGCGACGACATCGTGCCGATTCCCGGCACCCGTCGGGTGGGGCGTCTGGAGGAAAACCTTGGGGCGGCGAGCCTGCACATCGAGCCCGCCATGACGCGCACGCTCGACGCGCACTTCGGTGCAGGGGCGACTACCGGATCTCGTTACAAAGCGACGGCCATGATGGCGCTGCTGGCCGATCCGGCATAAGGCAGAGGAAGTCAGGAAGGACGCAGCAGGGTAGCAAGACAGCAGTCAGGAAGACGGGCGGCACACATCGCCGCCCGTCGACGGGTTCAGCGTTCCGAGCCGAGCAGGACGTCGCTGCCCATGTCGCGCACGTGAGGAATGTGAAGTTCGCGCAGTTTGCGATAGAGCGACGTGCGGCAGATGCCGAGTTCGCGGGAGGCGGCCGAGATGTTCCAGCGCCGCGACGACAGCACGCGAATGATGATTTCGCGCTCGCCGTTGGCAATGGCCGAGAGCGTGGCGATCGGGGCAATCTGAATATTGCCGGGCAGGCTGGGCAGCGCGGTGACCGGCGCCGCTGCACGCGTGGCCGCAGATGTCGCGCTTTGCACGAGATTCGCCGGCAGATCGTGCACCCGGATCGTGTCGTCGCTTTTGACGGCGCACGCGTACTGAACCGCAGCACGCATTTGACGCAGATTGCCCGGCCACGAGTAGGAGAGCAGCAGCTCACGGGTTTCGTTGTCGAGCGATGCGAAGCCGGCGTTGCCGCGCGACTCCGCGACGATCATCGTATCGAGCAACCAGGCGCGGTCTTGCCGTAGTCGTAGTGGAGGTAGATGCACGATGCCGACGGCGACCCGATAGTAAAGGTCCTCGCGAAACGCGCCCGCCTGAACTCGTGATTCCAGGTTCTGGTGCGTCGCACAAATGAGTTGGAGATCGACGGGCACGGGGGTGGCGGAACCAATGGGCGTGACCTCCCGTTCGGAAAGCACACGCAGCAAACGCGTCTGTTGTGCGAACGGCATGTCGCCGATTTCGTCGAGAAACAGTGTGCCGCCATCGGCCTGCACGACCTTGCCTTTCATGCCGGTATTGAGCGCGCCGGAGAATGCGCCGCGTTGATAGCCAAACAGTTCGCTTTCGATGAGGTTTTCCGGGATCGAGCCGCAATTGACCGACACCATGCTGGCGCGACGGCGGGCGCTGTAGTCATGCAGCGCCCGTGAGAGGTATTCCTTGCCGGTACCGGTTTCTCCAAGAATCAGGATGGGAAGCTGGCGATCGATGAGCAGGCGGGCACGGGCAAGGGTCGCCAGCATCGAGGAGTCGTTACCGCAGAGCCGGTCGAGCGACGGCCTGGACGAAGACTGAAAGTTTGCGTTTGAACGGTCCAGCGGATCGTGGGCGTACATAGCGTCTCTCATTGACTTTATTGGAATTGGCGAGCGCTGCGTTTGGCGGCGCGAGATCGCATCGTGGCGAATGCCGTGGGGGGTGCTCCATAAAGCAAAACCAAGGATAGTTCGATTTTCGAGAGGTCTCCAATACCATATGATGCGATGACTGATACCGGTTCGCTATGAATAGAAACCGATGTTCTTTTAAGGGGGAGAAGGCTCCATGGAACTGAGGCAACTTCGCTATTTCGTAGTACTGGCTGAAACACTTCACTTCGGGCGCGCAGCGAACCTGCTGCATATCTCGCAACCGCCGTTATCGCGTCAGATCGCGATGCTCGAAGAGGAGTTGGGCGTTGTACTGTTTCAACGCACACAGCGCAGCGTCGCGCTCACCGCGGCAGGGCAGCGCTTCTACCGCGATGCCCGTTCTGTGCTCGCCACGCTCGATCAGGCACGCTCGCACGCACGCGCTGCCGAGGTCGGCGATTCCGGCATGCTTTGTGCCGGCTTCATGTTTGCTGTCGCGTGCAGTGTGCTGCCGGTGCTCACGCGCGCGTTTGCTGCGGCATTTCCGCGTATCGAAGTCAAACTCAGGGAAACGATTCCGACGGAACTGGCCGATCAGTTGCGCTGCGGGAAAGTGGACGTCGGCATCATGTATTCCTCCGATGCGACCGACGAGCTGTGCACGGAAACCATCTTTCGCGAGCCGCTGGTGGCGGCGCTACCCGCCGGTCATCGGCTTGCGGCCCGCACCGCGATCTCCATCGGTGAGCTGCGTGACGACGCTTTCATCATCTCGCCGCGAGAGGCGTCGCCGTTCATCCACAACACGATCACCGAGCACTGCCGTCAGGCGGGGTTTTCACCACGCGTGCGGCTCGAGACCAACTTCCAGCAAACGATCGTGAATCTCGTCGGACAGCGGCTGGGCGTGGCGCTCGTGCATAGCTCGATGCGCAGCACGCGCGCGGAGAACGTGCAGTTCGTGCCGTTGCTGCACGCGCCGCACATCGACGTGGCACTTGTGTGGAACGAGAAGAGCAGCAATCCCTGCGTGCCGCGCTTCGTGCAGACGGCGCAAAACCTCGGATTGTTCGAGCCGTCCGACGCCACGCTTCAGGCGTGCGCGTGAGACGCCGTCGTCACGGAGATTGCAGGCGTCGACGACGACGGCGTCCGGCGTGGGGCTTCAGGAGGTCGTGAGACAGGCTTCTGTCGTGCGAAGTCGCGCCTTGATGGCCTGTGCGAGACGTGCGATGCCTGTCTCGATCTGCGAAGGCGTCGCGGTCGTGAACGTGAGGCGCATCGTGTTGGCCTTCGGCGCGACGGCGTGGAACGACGCGCCCGGAATGAACGCGACGCCGCGTGCGAGCGCATCGTCGAACAGACTCGCGCTGTCGATACCGGCCGGCAACGTCACCCAGAGGAACATGCCGCCCGTGGGACGCGTCCAGGACACGCCCTCGGGCATCTGTTCGGCGAGGCATTTGAGCATGAGGACGCATTGCGCGCGGTAGCGCAGGCGAATGGCGTCGAGATGGGTGTCGTATTCGCCATCGGTCAACAGGGCGTGCGCGAGCCGTTGCGTGATGCCAGTGGTATGCAGATCGCTCGCCTGCTTGGCTTGCAGCAGCTTGCCCATCAATTCCTCGGGCGCGACGACGTAACCCACGCGCAAGCCGGGCGCGATGACTTTGGAGAACGAGCCGAGATGCACGACGCCATCCGGCGCCATCGAAAGCAGCGACGGTGGCGTGACACCGCTATAGACCAGCTCGCCGTAAGGGTCGTCTTCGACGAGCAGCAAGCCGTTGCGTGAGGCTTTCGACACCAGCGCGATTCGACGATCGAGCGCGAGAGTGCGCCCCGTCGGGTTCTGGAAATTCGGCTGGGTGTAGAGCAGTCGCGCGTTACGCATCGACGCTTCGTCCATGCGCTCGGGAAGCAGCCCGGCGGCGTCCGCAGGCGCCTCTTCGAAGACGGGCTCGTACTGGGCAAGCGCTTGCACGGCGCCGAGGTACGTGGGCGTCTCGATCAGCACGCGCGAGCCCGGATCGACGAGCACGCGTGCGACGAGATCGAGGGCCTGTTGCGAGCCGGTCGTCACGAGCACTTGCGAAGGACTGACGGCGGCGCCCTGACGCGTGAGCCGTGCGGCAATTGCCTCTCGCAACGGCAGGTAGCCCTCGGACGGCCCGTATTGCAGCGCCCCGACCGCGTCGCGTTGCAGAATGCGCTCGACCGACGCCTGAAGGCGTTCGACCGGCAGCGCATACGGCGAGGGCAGACCGCCCGCGAACGAGATGATGTCGGGCCGCTCGGCGACCTTGAGGAGTTCACGCAGCGCCGACGGCTGCATGCGTTGCGCGCGCGCCGCGAGTTGCCAGCGGCCGGCGGGCGGGAGATGTCTGTCCATGAGGCGGTCCGTGACGAAGCGAAATGAGGAGGGATCGCCCCCGCGGTGCGGCGTTTGGGGGCGAGAAGCGTGAGACGAATGCGCGATGCCTGCGAGGGAGATCGACGAGGAAGATCAACGTTGGCACCCGCGCTGGCACCGCCGAACGATCACTCGTTAAACATCTTGCGCAGGTTGTCCATCGCCATCTTGAGGAAGCCGACGGCGAAGGCGTCGAACGCCGGTTGATCCTTCGGATTGCCCGAACGCGCTTCGCCCACGATGCGATAGGTCGCCGTACAGGCCTTGTCGCCGCGCGGCACGACTTCCATCGACGCCCACATGTTGCCGATGTCGAACGTCGTGTAGATCAGCGTCCAGCTCATCGTCATGGCGTCGTCGTCTCGCGTGTTGAGTTGCTCCACGACCAGATCGCCGCCGGTGAAGTGCTTGTGACGCAGCGAGCGCGGCCCCGTCGCGGTGCCGGTCATTTGAATGTATTCCAGCCCCGTGACGAAACGGTTGTAACCGTCGAAGCGGCCCACGATGTTCCAGACGTCGCGCGCAGAGGCATCGAGGTCCGCAACGCCGGCGTGGACCGTCGTCGTCAGGTTGTGGATCAGCGTATCGGGTTGCAGTTCGGTGCGGACTTTTTTCAGCATGATGAACTCCTCGATAGGAAAAAAAGGGACTGCGCGAATATCAGTGGGTATGACGATTGGCCGGGCGATCAGGCGACGGATGCCGTCTCCGTTTCGCGTTCGGTGCGCCGGGTACCGCTGCCGCCCGGCTCGGGCAGGAATCCGCTGTCGATGAGATAGCGGAAGTGATGGGAGAGCAGGGCGTCATCTTTGCGCGGATACGCGATGCCCAGACGTTGAAGGGTTTGCGCGGTCTCCCGGTGGGCGATGCGCGCCATGTCGCCGATGTCCTCCTGACTGTCGTCGAGATAGAACGCGACCACGTCGAACAGCGCATTGCTCTCGTCGATGGACGTCAACCGGTTGCGCCAGTCGGCAGGCTCCTCCAGTGCGAGCGAGTAACCGCATTGCGCGAGCGCGCCGAGATAGTCCTCCCACGTCAGCGGCTGCGGGTTCTGGAGATGGAACACGCGCAGCTCGCGCTGCGGATCGGTCGTGCAGCGCACCATGGCGCGCGCAAGGAAGTCCACCGGCGTGAAGTCGAAGTCGGTGTCGCCGGCGGGCGCGGCGCCCAGTTGCAGCGAGCCTTTGACGAGCAGCAGAATGCGGTTGCGCGTCGGTTGGCACAGCCCCGTGCCCGCGACACCCGTGATGTTGCCGGGGCGCAGGATCGTGGCGTCGATGCCGCGCTCGGCCGCTTCCCAGACCAGATGCTCGGCCACCCACTTCGTCACGTTGTAGCCGTTGTTCACGAAGGCCGGGGCGTTGCGCGCCGGACCCTGCTCCAGCACGTGACCGTTGGCATCCACGGCGCTCGCGGCGGACAGCGTCGAGACGAAGTGCATCGACTTGTTGCGGAACTCGCAGGCGAGGCGCAGCAGTTCGAGCGTCGCGCCGACGTTCGCGTCGTACAGATACGGATAGTCGTAGACGTGGTTGACGTGCGCGCCGTTGTGATAGATCGCGTCGATGTCGTGGGCGAGCGTGCGCCAGGTCTCCGGCGACAGACCGAGCCGGGGCTGGGTCAGGTCGCCGAGAACGACCTTCAGTCGGGGATGTCCGGCGAGTGATGCCAGCCCGTTGGCCTGGAACGCCTGCGCCAGCCGCGCTTCCCCTTCCTTCTGGCTCGCGGCGCGCACCATGCAATGCACGGTCGCCGAGGTCTGCGCGATCAGCTCGGCGGCGATGAACGTGCCGAGGAAGCCGTTCGCGCCGGTAAGCAGCACCGCGCGTGCGCGATCCGCCACCGGACGCAGTCCGTCGACCGGACGGATGTCGTCGGGCAGCGCCATGTCGTCGAAGACCCGCTGCGGAATCCGTTCGCCCTTGTTCACGTCGTCGTTCGCGAGCAGCGAAGCGAGCGCACCGATGGTGGGGCGTTCCATGAAGCGCGCCAGCGGCGCGTTGCCGCCGAACTCCTTCTTGACGGCAAGCATCAGCCGCGAGACGAGCAACGAGTGGCCGCCGAGGTTGAAGAAGGAGTCGTCGCGGCCGATCTCGAACGGTTCGAGATCGAGCAGACGCGCCCACAGCGCACGCAGGTTCGTCTCGGTCTCGGTGAGCGGCTCCTGCGCTGCGGCGTCGGTCGGCAGCGCACGCTGCACGGACAGATGGGCGAGCGCGCTACGGTCGATCTTGCCGTTGTTGGTCGCGGGCAGTGCGTCGAGCACGACGATCTCGAACGGCACCATGTAGTCCGGCAGACGCGCCAAGAGCAGGTCGCGCAGCGCGTCGCCCGTGGCGCCGGCCGTCAGCGTGCGGGCGACGAAGCCCCGGATGCGCTTGCGGTCGTCGACCACGCAGGCGCATTGGCCGAAGAGACCGGTGGCCAGCGCCGCGGATTCGATCTCGCCGAGTTCGACGCGGAAACCGCGAATCTTGACTTGCGCGTCGCGGCGGCCGACGAAGTGCAGCAGACCGTCGTCGTCCCATTGCACGATGTCGCCCGTGCGATAGAGCTTCTCGTCGCGCGCCGAGGGCCAGGTGCCCATCGGGTCAGCGAAGGGATTCGGCACGAAGCTGCGCTCGGTGAGATCCGGGCGGTGCAGATACCCGTCGGCCACACCGGCGCCGGCCACGCACAGTTCGCCCGGCTCGCCGGACAGCGCGGGTTGTCCCGTCTCCGTGAGCACGTAGCAGCGCACGTTCGCGATGGGACGACCGATCAGGCGGTTGCTGTCACCGGCTTTGAGGCGCGCGATGGTGACGAGCACGGTGCACTCTGCCGGGCCGAAGATGTTGTGGAATTCGCGTCCCTGACTCCAGCGGGCGATCGTGTCGGGGAAGCACACGTCGCCACCGGTGAGCAGGTGACGCAGGGCCGGCCACTGCGCGTCGGGCATGACACCGAGCAAGGCGGGCGGCAAGAAGGCGTGCGTGACGGCTTCGCGTTCGATGAGCGTGCTGAGGTCGTCGAGCGCGTGGCGTTGCGCCTCCGTCGGAATCACCAGCGTCGCGCCCGCGAGGAACGTCGGGAAGATGTCGAGCAGCGAGACGTCGAACGCGACCGTGCAGAACTGCAATGCGCGGGAGCTGGCGTCGAGACCGATGTAGTCGCGATACCAGTGGCAGAAGTGAACGATGTTCCGGTGCGTGAGCATCACGCCCTTGGGCGTGCCCGTCGATCCCGATGTGAAGATCGTGATGGCGCAGCGACTGGCGCGGTCCTCGAAACGCTCCACCGGCCATGCCGTCACGCCGATGGCCACGTTCGCGACATTGAGCGAGCGCAGTCGGATGACCTTGATGTCCAGGCCGTCGAGGATGCTCGTGTCGAAATCGTCGTCGGTGATGAGGCAGGCGGCGCGGCTCTGTTCGAGAATCTGGCGCACGCGCTCGGGCGGGAACGACGGGTCGAGCGGCGCATAGGCCGCACCCGCGCCGATCGCGCCGAGGATCGCCGTGTACAGCAGCCGCGATTTGGGCAAGCGTACGGCGACGACATGCGGCGAACCGTCGTCCGGTGTGGTTTTCGGCAGGAGCGCGGCGAGATCGATCGCAAGCTTCATCGACGCCGCGACGAAGGTCCGGTAATCGACGTCGCCGTGTTCGTCGCGCAATGCGATGGCGGTGGGGGCCGCCAGTGCGCGGCGCGAGACCATTTCCGGCAGCGAAGGCTCCAGCGCGATCGTGCGGGCCGTTTCGTTGCTCGCATGCCAGCCGGTCAGACGGTGCAGATCGAGGGCAATGCTGCCCGGCGGCACTTCGGCGATGGCGCGCGAGGCGAGCGCTTCGGGCGTCAGGATGTCGCGGCCGAGCTGGCTGACGATATCCACGAGCATGGCTTCGGCTTCGGCATCGATTTGCGCGATGAGATCGGCGCCGCAACGCGGATTGCCGAAGTCGCATTCGGTCGTGGCCACATCGATGTCGCCCTTCGCCCCGGGCCATTGCCACGTGAGCGATGCGCGTGACGGCGGGAAGGCGGGCGCGAAGGCGCGGAAGGTGAGCACCTGCCGCGCAGTGCAGGCGATTTCCGGGGTGATGTCGCCACAGTCGATGCGCCACTCGACGGCGAGCGGCGCGGTGCCCGGCGTGGGGACGAACGCCCCCAGTTGCTCGGCCATCTCGGTGAGCGGGCCGCCCGTGTGGCTCAACGGGGTGACGTCGTGCCCCATGTCGTGAAGGGCGGCGAACAGACGCGCCCCGAGGCGGTTGTTGCCCGCAATGGCGAAGGAAATCGCTCTCATGACTCGTTCCTCACAGGTATTGCGCGATGGCTGCGCGCGTGGGCTCATGCTCGAGCAGGCCCGCCATCTTCAAGAACTTGCGGATGTTGACGATCATCGGATGCTGATTCGTGATCGGATACGCCCCGACCATGTCGTTCGCGATCTGCTCGCGCGTGGCGGCAGGCAAATCGAGCGTGTCGATCAGACGCCGGTCGAATTCGAGTTGAAGCTCGTTGGTGAGGTATTCGCGCAGGAAGAACGGCAGTCCTTTGCCGAGTTCGACGCGTGCCGTCTCGTCGATCTCCGACCAGTACAGCTTCACCAGATTGATCCAGAAGACCGAGTGGCGGCCTTCGTCGGCCAGATGGTCGGCCATCACGCCCTTGACCGAGCGCTTGAGCGTGGTGTCGCGCGAGAAGGCGGCGACCTCGGCCGTCACGGTGTTCTCGGAGATGGCGACACCGAGCAACTCCATGCCGGCGGCGTATTGCGGCGGCACGTATTCCATGGCGCGGGGAATCGCACGCGAGAGTTCGATTTCCTTGTTCTGCTCAATGGGGCCGATGCCGGTGCTGCGCTCGACCTGATCGAGGTAATCCATAGCGACGTACGCGTGGTAGTTCTCGTCGATGACCACCGACATGGCATCGCTGCGGCAGGCGAACGGGAACTCGAACGGGAAGCGCGACTTGGCGATGGCGAGCGCCGTGCGGTTGACGATTTCCGTCTCGAAGATGATGACGTCGTTGATGTACTTGTAGAAGCTTTGCAGCAGGATGTAGTCCTGCACCTCGCGACCGGCGTCGATCACGGCGGGATGTGCGTACAGCGGCTGGCGCTCGACCGGGTAGTAGCTCAGATCGTCGTCTTCGACGATGCGGCGCGGGCGCGAACGGATCGTGGCGCGTTGTTCCCATTGGTCAGCGTGGCTGACGTAACTCTGCAATGACATGGCGTTGCCTCGGAAGATGGGGGACGGCAGAGGGCATTCGACTGGCAGTTCCCGGCATGCGCTCGGGAAGACGGGGGCGGGACCGGCGTGCGCTGTGCGCGCAGACACCGGAACTTGGCCACCCGTCGAACCTTTTGCAGCCTTCGAAACTCAGGCAGCGACGGCTTCCTTTTGCGTCGCGACGATGTGCTCGTGCAGCCCGTCCCACAGACGCAGGCGTTCGTCGATGGCACGCAGTCCGGCTTCCAGCGCTTCGACGAGCAGACGTTCGTCGTTATGCGCGGACTCGACGATCATGGCGCGCGCGGCCGGGCCGTGTTCGCCGGAGTCCACTTCGATGTGACGTTCGAGATAGAAGGTCAGCAGCGGCACGCTCTTCGGGTCGATCTGCCAGCCGTCGAGCAGCGTGCGGAACATGTCGGGAATCACGTTCTCGCGGCCATAGAAGAAGTTGCCGAGCACCTGGTGGGTCTTGCCTTCATAGCAGGTGGCGAAGGTCGAATTGACGAATCGAAGCACGGGGGCGGGGGCTTCGACGGCGGCAAGTGCGGCGCTCACGCTATGACCGGCGACCAGCAGGTCGATGAGCTTTTCGATCTGACGCGTATCGGCACCCACATCGCGCATCGCGGCAAGGTACAGATCGAAGTGGCTCATCGGCCCTTGCGGCGTCTCGTCGCATTCCTCGCCGAGCACGATCTCGTTGATCAGGCGCGCGGCGTGGATGTTGCGCGGGGCGATCCACGGCAGCGTGATGGTCGTGAGGTCGGCCTGAAGGCGCTTGACCAGCGACATGAAGTCCCAGACAGCGAAGACGTGCCATTCCATGAACGTCTGCAAGCCTTGCATCGATTCGATGGAGTGAAATACCGGGTGATGTGCAAGCGTCGCGTGATGTTCCTTGATCTGACGTTCGAGATGTTCGATCTTGTCCACGATAGGCATCCTTGTGATAACGAAATTGAAATCAACCTGTGCGAGGGGGAATGCGGCGCGACTTTCACGTCGTCGCCCACAGGGATCAGCAAGTTCGGTGCCAGTGTCTCGAAACACCAGTATCTCGATGATTGGAAGGGATTTTCGAACGATCGCAGCGCGTACGAGGGGATGACACCTGTACAACTAATGGACAGGTGTGCACGCGGGTGTCGCGGTGGCGAAACGGGCGATCAGATACGCCGCCGTGCGTCCCGCCGAGCCGTTGTCTAGCCCGATATAGGCGATACGGCGCGAATGGGACAGATCGGACACGAGCGTGAGGGCCGCTACGGCCGCCACGTCCGCATCGCTATCAACGACCCCATCGCGGCTCAGTTACGGAACGTTCTCGCCGTCTCTTCGGCGGCGAAGCGAAGCTCCGGCTCGAAGGCGAGCAGATCGTCGAGCGTCAGCCTGCCGATGGGCGCCTGCACGGCGATGGCGGCGCACGCGCGATTGCGGTTGAGCAGCACCGGCACGGCAATCGCGATCAATCCCTGCAAGTGTTCCTGATTGTTGATGCCCATCTTGCGACGGCGTGTGTGTTGCAACTCCGTGCGCAGTGCGTCGCGATCGGTAAACGTCTGATCGGAGAAACGGCGTAGCGGCAGCGTGTCGATCAGATGTTCGCGCCGTTCCTTCGGCAAGAAACTCAGCAGCAATTTACCGCTCGCCGAGCAGTGCAGCGGGACATGCGATCCCGGTTGCAAATGCATGCGCAGCGGCCACTCCGTCTCCACACGATCCACGTAAATCACATCGTTGCCTGAGAGCATCGTGAGATTGCACGTCTCGCCGATGCTCGCGACGAGTTGTTGCAGCAGGCCGTGACGCGCGGCGGCCGGCCCGGTCTGCATCAAGACGTTCACGGCGAGCGCCCGCACGCGTGGCGAGCATTCGTAGCGCCGATCGTTGTCGCTTCGGGTGATGAGCCAGGCATCCTTGAGCTGGGTCAGGATGCGATGCACCGTCTGCTTCGGCAGACCGAGTGCGTTCACGAGATCCATCATCGACAGCGGACTGCCTGCGTCTGCCAGGGTTTCGAGCACGCGAAACGCACGCACTGCGGCTGCGTTCGATTGATTCGATGCCGTCATGTCGCCTCCTGAGGTCTAGCTTCGTCCCCTTGTCTCTTTGATGCCTTGCCCGCTTGGCAATCTCGTCGTTGCGTGCGGTGCTGAGCCTGATTGTGCATCGGTTTCATCGCTTTTGCGGACTTCATCGGTCCCGAATTTCGAGGCACCCTGTACACCCTCCGACCGTGTCCGGGTTGACCGGGAATTTGAGACCGGCGCCGCCACCGCGGTTGACTAGATTGGTTACGCGAACCCAATCGAAAAACCACAGGAGGCGTCTCATGAATTCACGGGCTCCCGGCGCGGTCATTGCGTCACAGAACCCTCGGTCGTTCCCCACGGATACGCACACTGGCGCACCCGACGTCGATGCCGTGGTCGGGCACCTGATCGCGCGGGCCAGACTGGCGCAGCGCGATTTCGCGGCGGGCGGGCAATCCGCGCTCGATACGGCAGCCAGCGCGGCGGCGTGGGCCATCATGGCGCCGTCGCGCAACCGGCAACTGGCGGAACTGGCCGTGCGCGACACCGGGCTCGGCAACGTCGACGACAAGATCCAGAAGAACTTCCGCAAGACACTCGGCCTGCTGCGCGATCTGCACGGACGCAAGACGCATGGCGTCATTGCAGAGGACACCCGCAAGGGCATCGTGGAGATAGCGCGGCCGGTAGGCGTCGTGGCGGCGATTACGCCATCGACCAACCCGGCGGCCACGCCGGCGAACAAGATCGTCAACGCGCTCAAGTGCGGCAACGCGGTGATCGTCGCGCCGTCGCCCAAGGGCTACAGCGCCTGCGCGTTGCTGCTGCGGTTCATTCACGCCGAGTTCGAGCGGGCCGGTCTGTCGCGGGATCTCGTGCAGATGCTGCCCGAGCCGATCAGCAAGGCGGCGACGGCATCGCTCATGCGCCAGGCGGATCTGATCGTCGCGACCGGATCGCAGGCGAACGTTCGCATGGCTTATACGAGCGGTACCCCGGCGTTCGGCGTCGGGGCGGGGAACGTGGCATCGATCGTCACGTGGAGTGCCGATCTTGCCGATGCCGCCGACAAGATCGCCCGCTCAAAAACCTTCGATAACGCGACCAGTTGCTCGTCGGAGAACAGCGTGGTGATCGAAGACGGTATCTACGGCGCCATGCTCGATGCGCTGCGTCGCGCGGGCGGCGTGTTGCTCGACGCCAGCCAGAAGCGCGCGCTGGCGCAGGTCATGTGGGTGGACGGCAAACTCTCGGGCCAGTGCACGGCGCAGTCGGCGCAACGCATTGCAGAACTCGCCGGGCTCCACGACGTGGCCGCGCAGCGTCCCACTTTTCTGATGGTCGAAGAGACAGGAACGGGCGCGGATCATCCGTTCTCCGGAGAGAAGCTCTCGCCGGTACTGACCGTCTATCGCGCGAAGGACTTCGACGACGCGACGTCGCTTGTCGCACGCCTCTACGACTACATGGGTGCGGGGCATTCGGTCGGATTGCACGGTGCGGACCCGGCGCAGGCGGTGCATCTGGGCGAAACGCTCCCGGTCGCGCGCGTGATCGTGAATCAGGCGCATTGCTTTGCCACCGGCGGCAATTTCGACAATGGTCTGCCGTTCTCGCTCTCGATGGGATGCGGCACCTGGGGGAAGAACAACTTCACCGAGAACCTCGGCTTTCGGCAGTATCTCAACGTCACGCGCGTGGCTTACCCCATCGCCGCCGAAGTCCCCGACGCCGACGATCTGCTCGCCGACTACTTCGGGAGATTCGGACGATGAACGCGCCCATGAATCCGGTCGCGACCGCCGCCGTCGTTACGGCGCGCGAGCCGATCGCCACGCCCGCCGCCACGTTGCGCGAACTGATCGACATGCAGGCGTCGGCGCACGGCCAGCGACCGTACGTGCTCGCTTTGACCGACGGGGAGGGCGAGGGCACGTCGTTGACGTTCGAGGCATTGCGCGACGATTGCCGTGCGCTCGCAGGTCGCTTTGCCGAAGCGGGGCTGCGCGAAGGCGACATCGTCTCTGTCTGTATGGGCAACGGGCCGCAGACGGCGCGCATCATCCTCGCCGCGATGTACAGCGGTCTGATCGTCAATCCCGTCAATCTGCTGTGCCAGCCGACGCAACTGCAATACATCGTCGAGCACTCGGATACGCGTGTGATCTTCGTCTCCGACGCGATGCTTCCGGCGGTGGTGCAGGCGGTGGAGGCCGCACGAGCGCAGGGCATGACGCGGCCTGTGGCGCTGGTGTGCACGTCGCCGGAGGCGTCCGGCTTGCCGGAGATCCAGGCGTTGGATGTGAGCCGCGCCGCTCCCTCGTTGGCCGGTAGCGACATTGCGTTGCTCATGTACACCTCGGGGACGACCGGCGTGCCGAAGGGCGTGCTGCTTTCGCATCGGAATCTGCTCGCCAATGCGGCCTTCATCAGTGCGGAGCATCGGCTGACGCAGGACGATCGCGTGCTGGCGTCGCTGCCGCTGTATCACATCAACGGTCTCGTGGTGACGCTGCTCACACCGCTGTTTCACGGCGGCTCCGTGGTGATGGCACCCCGCTTCTCCGCCCGTACCTTCTGGCGCGACGTCATGGCCACACGCTGCACGTGGATCAACGTCGTGCCGACCATCGTGGCGTATTTGCTCGACGGCGTGCACGACGGCGACGTGCCGGAGCGCGCCGCACTGGCTGGGCTGCGATTCTGCCGCAGCGCATCGGCGGCGTTGCCCGCCGATCACCATCGTGCGTTCGAGGCGCGGTTCGGCATTGGCATCATCGAGACGATGGGCATGACTGAGACGGCCGCGCCGGTCTTCAGCAACCCGTTCGACGCCACGGCAAGACGCATCGGCAGCATCGGATTGCCGTCGGGGGGCGAAGCGAAAGTCGTCCGGCGCGACGGATCGCAAGCCGAGCCGGGCGAGACCGGAGAGCTGGTGCTACGTGGCGCACAGGTCATGCGCGGGTATTACAAGCGGCCGGAGGAGACCGCCGGCGCGTTCACGGCCGACGGCTGGCTGCGTACCGGCGACCTTGGCTATCGCGACGACGACGGCTTCTTCTACATCACCGGGCGCGCCAAGGAGCTGATCATCAAAGGCGGCGAGAACATCGCCCCGCGCGAGATCGACGAAGCGTTGCTGCGTCACCCCGACGTGCTCGAAGCGGCAGCCGTCGGCGTGCCCGACCCCGCCTACGGGCAGGAGATCGTAGCGTTCGTCGTGCTGCGAGAGGCGGCGCATGCCGACGGCAATACGCCACCCGATGTGCAGGCACTTCGCGAGCACTGTCTGCAAACGCTTGGCCGCTACAAGACCCCCAAGGAGTTTCGTTTCGTGACGGAGTTGCCCCGTGGCCCGTCGGGCAAGGTGCAACGGCTGAAACTGCTGCAACCCTCGTGATTCACGGTGCCAGGGGGGCGATGTCCCCCGTCATGCAGGACACGATCGCACGCGCATGACGTGTGCGACGTAAATACATAGGAGACAACATGGACAAGCGTACCGGTCGCGTGAAGACGCGCCACATCATTCTTGCGGTCATGTGCCTGATGTATTTCATCTCGTACATCGATCGCGTCAACATTGCCGTTGCCGGGCCATTCATCCGACAGGAGATGGGGCTCACGACGGTGCAGCTCGGCCTCGTGTTCTCGGCGTTTGCCTATCCGTATGCCGCCATGCAGATCTTCGGCGGATGGCTCGCGGATCGCTACGGACCAAAGCTGGTGCTCACGGTGCTCTCGCTGATCTGGGGCGCGGCCACGCTTGCCACCGGATTTGCCGGCAGCATCGTGACGCTGGTCGTGCTGCGCTTCGTGCTGGGCATTGGCGAGGGCAGTGCGTTCCCCACGGCCACGCGCGCCTTCACTTACTGGATGCCTGTCGGTGAGCGCGGGTTTGCGCAAGGCATCACCCACAGCTTTGCGCGTCTTGGCGGGGCGATTACGCCGCCGGTCGTGCTCGCCATCGTGGTGGCGTTCGGCTGGCGCGAAGCGTTCATCGTGCTCGGTGTGGTGAGCCTCGCGTGGACCGTGCTGTACATGAAGGTGTTCACCAACACGCCGGAGCAGCACCGTCGCGTGACGCCACAAGAGGCTGCGGAGATCGGCTATCGATCGGGAGATTGCGAGCGGGCCAAGCGGGCGTCGACGCCCTGGCGAAAGCTCATCCGCCGCATGTGGCTCGTGACGTTCGTGGACTTTTGCTACGGCTGGCTGCTGTGGGTCTATCTGACGTGGATGCCGTCGTATCTGCGCGAATCGCAGGGCTTCGATCTCAAGCAACTGGCCTTGTTCACAGCGTTGCCGTTGCTTGCCGGTGTGGTGGGCGACACATTGGGTGGGGTCGTCTCCGACAAGCTTTACAAGATGACAGGCCGGTTGCGTTTCGCGCGGGTGTCGGTGCTTGTCGTCGGCATGGGCGGATCGCTGGCGTTCCTGTTGCCCATGACGATGGTGTCCGACCCGATGGTGGCGGTGCTGCTGCTCTCGTCGTCGTTCTTCTTCCTCGAAATCACCAACCCGGTGCTGTGGACGCTCCCGCTCGACATCGCCGGCAAGTATGCCGGCACGGCGGGCGGCATGATGAACACGGGCTTCGGGCTGGCGGGCATGATCTCGCCTGTGGCATTCGGCTATCTGATCGAGACGAGCGGCAGCTACAACGTGCCGTTCGCGATCTCGGCGGCGCTGCTCGGTGCTGGTGTCATTGCGGCGCTATTCATCGACACCAGCAAGACCGTCGACAAGGATGAGGAAGATGAAGCGGCCGCGCTGTCCGGCGAACGGATGGTGGCGGCTGGCGCGGCTGGTGCGACCACGATGTGGGTCGCGACCGGACCGCAGCGGCACCCGTTGCGGCGGCCGCTGCGCTGGCGCCGGTGATAGGGAGATTGCGTGGGCGACTGTGAGGTATGGACAGGGCAGATGGCAGTTGTGAGACTGCCATCTGCCCGTGCTCACCGATCAGGCGGCGCTCTCGCGCTTGCTGCCCAGCAGCGACGCCAGCATGAGCAGCGTGCCGCTCACCGCCATCGACACCACACCCATGGCCATGCCCTGACCGATGGAGCCCTGCTCGAACTGACGCCAGACGAAGATCGAGACGGTCTGCACGCCGCTCGGCGCCAGCAGCAGCGAGGTCACCAGTTCGCGCGAGGCGATGGCGAACACGATCATCAGCGATGCGCCGAGCGCGGGCATCACTAGCGGCAGCGTGATGCGTCGCAGCGTGACGCCCGCGGGCGCGCCATGCACGCGGGCCGCCGCTTCCAGCGAGGCCGCCATCTGACGCAACGCCGCGCTCGTGTATCGCACCGGATACGGCAGGAGCAGGCAACTGTACGAGAGCAGCAGGATGCCCCACGTGTTGTACGGCGTGACCGGCCAGAACGGCAGGTTCCAGGCGAGGATCAGGCCGACACCGACGACGATACCCGGCAGCGCATGCGGCAGTAGCGAGAGACCGTCGATCAGTACCCGTCCACGCATCGTCGACTTCACGACGCACCATGCACACAGGAATCCGAGTACGCCGGTGACCAGCGATGTGCCCAGTGCCAGCGACAGGCTCGTCGCCAGCGCTTCGAGCCCTTCCGCGCCCTGACCGAGCAACGCCGCGAAGTGCGCCGTCGTCAGATTGGCGATCGACAGACCGCCTGAGAGCGTGCCGGAGAAGGCCGTCGCCAGGATCGAGAACAACGGGGCGGCCGTGGCGAGCAACGCCACACCGCCGAAGCCGAGCATGACGGGGGCGTTCCAGCGACCCAGTTCACGGGGCGGCGATGCGATGGGCTTGCCCGTCTGCGTCTCGAAGTCCTTGCCCGCCGCGAGTCGATGCTGCAAGACGAACGCGAACAGCGCGAGCACGGCGAGCACCACGGACAGGATCGACGCGCCCGGCAGATCGATCGGCCAGTCGGCGAAGCGGCCTTCGATGGACGTGACGAGTACGGAGAACCCGGCACGCGCGCCGAGCGCGGCAGGGGCGCCGAACTCTTCGATGGCCATGGTGAACGCGAGCAGCAGACTGGCCGCGAACGCCGGTAACGCGAGCGGCAACGTCACGCGCATGAACGCACGCCATGCCGAGGCGCCGTGCACGCGTGCGACGTCGGCCAGTCGCGAGCCGGTCGTGGCCAATGCGCGCGAGACGGCGAAGTAGACGACGGGGAAGATGTTGAGCGTCATCACGAAGACGAGGCCCGGTAGCGAGAACAGGAACTGTCCGGCGTCGAGTCCGGTGAGTTGCTGGGCATAGCCGCCCGTTTGCAACAGCAGCATCCAGCCCAGTGCCGCGAGGTATGGCGGCACCAGAAACGGCAGCAGGAAGCACAGATCCCAGAGCCGTGCGCCCGGTACATGGAACAGACCGCGAACCGCACCGAGCGCGCCGCCGACCAGCGCCGTGCCGAGCGCCACCGACAGGCCCAGACGCAGCGTGTTGGTGACGAGCGGCAACGTGTCGCCATGCGACAGCGTTGGCCAGACAGCGGAAAAGGGCGCGCGCAGCGAGCCCTGTGCGAGGTACGGGAAGACTGCCTGTAACAGAACGAACGCGACCGGCAACGCCACCACGACGGCGAGCGCTGCAACGGTCGCCGTGGGAAGAAGTCGGAGCGATTTCACCGTTAGTGCTGGCCGTTGAGTTTTGCGAAACGTGCCAGCACTTCGGCGCGCGATGCGCTCGACGATTGCGCGTCGCCTTGCGGCAGCAGACGCAGATCCTTGAACGAGGCGCGTTTGATGGCGATGTCTTCGCGCGCCGGAATCAGCCACGCTTCGGCGACCATCTGCTGGCCTTCTTCGGAGAGCACGTAATCGATGAACTGACGCGCTTCGTTCTGCTGCTTCGACGTGTTCAGAATCATCATCGGACGCGGGGCGATGACCGTGCCGCTCGTCGGGAAGAGCACTTTCACGGCTTCACCGTTGGCCGCTGCCGCGTACGCGACGTAGTCGACCGCGCCGAACACGGCCGCCTTCGCGCCTTGCAGCACCGGGTTGAGCGCTTGCGCGTTCGGACCCGAGACGACCATGCCGTTTTGCTTGAGGTCGTCGAAGAGTTTCCAGGCTTCGTTGCCCAGACGCGCTTGCAGACCCAGCAACAGGTCGGCCGATGCGCCCGAGAGGGCCGGGTCCGGCATTGTCACGAGATTGCGATAAGCGGGCTTGGTGAGGTCGCGCCAGTCGTGCGGTTCCGGCGTGCCCGACTTGGCGTTCCACACGATGCCGAGCGCGGAGAGACCTTGCGCGACGTAGTGCGTTGTCTTGAACGGGGCCGGCACGCGCGAAGCGTTGGCGCTCTGGAACGGGGCGAGCCAGCCGCGCTTTTCCAGATCCTGTGCGGTATCCCACGAGGCCGAGATGAGCACGTCGGCACGCGGGTTGGCCTGTTCGGCTTCGATGCGGGCCATCACCTTGCCGGTCGTGGCCTGAAAGACATCGACTTTGATGCCGGTCTTCTTCTCGAAACCCGAAGCGAGTTTCTTGCTGAGGTTGCCGGGGCCGGCGGTATAGACGGTCAGCGCATGCGCATGTTGCGCGCCGACGCTTGCAGCAAAGGCCATGGTGAGTGTCGCGATAATTTTGCGGTGGAGCATTATGGGCTACCTCGTAATACGTTTGTCAACGCGCCCGTGGGCGAGGATCACGATCTGGTCGGCCAGCGCCTCGGCTTCTTCGCGGTCATGGGTCACATAGACAGCGGTGGTGCCCAGACGCGAGAGCAGCGCGCCGATATCGGCGCACAAACGCGTGCGCAGATCGCGGTCGAGGTTGGATAGCGGTTCGTCGAACAGCAGCAGACGGGGCGCCGAGACGATGGCGCGCGCGAGGGCGACGCGTTGCTGCTGGCCGCCGGAGAGCGCTTGCGGACGACGGTTGCCGAGACCTGCGAGGCCCACGAGCGAGAGCGCGTCTTCGACACGCTCGGCGCGCTCAGCGCGTTTCACGCCGCGCATCTCCAGCGGGAACGCCACGTTGGCGGCCACGCTCATGTGCGGCCACAGGGCGTAGTCCTGAAAGACCATGCCGAGCGAGCGCAATTCGGGGGCGTGGCACACGTTGGCGCTGGCAACCACCGTATCGTCGAAATGGATTTCGCCCCCGGTGGGGGCGAGCAGGCCGGCGAGCAGCTTGAGCAGGGTGCTCTTGCCGCATCCCGAGGGGCCGAGCAGGGCGGTCGTGGTGCCGGCCGGGACATCGATGTCGATGCCGTCGAGCACGCGCGCCGCACCGAAAGTCTGGTGCAGCGCGCGCAGCGACACGGACACGCCCGCGCGCGACGGCGTCGTGCCGTCTTGCGAAGGGCGGGTGTCGCTCGTCATCAGAACGTGTGCTTGATACCGGCCATCGTACCGAACTGGTTCTTGCCGGCGACCACATTGGTGCCGAAACCGTTCAGACCGAGATCGGAGCCGTTGCGGTTCACGACGTAGCCCAGGTTGAGGTAGACGTCGGTACGCTTGGAGAAGCTGTAGTCGGCGCTGACCTGGAACGACAGCGGATCACGGTTCGTGCCGTAGAAGTCCTGATACATGGCGGTGGCCGAGAGGTCGACCGCGGGCGTGGCGTGCCACGTCGAGCCGATCCAGTAGTAGCTCGACGCTTCCACCGGGCTCTTGTTCAGGGCCGAGAGGTGGATGGCCTTGGCGTTCAGGTAACGGTACCCGACGTACAGATCGACGCTTTGCAGCGAGTACTGCACGGCGGCGGCGATACGGCGGTCCATGTTGCCTTCGTACCCGCCGACCTTTGCGGTCATGGCGGCGTTCGGCAGCGTCGATCCACCGTTCTTTTGGTCGTAGGCGATCACGAACGACAGCGGGCCGTTGGCGTAGCGGATACCGGCATCGACGACCTGCGCGCGACGGTTGTCGCCCGGCGTGGTGCTGGCGGCGCCGAAGCTCACGTCGTCGTAGCCCTTCGAGTACTGGATCATGCCTTTGAAGTCACCGAACTTACCGGTGTAGCGCAGGCTGTTGTCCAGACGGTCGGAGAACGCCGTGTCTTGCATCTTGATGGCGTAGACGGCGTTGTTGAGCGGGTTGAACTTGGAAACCCAATCGAGGAACACACCGCCCTGACGGCCGATCGAGAAGGCGCCGACGGACTTGTTCGACAGGCCGACGTAGGCCAGACGTCCGAACTCGCGCCCGCCCTGAAGCGATTGACCGCTGGCGAGGTTAAAGCCGTTTTCGAGCAGGAAGAACGCTTTGTTGCCGCCACCGAGGTCTTCGGTGCCTTTGATACCCCAGCGCGAACCGGCGAGGTTGCCCGAGGTAATACGGGAGAGGCTGACGGTATTGCCGGCGGCGTTCTTGTCGGCGTTGGTAAGGAATTCGACACCCGAGTCGATCAGCCCGTAGAGCTGAACGTGAGACTGGGCCAGAGCGGGCATGGGCAGGCAGCTGGCGAACGCCAGACAGCCCCCGGCCGCCGCGATGCGGAGGTTGGGTTTCATGACAAGGTCCTCTTTGGGATTAAATTGAGCCGCCAATGTAAGCGGCCAACATGTCGTGAAAATGACAATGCATCGTTATCCCAACGGAAGGGGAGCGCATTCGGTTGGCCGACCTAGGAGGGCGTGGCGGCCGTTGAGGGGGATGAGGGAAATGAGGGGAGGGTGCGTTATTTAATTGCAGAAACTAACGAGAAACTCTAATTTTCTGCAATTAAATAACGCGACAAGCCTGTGATGCGGCCGACACTCACAGCGCCGGGCTGAACGGAGTCGAATGATTGGCCGGCAAGGTGATCGTAAAGCGTGCGCCGCCGAGGGGGGAGGTTTCGACGCCCACGCGGCCGCCGTGGAGCAGGGCGATGCGGCGTACGATGGCCAGCCCCAGACCGAAGCCTCCCGTCGCGCGATTGCGGCTACTGTCCAGACGATGGAACGGCTCGAAGATGCGGGTACGCTCCGGCGCCGGGACGCCCTCGCCATCGTCGTCGACGTAAATCACGATCTCGCCGTTCTCGCTCGTCTTCGCCCCGCAAACGATGCGTCGCGAGGTGTGCCGCATCGCATTGTTGAGCAGGTTCTGTACCGCCCGCGCCAACAGCTTCGGCTCGACCTCCACCCGATCGGCACCCGGCTCCGCCGCGATGTCCAGCGCAATGGAGCGCGCCGCCAGCACTTCCGTACAGTTCGCCGCCAGACTGTCGAACATCAGTCGCAACGACACCCACTGACGCGTCGGCGGTGCCGTGATCTGGTCCAGACGCGCGAGCGACAACAACTCGGTGACGAGTTCGTCCAACTCGCGAATGTCGCCCTTGAGCGCATTGATCCGGTCGTCGGCATCGGCGTCGTGACGCCGCTGCTGCAAGATCTCCAGCCCGAAATCCAGCCGTGCGATCGGTGTGCGCAGTTCGTGCGACACCGCATTGATCATGTCCTTCTGCGTCTTGATGGAACGCTCGATGCGATCAGCCATCGTGTTGAACACGCCCACCAGCGCCGTGAGATTCGAAAAGCTCGACACCTTCGCCCGTGAACTGAAATCGCCTTCACCAAAACGAATCGCAGCACGGTTCAGGGACTTCAGATCGGACCAGTACCAGCGCACCCACGTGAGGACCGCGATCAGCATCAGTAACGCCACCACCGCATAGGCCAGGTAGTTGATTTGCTTCATGCTCAGGTCGGTGCCGCTCGCGGAGGTCAATACCCACTGCGAATCGCGCAGGCGCATGGCGTAATGCTCGCCGTCGGTGCCGTTGACGATCGGCAATCCTGCTTCCAGTTCGTGGCGGAGATACTCACGCTCGACCGGAAAGTCCTTGAGCGGCTTGAGCTCCAGCGTGTCCTGCGTCTTCGATGCGAATTCGGCGATGAACTGCGGCCACTCGGACTCCGGGATGTCGGCAAGTTTCTCGTTGATGAGCCACGCGTAGCCGCCCAGTTGCGTCTGCGCCGAGCGGTTCATGGTGTCCATGAACAGATGGCCGAACGTGTAAGTGATGATCAGAATCGCGGCGACGACAGAGATGCCGACCAGCGCGTACAACTTCAAAAGCACGCGAAACATGCGTCAACTCTCCCAGGCGGACGGGCTGAACAGATAACCCCGGCCCCAAACAGTCTTGATGCGTTGCGGCTCGCCATCGGTGTCTTCGAAGCGCTTACGCAACCGGTAAATGCCCACGTCCACCGTACGATCGATGCCGTCGAATTCGATCCCGCGCAGTTGCTGGAGGATTTCATCACGCGTGACGACACGCCCCGCACCCCGCGCCAGAATCAGCAGCAGGCTGAACTCGTTCGATTTCAATTCGACGCTCGCCCCACGCCAGAACACCATGCGATCGCGCGGAACGATGCGCAACTGCCCGAAGGTGAGCCCGTCGTCGCTCTCGACTTCCACCTCGGCCATCGGCACGGCACGTCGCAACAACGCGCGCAGACGTGCGAGCAGCAGACGCGGCTCCACCGGCTTGACGACGTAATCGTCCGCGCCGACCTCCAGGCCGGCGACCTGATCGTAGGTGTCCTCGCGTGCCGTGAGGATGAGAATCGGCGTGGCGCTGATCGCGCGCAATTGGCGGCAGATTTCCATGCCGTCCATGCCGGGCAACATCAGATCTAGCACCACGATGTCCGGCGAAAACGCGCGAAAACGCTCCAGGGCACGCGAGCCATCGCCCACGACCGCCACTTCGAAGCGGTAGGCGTGCAGATATTCGGTGACGAGTGCGGCCAGACGCGCATCGTCCTCGACCAGCAAGACTCGGTACATGGCCGGTATTCCTTTCCTGTTGTGCGGTGCCGCACGCCATCGGCGGCACTCCGGTGAAGCGCATTTTACTGCCCGAAAGCCCCGCCGGGCGGACGTTTCAAACCTGCGAACAAATGAAAACATTTGTTCACAACTCTCCTAAATCGGATAACAGCCAAGCGGCGGCTTCTTTCCTACTATGCGATCACCTTGCGATCCATCCGTCTGCATCCGTCGATCGCAATGCCAACCCCCGCAATCGAAATTCAAACATTTATCGGATCTTGTAGGAGTGCCATGAAAATCCGCCACAGCAACTCAGCCCGCAAATCAACGCGCAACTCAGCGTGCGACCTTCGCACGGCGCAACGCGAGCAACGCCATCGTCATCTGCATCGGTTTGCAGCGGCCGGTGCGGCGGGACTGCTGTTCGCCGGTATCGCTTCGCAGGCGTATGCCGTCGAACCGGCACGCTACAGCGGCATTCAGCAGGATCAGAGCCTGCCGACCAATGCGTCGGACAGCGGCTATGAGTTCACCGTCGGCGGCGGTGTCGGCTATTCGCCCCGCTACATGGGCAGCGATGAATACCACGCCACGCCTGCGCTGAATCTCGCGTTGCAAACGCCTTTCGGCGTGTTCGTCGGACTGAGCGGCATCGGCTATCGCCTGTCGCTGCCCGCCGGTTTCTTCGTGTCTGCTGCGCTGTCGTACGACGGCGGTCGCAAGGACCACCCCAAGGGGCTCGATGCCGGTTCCGACAAGCTGCGCGGCATGGGCGATATCAAAGGCTCGCTCTTCACCACGCTGCAAGCCGGTTACGCCATCGGCGATCTGGCGGTCGTGAGTGTGGCGACCGACGTTCCGCTGACCAACCGCGATCGCGGCAACGTCTATCGCTTCGCGGTGGACAGCGTGGTCTATCAGTCGGCGGCAGATTCGGTCGGCGTTGGTGCCGCAGCGCATTTCGCCAGCGGCAAGTACGCGCAGACCTATTTCGGTGTGACGGCCAATCAGAGCCTGAACTCCGGCTACCGGCAATACGCGCCGGGCGGCGGTCTGTACGGCGTGAGCCTCACGGCCAACTGGACACACAAGTTCACCAAGCACTGGAGCACCACGGTCGCGGGCGGTGTGATGCGCTACACCGGCAACGCGTCGAAGAGTCCCATCGTTTTCAAGAAGACCAACTATCAGGTCGCCGCCACGCTCGACTACACGTTCTGACGTCGCGGTTTCGTTTCCCCTAGTGTTGCGAGGCCCAAGCCATGCGAATTCTCGTCACCGGCAGTACCGGTTTTGTGGGCGGCGCCGTTGTCGCCCAACTCCTCAAGGACGGCTTTGGTCCGTCGTTGTTGCTGCTCGTGCGTGCGCGTACCAGCAGCGACGGTCTTGCCCGCGTGCGCGCCGCCATGGACCGTTTTCGCGTCGCGCCCGTCCACCGGCTCACGCTGACCGAAGCGAATATCGTGTGCGGTGACCTTGCACAGCCGGTGACGTTCGACGACGACCCGCGCATGCGCAGCGTCACGCACGTGATTCACGCCGGTGCGATTGCCAGCTTCTCCGCGCATCCGCAGCTCGACACGGTCAACGTGAGCGGCACGCTGGCGCTCGCGCGTGCGGTGGCCGCGTCACCGGTGCTGGAGCGCTTCGTGCACGTCGGCACAGCCATGGCTTGCGGCGATTCGCTCTCGGGGCTTGTGAAGGAATCGCACGAACTGGCGCTTGCCGATCATCAGGTGGTCGCCTACACGGCATCCAAGGCGGAAGCCGAACGGCGTTTGCGCAAGGAATGGCCGGGCCTGCCGCTGGTGATCGCGCGGCCGTCCATCGTGGTCGGGCACACGCGTCTCGGTTGCGAGCCGTCGGGCAGCATCTTCTGGATGTTCCGGATGGTGCAGTTGCTCGGCGCCTTCACCTGTGGGCTGGATGACCGCCTCGACGTGGTGCCTGTCGACTACTGCGCCGATGCGTTGATCGATCTGGCGTTCCTGCCGCGTCTGCGTCACGACCTGTATCACGTGTCGGCGGGCGAGGGCAGTGCGCGCACCATCCGCGAGATCGAGGCGGCGCTGGCGAAGGCGCGTGGCGTGGCGCCGCTGGGCGAACGCTTCCGTCATATCGCAGACACCGAGATCGACCGTCTGACGCCTGCACTGGCGCGTCAGCTCGGACACGGCAACAGCCGTCTGATGGCCAAGGCACTGCGACGCTACGGCGCGTTCGCGGCGCTCGACTATGTGTTCGACAACCGTCGTCTGCTGTCCGAAGGCACGCCGCCGCCGCCGTCGGTCACCGATTACCTGGACGTGTGCGTGCGCTCATCCGAGTCGACGTCGGTGGCCGAGCAGATGGCGTGGGATTTCAAATGACATGAAAAAGGCTTGAAAACGATTTGAAGCAGGACCGGAGGAGGCCGGTTCGGCGCGCCGGTCCGGTTCGCGATGCGACGAGTGCCGTGCGGCGTACGATGGGGTCGTCGTCACGTGTCACCGCAAGGCGGCCGGATCGGTGGCGTCCCCTGCGAAGCATTGTGCGAGAAAGCGCTCGGTGGGGCGCGATAAGGCATCGGCATGCGGCACGAGCGCCGTCAGCAGGCGCTTGAGGCCATGCGGCGGATCGATGCGTACGGTGGCGAGCGCGGCGTCTTCATGGCGCATCGACATTGCCGAGACGAAACCCACGCCCATCCCCGCGCGCACCGCTTCCTTGATACTTTCCACCCCCGCCAGTTCGAGCGCCACCCGTGGCTCCAGCCCGGAGACCGAGAACGCGCGCGCGACCAGCGCCCGCACGCCGGACCCCGGCTCGCGCATGATGAGCGGATAGGCGGCGATGGCCTGCAACGAGGCCCCCTCGGGCGTCTGCGCCAGCGGATGGTCGGCGCGTGCAATCGCGACGATCTCGTCGTCACGCCACGGACGCACCGCAATCTCCGGCGACAACCCCGGCGGCACCGCGCCTTCGATGAAGGCCACGTCGAGCCGGTCGAGCTGCGCGACGATCTCGCTGGTGTTGCCGTCGATGATGTGCAGTGCCACGGCCGGGTAGCGCTGGTGGAATTCCGCGATGACGTATGGCAACAAGTAGCTCGCGGGCGTGGTACTGGCACCGATGTGTAGCGCGCCGGTCTCCAGCCCGCGCAGGCTGTCGCGCAGTGCGATCGCCTGACGGTAGTCCTGACGCAGCTTGTTGGCGTACACCGCGACCTGCTCGCCGACGGCCGTCAGGCGGATACCGCGTCCGTCACGCCGGTAGAGCGGCTCGCCGAACGACTCCTGCAACAGCCGCAACTGCCCGGAGACCGCAGGCTGCGACAGGTGCAGCGCCTGCGCCGCGTGGCTGATGTTGCCCAGTTCGGCCACCGTTGCGAATGTCAGCAATTGGTCCGGCGTCATATCGTCGAATTTATCGGCTATGGTGATGATTGGCTCTCATCATAGCCATTATTCGGATGATTGGCTTGAGTGGCTTGAGTGGCGAACGGCGCTCAGAGGGGACGTCGTGAGGCGATGAGCTGCTCGACCGCATCCCAGTCCGGCGCATGCGCGCCGGTACGGGTGCAGGCGAGGGCGGCCGCCGCCGCAGCGCGCCGCAAATGGTCGGTTACGGGGGCTTCAGGCGCGCGCGAGCGGCTGGCAAGCCACCCGCCGATGGCGGCGTCGCCCGCGCCGACGGTATCGGCCACATCCACGGGATAGGCGGGTTGGACGAGCGTCGTGCCGTCGGCCAGCGAGAGTCGCATGCCGCGCTCGCCGTCCGTCAGCAGGATGTCAGCCTGCGGCGCGAGGCGACGCACGTCTGCCAGTGCATCGACGTCGGTCCGCGCGGGATACAGGCCGCGCAGATCCTCCACGGACAACTTGAGCCACGTGGCGAGTTTCGCCATGCGTGCGAACGTCGCGAAGTAGTCCGGTCCCATCAGATTGCGAAGATTCGGATCGAAGCTGATGGCGACGCCGCGCGCGTGCAATTGCGCCGCGAGGTCGAGCAACGTGCCCGCCAGCGGCTCGCGCACGAGGCTGATGCAGCCGAAGTGGGCGACACGGGCGGCGTCTTGCCAGCCATCGGGCAGCGCGCCTGGATCGAAGGCCAGATCGGCGGCGCCTTCGCCAAGAAAGAAGTACGCGGGGGGATCGTGACGATGCACGACGGCCACGAGCGGTGGCGCATCGACAGCTTGCCAATAGCGCTCGTCCAGTCCGGCGTCACGGGACAGGGCGAGCAGTTCGGTGCCGAATGGGGCATGTGTGCTGATCGCGCCGCCGTAACCCGTTGCTACGCCCATCGCAGCGCTCACGCGTGCGACGTTCCAGCACGCACCGCCCGCGCGACTCACCCATTGGCTATTTTGCTGGCCTTGGCGACCCTCGGCGTCCGGCTGGCGAATCAGATCGGTAAGGGCTTCGCCGAAAACCAGCAAGGCAGGAAGGGACATGACGGGGGGCGTCGCGAGACGATCAGGGGAGAACGGCCGTCAGCATAACCGACCCTCGCTGATCGAACCGCGCGAACCGACATCGCGAACCCACAGCGAGAACGGTCAGTGACTGCGGATCAGCAACGCGATACCCGCTGCCAGCACCACGACATTCACTGCTTTCACGAACTGCTGCCGTGAAAGGCGCAGCGTGATGTGCTTGCCGACCCACATGCCGACGACCATTGCGGGAACGAGCGAGACCGCGGTGACGAGCATCGACACGTCGGCATAGACCCCCGCGAACAGGAACAAGGTGGCGCGCACGAGGGTGCTCAGACTGATGAGCGTCGCCTGCGTCACGCGCATGGCTTCGACACGCTCCAACCGGCTCGTCAGATAGATCGCGAAGACGAAACCGCCGCTACCGAACATCGCCCCGAACATGCCGCCGAGCGCGCCGAACGGCACCGCCCACGCCTGCGACAGACGCGATTTCGCGCGTGGGCCGATCAGCGCAAAGATCGCGTAGGCGCACACGAACCACGCGAGCGCCCGCAGCAGAACGTCAGGGCGCAGGTGCAACAGCAACGCGCCGCCGATCAGGCTGCCCAGCACGAGCGCGGGTACCAGACGTTTGAGTTCGTCTGTATCCGCCGCGCGCGCGTTGCGCACCACGTTGCCCGACGCTGCGCCGAAGTCGAGCAGCGCGAGCATCGGCACGATCTGCGCCACGGGCATCGCGTAAGCGAGGATCGGGCTGGCGACGAGCGCCGTGCCGAAGCCCGCGACGCCGAAGATCACATACGCGACGACCAGGGCGGCGCTCATCAGCAGCCAGTGGCCCGGCGTCGGAAGGGCGGCCGTCAGCGTAGCGAGGGTGTCGGGCAGGGCGGTGGACAGCGTTGAAAGCATAGTGGCGAAGGGACGTTTCGACAGACGTCAGGACGAGAAGCTGCGGGCCGCGTAGACCGAGAGCACGCGGGTTTTCCGTCAGCTTAGGGCCGCGTGAGGGTGTCGCGCCAATATAGAATGTGGCGATATTCGATCTCGAAACGGCATGGTCATGGTGTCGCTGCGGCAGTTGCGGTATTTCCTCGAAGTGGTCGACGCGGGCGGTTTCAGCGCGGCGGCGGAGCGTCTTTTCGTCGCGCAATCCGCACTGAGCCGGCAAATCTCCGAACTGGAGCGGGAATTGCAGGCGGTGCTGCTCGAACGCTCCTCCAAGGGGGTGACGCTCACCCCCGCCGGTCGCACGTTCGTGGGCGAAGCGCGACGCGTGCTTACCGAACTCGAAGGCTCCGTGGCGCTCACCCGCAGTGTGGCGCGCGGCGAGCAGGGCACGGTGCGACTCGCGCATTCCAGCTCGGTGCCGTTTGCCGGGGCGCTGCCATCGGCGCTATACGAGCATCTGCGCGCGCATCCCGGGGTGAACGTCGATATCTCGACGTTGTCGTCCGAGCAGCAGCAAGACGAGATCGAAGCGGGACGGATCGACGTCGGACTCGTTCGATTGCCGGTACTGCGCCCCGCGCCGACGCTCGTTTGCGAGACGATGGCGCGCGAGCGTCTGCTATTGCTCGTGCCGAAGGGGCATGCGCTGGCGTCAAGAGCGTCGGTGAGCGTGGCGGCGCTTGCTGCGGAGCCGTTCGTCTCGCTGCCGCATCGCGAGCGCGGCGGGTTGAGCTATCGCGTGGCGCAGCTGTGCCAGCAACATGGATTCTTCCCCACGGCTGCCGTGGCTACCTCGCGCAAGGCGACGCTCGTTCATCTGGTCGCGGCCGGCTTCGGGGTTGCCATCGTGCCTGAGAGTCTGGCCGCGCTGGCCGGATCGGACGTCTGCCGCGTGGCGCTGGAGGAAGCCGATGCCGACAGCGAAGTCGCCCTGCTGCGCCGCCGCGATGCCGGGGATCTGGTCATCGCCGTGGGCGAGGCTTTGCGCCGTGCGGTGGCGGGGGCCAATAGCGTCAATAGCGACGATAGCGTCGCTGCCGCGTCCTGACGCTGCCGTAAGTCCCGCGTAAGCCGTGCGTGAGAGTGTGGCCGCATAACATCGAAAGCGTCGAAAGTGCGGGGAAAACAAGGCCTGAGTGGGTGAAAACCACGCGAAGAAACCCTCAAGTCGGCCGTTTTTTCTCCCGTTATACTTTTCGACACAGGGTCAACAGAGGCCCGAACGTGTGGCGCAGACGTCTACCCGGCGTTTTACGTTTTTCGGCAGTTCCGGCGACCGTCCCGCCCTCGTCATAACAAGCAGATCAGAGATGCGAGGAGACTGACGATGGGGCTATTCACGCGCTCAAGGGGAGCCGCGCAGACCGTCAACATCATGAGCGAGGTGGCCGCCAATGCGGGCACCCTCGGGGTGGAGTTGTGCGATATCGCCGGTAACGTCGATGAAATCGCCGTCCGGATCAAGCGACAGGCCGAAGTGTTTCAGGAGCTTCGTCGCGCAGCCACCGACACCAGCGAAGGCAATCAGCGCATTGCCAGCGCAGCACGTGAGGCGCGCGATGTCGCCGACCGCGCGAGCGCCGAAATTTCGGCATCGCGCAGCACGGCAGACGCATCGCTTGCGTCGATCCACGGGCTGGTCGAAGGCGTTTCCGGTATGGCGGACGAGATATCGGGGCTGCGCGAAGCGCTCGATCACGTCGGCAAAGTGGCCGAAGGCATTTCCGTCATCGCCCGGCAGACGAACCTGCTTGCCCTGAACGCGGCCATTGAAGCGGCGCGCGCCGGTGTGGCGGGACGCAGCTTCGCCGTCGTCGCAACGGAGGTAAAGCTACTCGCGAGCAAGACCGCCGAGGCCACGCAGCAGATCGAGCACACGCTCGCTGCGCTAGGCGAGCGTACCGAACGTCTTATGCGCGAGAGCAATGCCAACGTCGCGCGCGCCAACGATGCCCGCGAAGGCACGCGCGCCATCGCCAGCGTGATCGAGACGGCAGGCAGCGCGCTCGACACGTTCGATCGTCAGGCGGGACAGATCGCGCAGGCGAGCGAAGCTATCGAAAACGAATGCAGCACGCTCGCAGCGCACGTCGATGAGATGGCCGATGGTGTGACGCATTCGGCCGATCACGTCGAAAGCGCGCGTGAGCGTATCAACGGTCTGCTGTCGGTATCCGAGCACCTGATCGGCCTGATTGCCGAGGCGGACGTCGAAACCGAAGACACGCCGTTCATTCGCGCGGTGCGTCGCGCAGCCAGGCAGGTCGGGGAAAGTTTCGAGGCGGCGCTGGCCAAGGGGAAGATCAGCGAGCAGGAACTGTTCGACCGGCGCTACGAGCCGATTCCCGGATCCAACCCGCAACAGTTGATGGCGCGCTTCACGCGCTTTACCGACGAGACACTGCCCGCGATTCAGGAGCCGCTACTCGGCATGAACGAGCGCATCACCTTCTGTGCGGCCGTCGACGAGAATGGTTATCTGCCCACGCATAACCGCAAGTTTTCGCAGGCGCCGACGAACGACCCGGTCTGGAACGCCGCGCATTGCCGTAACCGACGGCTGTTCAACGATCGCACCGGGGCGGCAGCCGGACGCAATACCAAACCGCTGTTGCTGCAAACGTATCGTCGCGATATGGGCGGCGGCGAGTTTGTCGTGATGAAGGATGCATCCGCGCCGATTTACGTGAACGGGCGGCACTGGGGCGGTTTCCGGATCGCTTATCGCGTGGCGCGCTGACACATTGCACCCGCAAGTGTCATAAACAAAACGCGCCGCCGACATTGCCGTCGGCGGCGCGTTTTCCATTCGATGCCGGATGTGCCTGGCTCGGCCGTCGATCAATAGCCGTACCAGCGGCCATGACGCCAGTAGCCACGACCGTAATAGCCACCGTACGGACGACCGTAGTACACCGGCGGCGGGCCGTAATAGGCCGGCGCAGGTGCCACGTAGACGGGCGGCGGCGGTGCGACGTAGACCGGCGGGGGCGGCGCGACGTACACCGGGGCCGGCGCATAGACCGGGGCCGGCGCGATCAGCGGTACACCGATACCGATCCCGACCGAGACGTGAGCCTGCGCCGTTCCGATCGCACCCGCGGCGAGCGCGACCCCGGCGATGGCAAGGGCGGCAAACTTGGTTTTCATGACATTTCTCCTGCGGACTTGGCAGCGTACTGATGACAGCGCCCGAACGGCACCATGCCGCTCGACGCGCCCGGTGCCCGCCGGCACCCTGATTCGTCAGATTCCTTGGCTTTACTTTACTGAAGTTCCGAAACGCGGTCCTGTCGCAATTGTTGCAAAGTATGCGAACCGGGGCGGTGTGGGGAACGTTCGGGCGTAGAAAAGCGGCCGCCAAACGTGTGTATCAGGCCCCTATTCTATGCAGAATCAACGCTTTGCGCTGGTTTCGGTTGACATCGCCCCGCCACGCACCGACCGCGCAGAGCGTGTCGTTGCGCGACACTTGTTACATTCATTTACATGGCGATGGCGGCGTGTCGCACAAAAACAGCGGGCGAATGCCACTTGCGCAGCATTCGCCCGTTGCCGGCGTCCAGCGATACTCGCGTGGGACGCCGTCTCCTCCCTGCCAAACCTGGGTGACCGTTCGCGAAAATTTGGGGAAATTTCGGAGACGGCCCTGCTTACTGGTGATAGCGCGTCTTGGCTTCGGCGACGCAACTGTCCTTGCTGTTGCCCGTCAGGCTGTCGCAACGCTCCATCGCGGCCTTGTACTCGGCCTTGTTGGCATCGGCGTTGGCATCCTGGCGTGCGGCCATGGTGTCCTTCGACGATTCACGGCTGGTGCGCATGACCTTGGCGTCGCCATAGGCCTTGGTCTTGGCGGCGTCGGCGTCCTTCACGCAGACATCCTTGTCGTTGCCCTTCTTGTCATCGCAACGCAGCTTGGCGACGCTGTAGTCGGCATCTGCCTTGGCGACGGCGGCATCGTAGCGCGCCTTGGGCGTTTGCTTGTAGTCGGCTTCTGCGTTGGCCTTGGCGATCTTCTCCTTGCCCTTCGCATCTTCGACACAGATCTTCTTCGCGTTGTCCTTCATGTCGTCGCAACGCGCGGCGGCAGCCTTGTAGTCCGCTTCGGCGGATTTCTGCGCGGCGTCGTACCGGTCCTTGGCGGCGGCATCGGCCGCGCTGGCTGCCGTGGTGCTCAGCATGCCTGCTGCCGCGATGCAGGCGCAGGTCAGGACATTCATGGCGATTCGATGTGACATCTCAGAGTCCTCCTTGGCTGGGGATTTGGCGAGCATGAGGCGCGACGTCGAGCGCCGCGTATTGTGGATCCGGGGGATCCGGTGTGTCGCTGGGGGCAACCGGGGGATGCGCCACGCCAGGGGGCGGCGTGGCGCGGCAATCGTTACTTGTTACGGTCGGCGGCGCCCTGAATGGCTTCGCCTCCCTTCTCGACGTCCTTACCTGCGCCGTGGATGGTGTTGCAGCCGGCGAGGCCCAGTGCGAAGCCCGAAAGCAGAGCGATGGCGATCAATCGTTTCATTTTGATTTCTCCTTGGAGAGATGTTGTCGTTCGAGGCGCATGGGAAGCGCGAGGGGAGGACCGTGGCTCACCTCCCGGCGAGCTTGGCCTGCGTGAGCGGCCCGAGGGCGCTATGGGCGCCGCGACGCCGGATTACCAGAGCTTGTGCTGGTTGTTCCACGTGTCGACTTCGCGCTCGGCATCGGCCTTGGCCTTACCGTAACGTTCCTGAATCACGCCGACGAACTTGTCGCGATTGCCTTCGATCTTGAGCAGATCGTCGTCGGTGAGATTGCCCCACTGCTTCTTTGCTTCGCCCTTGAGCTGGTTCCACTTGCCCTTGATCAGATCCGAGTTCATAGCAACTCCTTATCATGGTGGGTAGGGTTCACATACCGCGCCCCGCAGGGCGTTGGCAGGTGATTCCATGGTAGGGAGTGCGAAGTGTTCGCGCTGTCAGCCGCGCTTTCGTCGCGGTGTAGGCGGAGTCGGGTTGGACTGTCAGTGCATTCCGACTGGCGGGTGCGGAGGCTGCGCCGGCGTGCCGGACGACGGCTCGCCGGTCTTATCGTCGGTGGGGGCGGTGGCGGCGTTCGAGGCGTTGGTCGTCGACGGTGCTTGAGTGACAGGACTGACCGGACGCTCGGTGTGCTCGGTGCTTTCCGTCACTTCTGTGGCGATTTCGGGGGCGTCTGCCGGATTGCACAGCGGCAGCACCACCTGAATTTCGGTACCGAGCCGCTGCGGCAGCGAATGGATGTCGATGCGTCCGCCCTTGGCAGATACGCGCTGACGCATGCCAAACAGGCCGTGCGTTTTGGGCTTGTTGAACTGATCGGATGTGAGGCCGATACCGTTGTCGATGACTTCGAGTCTTACGCGCTGGTCGTCGCACGCCAGCGCTACGCGCACCTGCGTGGCACGCGCGTATTTGCCTGCATTCGTGAGCGCCTCCTGCGCCACGCGGAACAGCACGATGGCCGTCGACTCGGGTAATGCGAAGTCTTCTTCCGGCAGATCGAGATCGAGTTGCCAGTGCTGCTGATCGGCCGTCTCTTCGGAGAGCGAGCGCAGGGCCGTGACGAGTCCGAAGTTGATCAGCACGGTCGGGCGCAGGTTCTCGATGATGCGACGCTTTATCTGAATGCCGGAGTCGAGATTGCGCTGCGCACGTGCGAGCTTTTCTGCAATGACCGGATCGACGCTGCGCACCTTGTGATGCACCCACGTGACGTCCATCTTGCACGCGGTGAGAATCGCGCCCAGTTCGTCGTGCAATTCGCGCGAGAGGCGCGTCTTTTCATCTTCGCTGACGTTCTGCAAGTGAGTGGCCAGCTCGTCGAGCTGTTCGGTGCGCTCGCGCACGAGGCGGTCGAGATGCGCCTGCTGCTCGTGCAGTTGATCGCGCGCCAGTTGCTCCTGCCGCATCTGCTTGCCGAGCGAGCGGAACAGCAGTACGAACAGCAGAATCGTCAGCACCGAGAGGGCCCCGGCACTCACGGCCGAAATAGCCTGATCGAAGCGGCCGTCGTCCTGCGCCGTGCGCGCCCGCGCCAGTTCGCGGTTGTACAGATCGGTGATGCCGGTCTGCACGGGCTCCATTGTCCCGATGCCCAGTCTCGAGGGGGAGAGCGCTTCGTCGAGCGACATCTCGCCCTGCGTGACGGCCGCACGCGCGGTATCCATCGCCGTAATGCGCTCGGAGAAGACTTTCATGACCCGCGCGAATTCGCGTGTGGCCTGATCGTCGCCAACATCCTGATAGTGCTGGATGATGAGTGCCGAGAGATCGCGAATGCGTCGCACGGCCGAGAGATACGGATCGAGATACGCCGGATTGTTCGTGAGCAGATAGCCGCGCTGACTTGCCACCACGGTCGATGTGCGCGCAATGATCTCGTTGAGTTCGTTGGCGGCCATCATGTTTTGCAGCGCGCTTTCGTAAGTGGACGCGAGACGGCGGTGCGCCGATTCCAGCCCGATCAGACTGCCGACCGTGATGACGATCGCGGCGATCATGGCGATGATCCAGCTTCTGCGACGCAACCAGGACGTAAATCGGGGCATTGGGAAATGGGGGCCTTGATTGGCGTTGATAGGGGATTGGCGGGCGTATGTCGAAGTGCGGCGATGGCCTTCCTGCCCGATATCGTGCGACGTGCAACAGCATAAGACGACGTCGGATGCTTCGATAATACGGCGAAAACTGCACCTTTCGGGCAATTGTCAGCCAATTCCTACGCAAAAACCAGCGCCGCGCGGGCAGTCCCGTCAGCGGCGTTTTTCTACTATTCATTCAGCGCCCTGTGGTTCACGCGCTTCGTATGTGGGCGATCAGGATCATCGATCCCCCCAGATACGAGACGTGCCAGCCATGGGGAGCCGGAAAAGTCTCCGGGAAATGAAGCAATAAACAAGGAGAACGCCATGTTGAAGTGGGCTTTGTTGTTCGCACTGATCTCCATCGTCGCCGGCCTGTTGGGCTTCACCGGGATCGCTGCGGGTGCGGCCGGGATCGCGAAGATTCTGTTCGTTCTGTTCCTGGTCCTGTTCGTGATCTTCCTGCTGCTTGGATTGACCGTCGCCAAGAAGATCGTCGACTAGCCATCACCATTCAAGGAGGTTGCGATGCTTCACTATGCCGTCGTTTTTTTCGTGATCGCGTTGATTGCCGCAGTTTTCGGCTTTACGGGAATCGCTGCGGGTGCCGCCGAGATCGCGAAGATCCTGTTCTTCATCTTCCTGGTGATCTTTCTGGTCACGCTGCTCTTCGGGGTGGTCCGACGATAGTCACCGTCAGGGAACGCGGGGCGGCAATGGCCGCCCTTCGCCATATCCGGCGCGCGCGTTCCCACGGTTCCTATGGTTCCCATCGTTCCCTTCGTAACCCCGTCCGACGCACAAACCGCTACAGGAGGATTCGCCAATGCATACCGCCAAGCAAGCCAAACAGCACGCCAAGCGCACCAAGCACGCGATGACCGGTAATGGTCACAGCCAGCACGCGGGTGATGAATTCGAAATCGACGTTCGCGCCATGCGCGAGCGTGCCCGTGAGCACCTCGATGACGGTGCTGTCACGGAGGACTACCGCGCCGATCGCGACGCGGTCGTGCATATGCTCAACGATGCGCTCGCGACCGAACTGGTCTGCGTGCTGCGATACAAGCGTCACCATTTCATGGCCACCGGTATTCATGCCGAGCCGGTAGCGGCCGAATTCGCCGAGCACGCGGCCCAGGAGCAGGATCACGCGGATCGCATTGCGACGCGCATCGTGCAACTGGGCGGCGAGCCCGATTTTTCCCCCGACAGCCTGTCGTCGCGCAGCCACGCCGAATACGTCGCCTGTACCAGCCTGCGGGACATGATTCGAGAAAATCTCGTGGCAGAACGTATTGCGATTGAGAGTTACCGCGAGATGATTCATTATTTGGGCGACCGGGATACCACGACGCGTCGTATGCTCGAAGAAATCCTCTCTGTCGAGGAAGAGCATGCCGACGATATGCGGGATCTGCTCGACCGGGAGTGACGGCCATGGCACGCGTACCGAAATCGTTCGAGCGCGGTCAGCAGGCCGACGGGGACAGTCTCTGGAGCTTAGATGTCACTGACAATAAAAATCCTGATTGCCGACGATCACGCCATCGTTCGTACCGGCTTCAAGCAATTCATCGCCGACGAGTCGGATATGGAGGTGCTGGGCGAGGCCGCGAGCGGGGACGAGGTGATTCGTGCCGTGCGAGAAACCGAATTCGATGTCGTGCTGCTGGATATCGCCATGCCTGACAAGAACGGCATCGACACCCTGCGCGTGATCAAGCAGTTGAGACCCGAGCAGGGTGTCCTGTTCTTGTCGACCTATCCGGAAGCGCAATACGCGGTGAATCTGCTGCGCGCCGGGGCCGATGGCTATCTGATGAAGGACGCGGCGCCCGAGGAAATCATCCGGGCGATTCGCACGGTCGCACGCGGTCACCGTTATGTCAGTGAAGTCACGGCGGACCTGCTGGCGCAGAAGCTCGACAAGCCGGTCGACGAACCGATGCACGAGCAGCTCTCGGAGCGCGAGTTTCAGGTGTTCTGCAAGCTCGCTCAGGGGCGTACGCCCACTGAAATCGCCGACGAGCTGCATTTGTCGGTGAAGACCGTCAGCACCTATCGTGCGCGGGTGCTGGAAAAGATGCATTTGAAAACCAATGCCGACCTGACGCTATATGCGCTCAAGAACGGCTTGATAAGTTGATAGAGAGGCTGTCATGTCAACCGGGAACGCGGCAACGCTTACGGGGTCCCGCTTGCCCTTGAAGGTGCTGCTGATCGAAGATTCGGCGGTGATTCGCGAGAGCCTGTCCGAAGCACTCGGATCGACCGGGATGCTCGAGGTCACAGGTGTGGCGGAGACGGCCGATGACGCGGTTCGCACCCTGGAAAGCGATTCTTTCGACGCGGTCATCGTCGATATCCAGCTCCGGCGCGGCTCGGGCATGGACGTCCTGTCGTATCTGCACGACAGCGGCATGTTGGAAAAGCTCATGGCCATCGTCCTGACGAATTACGCCCTGGCGACGTACCGCAAACGCTGCCAGCAACTGGGTGTGCAGTACTTTTTCGACAAATCGCTGGAGTTCGACCGGGTCATCGAGGTACTCGACGAATTTGCGACCGGCCGGCAGGCCTGAATTCGCCCGTTGGCGGTCGTCGATTCCTTACCTCCTAAAATCCATATAAAGAGATCAAATTTTATTATTTTCAACTATTTAGGCGCATGGGCTAGAATGTCGCCTTTGCGCTAAATAGAGTCTTGGCGGCGGCACTGCGGGCGGTTTTGCAGTGGGGCTGCTATTTTTTTGCATGATCGAACTCCAGAACATTACCCAGCGTTTCGCTGGACCCAAGGGGCCGATCGACGCGCTTTCCAATATCAGCCTGTCGATCCAGCGTGGCGAAGTCTTCGGCATCATCGGCCGAAGCGGCGCCGGCAAGAGCACGCTCGTGCGTGTCATCAACCTGCTGAACCGTCCGAGCGACGGCACGGTGCGGGTCGACGGTCAGGATCTGACGTCGTTGTCGGCGGACGACCTGCGTCAGGCGCGTCGCCGCATCGGTATGATCTTCCAGCATTTCAACCTGCTCAGCTCGCGCACGGTCTATCAGAACGTGGCGCTGCCGCTCGAACTCGCGGGCATGTCGGCCGCCGAGATTCGCGGCAAAGTGCTGCCGTTGCTGGAGCTTGTGGGCCTGACGGCGCAGAAGGACCGCTACCCGTCGCAGATCTCCGGCGGCCAGAAACAGCGTGTGGGCATCGCCCGCGCGCTCGCCAGCGAACCGCAAGTGCTGCTCTCGGACGAAGCCACGTCGGCGCTCGATCCGGAGACGACCCGCTCGATTCTCGAACTGCTCAAGCGGATTAACCGCGAACTGGGCCTGACGGTCGTGCTGATCACGCACCAGATGGAAGTCATCAAGCAGGTCTGCGACCGCGTCGCTGTGCTCGATGCCGGTCGCGTGGTGGAGCAGGGGGCCGTGATCGACGTATTCCTGCGTCCGCGTCACGATGTGACCCGTGCGTTGATCGGCGACGTGATTGCGCAGGAGTTGCCCGCAGGCGTGCGCGAGCGCGTGGCGTCGCGCATTGGTAACGGTCACGATCACCTGTACCGGCTGGCGTTTTCGGGCGCGGGCGTCGACCAGCCGTTGCTGTCCGAGGCGATTCGCCGCTACGAACTCGATTTCAACATCCTGCATGGCCAGATCGACGAGATCCAGGGGCAGGCATTCGGATCGCTTGCCGTGATGGCGGGCGGCACACCGGCCCGTGTGGCTGAAGCCATGGCGTTCCTCGCCAGTGAAGGCGTGGTTGTCGAGGAGCTGAGCCATGTGGAGTGAAATGTTCGATCTGTTCGTCTCGTCGTTCTGGGAGACGCTCATCATGGTCGGGATCTCGGGCCTGATCGGTGCTGTCGTGGGCGTGCCGCTGGGCGTGCTGCTGTATCTGACGGACCGTAACGGCGTGTTGCAGAACCTGCCGACCAACCGCATCGTCGGGATCCTCGTCAACGCCGTGCGCTCCACGCCGTTCATCATCTTGCTGGTGGCCGTGATTCCGTTCACGCGACTGATCGTCGGGTCGTCCATCGGCACGATGGCGGCAGTGGTGCCGCTCACGATCGCCGCGGCCCCGTTTGTCGCGCGTCTTGTGGAAACGGCCCTGCGTGAAGTCGATCGCGGCCTGATCGAGGCCGCCCAGTCGATGGGCGCGACGACGGGTCAGATCGTCATGAAGGTGCTGCTGCCCGAGGCGCTGCCCGGCATCGTGGCCGGTCTGACGATCACGTTCGTGAGCCTGGTCGGTTATTCGGCAATGGCCGGCGCCATCGGCGGCGGTGGTCTGGGCGATCTCGGGATTCGCTACGGGTATCAGCGCTTCCTGCCGGAAGTCATGATCACCGTCGTGCTGATCCTGATCGTTTTCGTGCAACTGGTGCAGACGTTCGGCGACTGGCTGGTGCGTCGACTGAGCCACAAGTAATACGTCCCACATAACAATGTCGCCGGGCCGACGAGTCCGGCACTTCATTCACACACGCGAGGTTTTCCATGCAACGTCGTACGCTTTTCAAGCTGCTGGCAGGAGTTGGTGCCGCTACGGTTTTCGCCACGCAATTCGCGGCTACCGCGACGGCGGCTGACGCTGTCAATCTGAAGGTCGGTGTCACGGGCGGCCCGCACGCCCAGATCTTCGACGAAGTGAAGAAGGTCGCGGCCAAGGACGGCCTGAACATCAAGGTCATCGAGTTCAGCGATTACGTGCAGCCGAACGCGGCCCTGTCGTCGGGCGATCTGGACGTGAACAGCTACCAGCACCAGCCGTACCTCGACGCGCAGGTGAAGGATCGCGGCTACAAGCTCGAATCGATCGCCAAGACCGTGATCTTCCCGATGGGCATCTATTCGAAGAAGATCAAGTCGCTGGCCGATCTGAAGACGGGCGACAAGGTGTCGCTGCCGAACGACCCGACCAACGGCGGCCGTGCGCTGCTGTTGCTGCAAAAGCAGGGTCTCATCAAGCTGCGCGCCGACGCCGGTCTGAAGGCAACGCCGATCGACGTGGCCGAAAACCCGAAGAAGCTGAAGTTCGTGGAACTGGACGCCGCCCAACTGCCGCGCTCGCTCGACGACGTCGCCGTGGCCGTCATCAACACCAACTTCGCGATGGAAGCCGGTCTGAACCCGAAGAAGGATTCGATCGCCATCGAAGACGCCAATGGCCCGTACGCCAACGTGCTCGTGATTCGCTCGGCCGACAAGAACAAGCCGTGGGTGGCCAAGCTGATCAAGGCTTACCATTCGCCGGAAGTGAAGGCATTCATCGAGCAGAAGTTCGGTGGTTCGGTCGTGACGGCCTGGTAATCGGTCATCGTGCGCAAACGCATTTGAGGACGCTGGGGGACGGTTCACCGTCCGACGGCGAGCTCTGCGGAAACGGCAACGCTTTACGGCGTTGCCGTTTTTTTTGACCTCGTCAAGGCGGTCGATTCGTGTTTGGACGCAAAGCGGGTTGCCGCGGATCAGGCGCGGTAGCTTTCGACCCGAAGCCGCCTTTCGGCGTAGCGGCGATCCACATTTAACGCCAAGCTGAAGCATTCGTGCCGGGGGCGCTCGCATAATCCACCTCATCCGGCGCCTCACAAGCCGCGTGGATCCCGACCCCCTTCATGGCGAGAACGAATTGGCGCAAACACGCACGACCGCGACGAGCGAACCCAACGCCTTTCTTGATCTGACGTTGCTCCTGACGCTTTCGACCCTATGGGGCGCGTCCTACACATTTATCAAAATCGGCGTCGCTACGATTCCTCCGCTAACGCTCATCGCGGCGAGAACGTTAATTGCCGGATCGGTCTTGCTGCTCTGGATGCGAGTTCAGCGTATTTCAATGCCGCGCGATCCCGCTGTATGGCGTCGTTTCTTCGTGCAGGCGTTGTTGAACAGCGTCGTTCCTTTCACGCTCATCGCATGGGCCGAGCGTTCGGTGGACGCGGGTTTGGCGACGATCCTGAATTCGGCCTCGCCGGTCATGGCGTTTCTCGGAACATGGCTTATCACTCGCCACGAACGAATGACAGTGCGCAAGTCGTTCGGCGTCGTCTCGGGGCTTGCCGGGATATGCCTGGTCGTTGGCGTCAGCGCATTCGGAGGACTCGGGCAGCAGCTGGTTCCACAACTGGCGATCGTTACAGCGACGGTTTGCTATGCCGCGGCGGCGATCTACGGACGGTCCTTCGCTGGCCTCTCGCCAGCCATTCCTGCTGCGGGTTCGCTGATTGTCGGTGCGACCCTGCTCGTCCCTGTCAGTCTGCTGGTTGACCGTCCCTGGACACTCCATCCTTCGTGGCAATCCCTGATGGCGCTTGCGGCACTCGCCCTCTTTTCTACCGCGATCGCGTTCGTGATTTACTTTCGACTCGTACAAACACTCGGGTCGGTCGGTACCACCGCGCAAGCCTATCTGCGCGTTCCCATCGGCGTCGCGATAAGCGTCGTGTTTCTCGGGGAATCGCTATCTACGTCAGCTTGGCTGGGACTCGCGTGTGTCGTTGCCGGGGTCGCCGCCATGACGATCCGGACGTCGTCGGAATCCAGAAACGCCATTTGACCGGGATCTTCGCAGCGCTGCCTTCCTGGCACGCGTAAAGCCATCGCCCAAGACGGCTGCACCAATGCCGTTTATTGGTGAGGCATCGTCCCGGTATTTGTGGCAATTCCGATGCTGTCACAGTTTTGTCAAATAACGGCGATAGCCTGAACGGCAAGTAAAAGAGGGTGCCCACGGGCACCGTCACAAGACGCGGATATGGGCCAAAGAGCAGCGACCGCACGCGAAGCACGGGGAACGGGTGAGACTTCATCGGGGTGGAATGCCTGCGGTGCGTACGCGTGTGCCCGTCAGATGCCCGCACAACGTAAAGCTGTTTGCATGATGCCGGCGCACCGCACCGACTTACGGAGTCTCAGTTGAACCCTCTCCCGCCTGCCGCAGTTGCCGGGATACGTCCGCAGGACCGCTTTGGCACCGCCCTGGCGGCGCACGATGCACAATCGGCGCCCGCTGGCTCGACTTCCCTATCCCCATCTCCTGCCGCTGCTTCTGCATCGACGGCACCTTTCGTCGAACCTGATGAAGTGTCGTTGCTTGCCGAGCTTTGCGAAGGCATTGGCCTGACCTGCGTTTTCCAGCCGATTCTCGACTTCCGGACGTCGGAAGTCGCCGGTTACGAAGGACTGGTGCGCGGGCCAGCCGGTACCTCGATCCATTCGCCGATGGCGCTGTTTGCCGCGGCACGCCGTCACGGCCTGCTCGGACCGCTCGAACTCGCCTGTCGTCGCACGGTGCTGCGGGGTTTCGTCGAGCAAGACCTGCCCGAGCGTCTGTTCCTGAATATCGGCCCCGTGACACGCGCATTGCCTGGCGGCGGGGTGAGCGAATCGCTCGGTCTGGACGAGACGTTCGCCATGCTCCAGTCGTTCCGGCTACCGCCCGAGCGCGTGGTGCTCGAACTCACGGAGCACGCGCCGACACTGGATCTGGCGAGCACGCGCGCGTCGCTCACGGCGTATCGCGCGCTGGGCTTCGAAGTGGCGCTCGACGATATGGGCGAGGGCTACGCGAGCTTGCGTCTGTGGTCGGAGCTGCGGCCCGATTACGTCAAGATCGACCGGCACTTCGTCGATGGGATCGACACCGACACCGTCAAGCTTCAGTTCGTGCGCTCGATGCGCCAGATTGCCGAGACGAGCGGCACGCGTGTGATTGCCGAGGGCATCGAGCACGCCGAGGAGCTTCAGGTCGTGCGCGATCTGGGCATCTTCCTCGGACAAGGCTATTTCATCGCGCGTCCCGAGGCGCAGCCGCAGCGCGCGATTACCGCTAACGTGCAGGAAGTGGTGAACGAGCGTCGCGCGTATGTGCATCAGCAACCGAGCCAGTTGGGCGCGGGCAACGTGACGCTTGAGCGCATTGCGTCGTACGTGGCGCCGGTGTCGCCGGACACGCGCAGCGAGGACGTCGTGGCCCGCTTCGAGAGCGACCCGGCGCTGGAAGTGCTGCCGGTGGTGGAGCGCGAGCGGGCCGTCGGGTTGATCGGACGGGCGTCGCTGATCGGGCGGTTCGCGCGTCCGTTCACGCGCGAACTGTACGGACGCAAACCGTGCTCGGCGGTGATGGAACCGCGCCCGCTGACGTTCGACAAGGCGGCGCGCGTCGAGGACCTGAGCCGAATGATCGCGGAAGGGGCGAGTCGTCAGATTGCCGCCGGTTTCATCGTGACGGATCAGGGGCGTTACTTCGGCGTGGCGCAGGGACACGCCCTGATGCGCCACATCACCGACATGCAGCTCGACGCTGCACGTTACGCCAATCCGCTCACGCTGCTGCCGGGCAACGTGCCGATCGACGACTACATGGATCGCATGATCGGTGAGCGTCAATCGTTCCACGCGTGCTACGTCGATCTCGATAACTTCAAGCCGTTCAACGACGTATTCGGCTATCGGCGCGGCGACGACCTGATTCAACTCGTCGCCCGTGTGTTGATGGCCGTGCGCAATCCCGAGCGTGACTTTCTCGGGCACATCGGCGGTGACGATTTTCTGATTCTGTTCCGCAGCCCGGACTGGGAAGCCCGCTGCCGCGAAGCGCTCACGCGTTTCGGCGAGGCAGTGACGGAGTACTTTCATCCGGATCAGATCGCGGCCGGTGGGTTTGAGGCGGAGGATCGTCGCGGCATGGTCATCTTCCATCCGATCACGAGCCTGTCGATCGGTGTGGTCGCCGTCACGCCGGAGAGCTTCCCGTCTCATGTGGAAGTGTCTGCCGCCGCAGCCGATGCGAAGAAGATGGCCAAGCGCGCGCTCGGCAACAGCTTGTTCATCGAGCGTCGGCGGGCGCATCGGTAAAGCGCGGCTCGCTGTCGCCGTCCGCCATGAAAAAAGCCCGCCGGTTGGCGGGCTTTTTCGTTGGATGACGCGTGACGCGCTGTGCCTCAGTGAGACAGCGCGGGCATGCCGTCCATGCTGGCGGCGTCCTGCTCACGTTCTTCCGACAGATACGGGGTACGCCAGCCGGCCTTCACACCCCAGTGATAGAACGCCAGCGACAGCAGCGCGACGATCGCCATGTCCCAGCCGTACGGCAGCAGACCGAGGCCGCCGAATTCCTTGCTGCCGATGTACGAGCACAGCGCCATGCACGGCAGGTAACCGATGAGCCACCACGAGGCCTTGAGGTCGCGGCCGAAACCCTGCCACTTGTCCTTCGCCTGATAGTAGAAGTAGACCGGCAGCGCCACGATCACCAGCACGATGATCTGGCCGGTGAGCGGCCAACGCGCCCAGTACAGGATCAGCGACGCGCACACGAACGCGAACGGCGCGATCAGCGACAGGCCCGGCAGGCGCAGCGGACGGTGCATGTCCGGCGCCGAACGGCGCAGCGCCATCACACTGATCGGACCGGTGAGGTACGAGATCACCGTCGCCACCGAGATCACGGCAGCGAGCGAATCCCAGCCACGGAAGAAGAACATGAAGACGAACGAGATCGCGAGGTTGAACCACATCGCGGGACGCGGCACGCCGTACAGCGGATGCACGCGGCCGAAAATCGCCGGCAGGGTGCGGTTGCGCTCCATCGCGTAGATCATGCGGCTCGTCGTGGCCATGTAGGTCGTGCCGGTGCCGCTCGGGCTGAGGAACGCGTCGAAGTAGAGCACGATCGCCAGCCAGTTCAGGCCGAGGGCAATCGCGAGTTCGGCGAACGGCGAGCTAAAGCTCACCATGTGCCAGCCGCCTGCCAGTTGTTCGGGCGAGAGCGCGCCAATGTAGGCGACTTGCAGCAGCAGATAGATGACGGTAGCAAGCAGGATCGAACCGACCACGGCAAACGGGATGCTGCGCCCCGGGTCGCGTGCTTCACCCGCGAGGTTCACGGGGCTCTGAAAGCCGTTGAACGCGAACACGATGCCCGACGTAGCGACGGCGGTCAGCACGGCCGACATGCCGTTCGGCGCGAAGCCGCCATGCTCGGCGATGTTGAAGTTGCCCGGGTGGAAACCGGCGACCATCAGACCGGCAATGGTCAGGGCCGGAATCGCGAACTTGAACAGCGTGATCGCCGTGTTGGCGCGCGCGAACAGCTTCACGCCCCAGTAGTTCAGCATGAAGTAGACGATGACGAGCAATGCCGACAACGTCAGACCGCTCGTGGTGAGCGTGCCGTCCACGAACAGGGCATGCGCCCAGTCGTACGGCCACGTGCTCATGTACTGGATCGACGCTTCGGCTTCGATGGGAATCACCGAGACGATGGCGATCCAGTTGGCCCACGCGGCGATGAAGCCGACGAGGCTGCCGTGCGAATAGCGCGAGTAGCGGACCATGCCGCCCGATTCGGGGAACATCGCGCCGAGTTCGGCGTAGGTCAGGGCGATGGCAAGAATCACGACGGCGCCGATGAGCCACGCGAGCAGTGCGGCGGGGCCGGCGATCTTGGCGGCCTTCCAGGCACCGAACAGCCAGCCGGAGCCGATGATCGAGCCGAGACCGGTCAACATCAGGGCGAACGGCCCGATGTTGCGCATGAGGGATGGGTTGTTGTCCATTCTGTCTTCTCCACGCCCGGGGGGAGCAAACGGCCGCCCGGGAGTCGGGAAGGGCACGTTGCGCGAGGGCGGACACGCCGGCAGGCCATTCACCGTCACAAGGAGCATGACGGCGCGGGGGTAGCGCTGACGGACGCGACTTCTGTTGATCGGCTTCGCGAAAAACTACCGGGTTCCGATGGCACCGCAGGGGGAGCATGCGGCCCCCGAAATGGGGTCGGAGTCGCCGTTCGCGAAAAAAAGCGCGATTCTACCCGAGCCGGCGCGGGTCTGTGGGACTTTGTAACACTTTCACAATGGCATCCCGTTTGCCGACGTTAGGTCGAATTGGGCGCAAGCCAGTCACGGCGCGGCTCGCGCCGTGAGAATCCAACTATTACAGATTGTTAAAGGGTCAGATAAAACTCAGAGGCCGGCGAGGCAGAGATATTTCATTTCAAGGTACTCGTAGATGCCGTACTTCGACCCTTCACGCCCGAGACCGGACTGTTTGACGCCGCCGAACGGCGCGACCTCGTTCGAGATCAGCCCCGTGTTGATGCCGACCATACCGGCCTCGATACCCTCGGCCACGCGCCAGACGCGTCCGACGTCCCGGGCGAAGAAGTACGAGGCCAGGCCGAAGTCGGAGGCATTGGCCAGACGGATACCGTCCGCTTCGTCCTTGAACCGGAAGACGGGGGCGACCGGGCCGAAGGTTTCCTCCTGCGCGACGAGCATGTCAGCGCTGGCGTCGGCCACCACGGTCGGCTCGAAGAAGCGGCCGTGCAGCACCTTGCCGCCGACGGTGACGCGTCCGCCCTTGGCGACGGCGTCTGCCACATGGCGCTCGACCTTGGTGATGGCCGCGTCCTCGATCAGCGGGCCGATCGCGACACCCGGCTCGAAGCCATTGCCCACACGCAGTTTGCTCACAGCGGCGGTGAGCTTTTCGACGAAAGCATCGTAAATGCCGTCCTGTGCGTAGATGCGGTTCGCGCAGACGCACGTCTGGCCGGCATTGCGGAACTTGGAGGCGATACAGCCATCGACGGCAGCATCGACGTCGGCATCGTCGAAAACGAGGAAGGGCGCGAGCCCGCCCAGTTCGAGTGCGACTTTCTTGATCGTCGGCGCGCATTGCGCCATGAGCTTCGCCCCCACGGAGGTCGAACCCGTGAAAGAGAGATGGCGCACGCGAGGGCTGGACGTGAGGACGTTACCGACATCCGACGAGTTTTTCGACGTCACCACATTGAAGACGCCCTTGGGCAATCCCGCGCGATCCGCAAGTTCTGCCAGCGCGAGCGCGCTGAGCGGGGTGAGACGCGCAGGCTTGACCACGATGGTGCAGCCCGCTGCGATGGCCGGTGCGATCTTGCGGGTGATCATCGCGATCGGGAAGTTCCACGGCGTGATCGATGCGCAGACCCCGATGGGCTGTTTGAGGACCAGCAGGCGCTTGCCGCCTTCGGGCGAGGCAAGTACGTCGCCGTCGATCCGCTTGGCTTCCTCGGCGAACCACTCGATGAACGACGCCCCGTAGGCGACTTCCCCTTTGGCTTCGGCGAGCGGCTTGCCTTGCTCGGCGGTCATGATGGCGCCGAGGTCGTCCTGCGCCTGCATGATGAGGTCGAACCAGTGACGCATGATGCGCGCGCGTTCCTTGCCGGTCTTGCTGCGCCATTCCGGCAGGGCGGTTTCGGCGGCCACCAGCGCGCGTTCGGTCTCCTTGGCGCCAAGGTCGGCTACGTGGGCGATCTCGGAGTCGGTCGCCGGATCGTTGACGACGAAGGTGGCGTGGGCGTCGGCGGGTGTCCAGTCGCCATCGATGTAGGCGTCGGACTTGAGCAGTTCGGGGTCTTTCAGGCGGGCCAGGGCAGGATGCGCTTTGGACGCAGCGCTGGATTGCCGGGAGGTATGAGGCGGGCGGGATGATGACACGATCGGCTCCTTTCGATAGCCGTGCGGTGCGCTCTGGGGAGGCGGCGCCGCGCGGAGGACGGAAATAGCAACGAAAGCGGTAATGAAAGCGGTAACGGACGCAGTAAAGGACGCGGTAAAGAGCGCAGGGACAGAAGCCGCAGGTAACGAGACGAATGACCCGAAGGATCACGAGACGAATGCGGGATTACGGCCTGCACGGCTGACCTGTCCGTAGGCTGCCAGCTTACTCCAGCCGTGCGAGGCGTTCGTGACGGCCGCTGCGAACCCCATCCATCAAGGACTCGGGGGGATTGCGTCAACAGGCGGCACCAATGAAAACGCCGGCAGCCCGACGGGCGCCGGCGTTCGGCATGGCAGAGGATCGCGATGCCTGTTTTACAGACCGAGATCCTTATATAGCGCGGCCATGCGTGCGTCCACGTCGGCGGTCATTTCAATCGGACGCCCCCATTCGCGCGAAGTTTCCCCCGGCCACTTGTTGGTCGCGTCGATGCCCATCTTCGAGCCAAGCCCCGCCTTGGGCGAGGCGAAATCGAGATAGTCGATCGGGGTCTGGTCGACGAGGGTCGTATCGCGCGTCGGATCCACCCGCGTGGTGATGGCCCAGATCACTTCCTTCCAGTCGCGAATATCGACGTCTTCATCCACCACCACGATGAACTTCGTATACATGAACTGGCGCAGGAAGCTCCACACCCCGAACATGACCCGCTTGGCGTGCCCCGGATACGCCTTCTTCATCTGCACGATGGCCATCCGGTAGCTGCAACCTTCGGGCGGCAGGTAGAAGTCGGTGATTTCCGGAAATTGCTTTTGCAGCAGCGGCACGAACACTTCGTTGAGCGCGACACCGAGCACGGCCGGCTCATCGGGCGGCTTGCCGGTATAGGTCGAGTGATAGACCGCGTTGCGGCGCATCGTGATGCGCTCGATCTTGAAGACCGGGAACCACTCCTGTTCGTTGTAATAGCCGGTGTGGTCGCCGTAGGGGCCTTCGAGCGCGTGCTGATAACCGGCGGTGGCGCCTCGCGACGGCGCCGGCGGCGCACCTTCGGGCACGACGGGCGGTTGTTCGGACGGGTAAATGAAACCTTCGAGCACGATCTCGGCGCGCGCGGGCACGCGCAGCGATTCGAGGCCCGGCGTGACGCACTTCGCCAGTTCGGTTCGGCTGCCGCGCAGCAAGCCGGCAAATTGATACTCCGACAGCGTATCGGGCACGGGCGTGACTGCGCCGAGCATCGTCGCCGGATCGGCGCCGAGCGCCACGGCAATCGGGAACGGTTTGCCCGGGTTGGCCTGCGCGAACTCGCGGAAGTCCAGCGCACCGCCTCGGTGAGCGAGCCAGCGCATGATGACTTCGTTGCGGCTGATCACCTGCTGGCGGTAAATCCCGAGGTTCTGACGCTTGCGGTGCGGCCCCTTCGTGATGACCAGACCCCACGTGATGAGCGGTGCGGCATCGCCGGGCCAGCAGGTCTGGATCGGCAGGCGCGAGAGGTCGACTTCATCGCCTTCCCACACGATCTCCTGACACACCGGACTGCTCACTTCCTTGGGCGCCATGTCCCACACGGCCTTGGCCATGCCGAACAACTTGCCGGCGTCCTTCAGGCCGCGCGGCGGCTCGGGTTCCTTGAGTGTCGAGAGAAGGCGACCGATATCGCGCAGCGAACTCAGCGCGTTGTCCCCGTCGTCGACACCCATGCCGAGGGCGACACGTTCAGGGGTGCCAAACAAATTGGCGAGCACCGGCATGTCGTAACCGGTCGGCCGCTCGAACCAGAGGGCCGGACCCCCTGCCTTGAGTACGCGATCGGCAAGCGCGGTCATCTCAAGCACCGGCGAGACCGGCACGTCTACGCGACGAAGCTGGCCGGATCGCTCCAGTTGCGCGGTGAAGTCACGAAGATCGAGATATTTCATGAAACAAACCGTTACCAAAAATTTTTACGAAATTCATACGGCCGGAGTAAACGGTCGTTTGAAATCGATGAAAGTTGGGAGAACACCCTTGTAAACGCGGGGTGAGGCACGGCATTTTACCGGCCAAGGTGTCCGAACGTCACGGCAAAACAGCCGTTGCAAATTACTTTTAGTAATCATTTCGACTAATAATAGTATTGACGGTTTATATATCACTGCTACAATCCGCCCGTTGAATCCAGAAAGGCGGCTTCGATGACGGGTAGGCCGACCCGCTCAAGCTTAGCGACAACTACAACATCGACGTGGATTTTCAGTGGCTGGTTTTCTCACCGAGGTCGGGAAGCCAGTGTTTTAGGAAGCAGCGCGAGCGATAGCTCGTCAGCGCCGGAGACCTGAACAGGTCGGCGCGCTGCGGCGGTAGCGGCATCGTCCATGACAAACACGATGCACCGCCTCGTTCCATATGCCGTAAGTAAGCGCTTCACGGGATGCCTGGCGGGCATACCGGCTTACTTCCTTACGCCCCGGGGCCACCCCGTGGTGACGGCGTAACCGGAGTACGTAGTATGAAGAAGTCTGGTTTATCACCCTGGCTACTGGCCGTGTTCGCTGCGCTTCGCGCAAGCGGGGCGGCAACGGTAGCCGTGGCTCGCCGCGATTGGCGTCGCCTGGCATGGCACGGCGGTCGTGTTGGACTGTATACGTCCAGCGCGGTCGGTCTGGTTGCCGTGGTCGGCACGCTGGCGCTGTGGGCCCGACCGACGTGGCGCGCCGATCTGGCGTCGCGCGTGGGTCCGCTGCTCGAGGCAGCCACCGGTACGGCCAATGCGGCCGGCCAGGGCGCCAACGGCGGCACGCTCGCACAGGGCACCCCGTCCGACTCGACGATGATGGCGCAGGCTGCGCAACACGTCCCGTCGGCTGCGGTTCTCGCAGCTTATATTCCGAACCAGCGTGTGGCGGCCGATGCGCGTGCCACCAAGGTTCTCGACACGCGCGAGCAGATCGCCGTGGCCGACTATCTCGCACGCCGCTATCGCGTGGCGGGTGACGTGACGGGCAACCTCGTGCGCGCGGCTTACTCGACCGGCAAGGAAGTGGGTCTCGATCCGCTGCTGTTGCTCGCCGTCATGGCAATCGAGTCGGGCTTCAACCCGTACGCGGAAAGCACCGTCGGTGCGCAGGGCCTCATGCAGGTCATGTCGAAGGTGCATCAGGACAAGCTCGAATACTTCGGCGGTCCGGAAGCGGCACTGCACCCGCTGGCCAACATCAAGGTCGGCGCGTTGATTCTGAAGGAATGCATCGCACGCGGCGGTTCGCTCGCCGGTGGTCTGCGTCTGTATGTCGGGTCGACCAGCGCCGGTGACGGCGGCTACGGTGCCAAGGTGCTCGCCGAGCGTGATCGTCTGCGTGGCGTGTCCATGGGACGCAAGGTCTCGCCGAACGAGCCGCAGGCGCCGGTGATGGTCAGCTCGGCCAAGCCGGTGGCGAAGCCGGTCTCGACCGGCAGCAAGTCGGACGCCTCGACGGAATCGGTGCCCGCACCGGCAGCGTCGACGTCGAACGGCAAGGCGGCTTCGGCCACCAAGCCGCTCGAAGCGGACGACAGCACGGCGGCCTGATTGGCCTGATTGCCCCCGAGCGACCTGAAAGGGTCGACGACCTCGCGTGATGCGCCACGGCCGGCGCATCCATCGGCCTGCGATGCTATCTATATAGAAGGGCACCGCGACAGCCAATAAAAAACCCATCGAAGCGATTCGATGGGTTTTTTTGTTTGGGCGACGGTAAGACGGTATGGCCGCCGGTGTGTCGACAGCGCGGGTTCAGCCCGCCGCGAACACCTTGCCGATCCGGTCCATGGCCTCGTGCAGCTGTTCGAGCGACGTGGCGTACGACAGGCGGATGTACTGACGCGGCTCGGCAAAGCCGAAGTCGAGGCCCGGCACGAGCACGACGTCTGCCTGTTGCAGCAGCGATTGTGTCAGGCGATCGCTGTCACCGGCATCGCGGTGAGCGACGCCCGTGCAGTCGGCGTACACGTAGAACGCGCCATCCGGCATGACCGGTACCTTGAACCCGAGCTGCTCCAGCGCCGGCACCACGTAGTCGCGACGCTGACGGAACGCTTCCTTGCGCTCCTCGTAGATCGCCAGGGTTTCCGGGAGAAAACACGCCGTTGCCGCATGTTGTGCCACGGCAGACGGACAGATGAACAGGTTCTGCGCGAGCTTCTCGAACGTCGGCACCATGGCCGGCGGCACCACCAGCCAGCCCAGACGCCAGCCGGTCATGTTGAAGTACTTCGAAAAGCTGCTCACGACCAGCACGTCGTCGCCGAAGCTCAGTGCCGTGGTGGGCTTCCCGTCGTATGAGAGCCCCTGATAGATCTCGTCGACGAGCGTGAAGCCGCCGCGAGCACGTACCGTCTTGACGATACGTGCCAACTCGTCCGTCTCGATGGACGTGCCCGTCGGGTTCGACGGCGAGGCAAGCAGCACGCCCTTCGTCTTCGCACCCCAGTGCGACTCGATGCGCTCGGCCGTCAGTTGAAACCGTTCCGCGGGGCCCGACGGAATCAGCACGGGCTTGCCGTCGAACGTCGAGACGAAGTGACGATTGCACGGATAGCAGGGATCCGGCATCAGGACTTCGTCGCCGACACCCACCAGCGCCGCACAGGCCAGCACGAGCGCGGCCGATGCACCGGCCGTCACGACGATGCGCGACGGATCGACATCCACACCGTAGAAACTACGGTAGTAGCCGGAGATCGCTTCACGCAGCGCGGGAATGCCCATCGCGCCGGTGTACTGCGTCCGGCCGTCGCGCATGGCCTTCGCGGCCGCTTCGATGACGGCTTCGGGCGCCGTAAAGTCCGGCTCGCCGATCCCCATGTGAATCACCCGATGCCCGGCCTTCTCGCGTAGTGCGGCCTGCTTGGCCAGCTCCATCACGTGGAAGGGGGCGATATCGTCGACGCGTTGCGCAAGTGTCAGCGCGGGAG
>NZ_MAOS01000032.1:0-105102 GCF_001721285.1 Pandoraea sp. ISTKB
CCGCCATGACCCCCGCCATGACCACCCCCGTGCCCGTCGCCACCACCCGGCGGACGTCTCCCCGGTCCCCCATGGCCCGGCGGCCTCGGGCCCGGACCCGGGCCGGCGCCATGTCCCGGGGGGCGCGGACCCGGCCCTGCGCCGTGTCCCGGCGGCCTCGGTCCCGGTCCCGGATAGTGACCACCCGGCGGTCGCGGTCCCGGCCCCGGATAGTGACCGCCCGGTGGCCTCGGCCCCGGACCCGGGCCCCAATGCGGCGGGCGAGGACCCGGCGGCGGACGATGCCAATACCGCTGGTCGTTGTACCAGGGACGGTTACGGTAATAGTTGCCCCAGTAATTGCCGATGGAGAAGGCGATGATCGGCAAGCCGATCATCGTCCCGTAATTGAGCACGGGTACCGGATTGCCCTGATAGGGATAGCTGAGCAGCGCGCCATAGATCCATCCGCGTGCGCCCGGCAGGCCGATGTCGCACCACGAGTAGCCGGCGATGCAGCCGTAAACCGTTACCGGCATGCCGGGCGCCGCCTGTGCGACGATCGGGTAGTCGGAGGCCGGACCCGCTCGCACATTGGCCGCCGAGTTGATGACGGCTTGCCCCGACTGCGCCGACGCGACTTCGGGCAGGGCCGCGAGCGTGGTCAGCATGGCAGTCCCCGCCAGAATGAGCGGCAAGGTTCGTTGGTTCATGGTCTTCTCCCTGTTGTGACGAGGTGCAGCCCCAAACCTCTGCATGCCGGTTCGACCGGTCGTGTCGCTGGTTGGTTTGCAGTAACGCGTAACGAAACGTTGCAGCCATATTCTCGCGCGTTACAGCATTTACATTCGCGCCCGATCCCACACTCAGAACAACTGGCGAAAGCCCCAGTACAAGCCACCCGCAAGCACGATCGCGGCCGGCAGCGTGAGCACCCACGCCAGTAACAAATTCCGGATGGTGTCCCACTGAAGACCCGCACCGTTGATGGTCATGGTGCCCGCAACACCGGATGACAGCACGTGCGTCGTGGACACGGGCATGCCGAACATGTCGGCCGCGCCGATGGTCATCATGGCGACGACTTCGGCCGACGCCCCCTGTGCGTAAGTGAGATGTTTCTTGCCGATGCGCTCGCCCACGGTCACGACGATGCGCCGCCAGCCGACCATCGTCCCCAGACCGAGCGCCACGGCGACCGACACTTTGACCCAGAACGGGATGTATTTGGTCGCCGTGTCCAGCTCGCCGCGAAACACCCTGAGCTCGCGCTCGGTGTCGGGCGCAAGACGAACATCATGTGTGTCCTGCCGACGCTCCAGCAGACGTATCGTCTCCGACACGATGTACATGTCGTTGCGCACGTTGGCGACCGACGTCGCCGGAACTCGCGCAAACGAGCCATGCGAAGCGATGTCGTGACCGATCTCGCCGGTCAGCTCGGACAGCGCCGGCACGACCTCGGGCGTGAATTGTTCGGTGCGAATGAAGCCGGTCAGTACGTCGCGCGCCGGAGCGGCCGCCGGGATATCGGAGACGGTCGGGCTCAGCGGCGGATGCGCTGCGAGCGAGCGCTGCACACGCTGCGCGCTGGCGGCGAATTGCGCGACCTGCGCGTCAGGCATCGCATGGTTGAGCGCATAGGCGATCGGCACGGTGCCGACGAGAATCAGCATGATGAGACCCATGCCTTTCTGCCCGTCGTTGGACCCGTGCGCGAAGGACACGCCCGTGCAGGTGAGGATGAGGATGCCGCGAATCCACCAGGGCGGCGGCGTGCGCGGCTCGGGCGATGCGTAAAGCGCGGGATTGCGCACGCACACCTTGAGCGCTATGAACAACGCCGCAGCGAGGCCGAAGCCGATTACGGGCGAAAGCAATAGCGAGTAACCGACGCTCGTGACCTGCTCCCAGTCGATGCCGCTGGTGCCGTCGCGTCCGTGCATGAGCGCGTTCGCGATGCCGACACCGACGATGGACCCGATCAGCGTGTGTGATGACGACGCGGGCAATCCCAGCCACCACGTACCGGCGTTCCAGAGGATCGCGGAGATCAGCAGCGCGAACACCATGGCAAAGCCTGCGGACGAACCGACTTGCAGGATCAGCTCGACAGGTAACAACGCCACAACGCTGAACGCCACCGCGCCGCTGGAGAGCAGCACGCCGAGAAAGTTGAACAGGCCGGACCACATCACGGCAATGCTCGGCGGCAGGGAGTTTGTGTAGATGACGGTTGCCACCGCGTTGGCGGTGTCGTGAAACCCGTTGACGAATTCGAAGCCCAGCGCGATGAGCAGGGCCACGACGAGCAGCAGGAACGGCAGTAGCGCGATGCTGTGCTCGCCCGCGCGCCCCACGTCGTGCACGAGACTGACCGTGGTGAAGGTCAGGCCCGCGAGCAACAGGGTGAGAAAGAGGGCGAGACGAATGCGATGGCGCCGCCGGCGTGCCCGCGCGAGCGGTACGCCGGTCGGGTCGGCGCGCCCCTCGCCACCGAGATCCTTGCGATCCCCGCCGTCCTTGCCGGACGAGCGTGGCGGCCGCGGTGGCAAGGCCGGCGTGGGGGCGCCGCCGTGTGCCATCGTGTGTCGTCGCTCAGTACAGCACGACCGAACGGATGGACTCGCCGCGCTTCATCAGATCGAAACCTTCGTTGATCTGGTCGAGGCGCAGCGTGTGCGTGATGAGATCGTCGATGTTGATCTTGCCTTCCATGTACCAGTCGACGATCTTCGGCACGTCGGTCCGGCCACGCGCACCACCGAAGGCGGAACCCTTCCACTCGCGGCCCGTGACCAGTTGGAACGGACGCGTGCTGATCTCCTGACCGGCCGCCGCCACACCGATGATGAACGACTGGCCCCAGCCCTTGTGGCAGCACTCCAGCGCCTGACGCATGGTCGTCACGTTGCCGATGCACTCGAACGAGTAGTCCGCACCGCCGTCGGTCAACTGCACGATGGTGTCGACGACGTTCTCGACCTCCTTCGGGTTGATGAAGTGTGTCATGCCGAATTTCTTCGCGAGTTCGACGCGACCCGGGTTGATATCGACGCCGATGATCTTGTCGGCGCCGACCATCTTCGCGCCCTGAATGACGTTCAGGCCGATCCCGCCCAGACCGAAGACGACGACGTTCGCGCCCGCTTCGACTTTCGCCGAGTACACGACAGCACCGACACCGGTCGTCACGCCGCAGCCGATGTAGCAGACCTTGTCGAACGGCGCGTCGGAGCGGACCTTCGCCACGGCGATTTCCGGCACGACGATGTAGTTCGAGAAGGTGGACGTGCCCATGTAGTGGAAGATGGGCTTGCCGTCGAGCGAGAAGCGCGACGTGGCGTCCGGCATCAGGCCGCGGCCCTGCGTGCTGCGGATCGCCTGACACAGGTTGGTCTTGCGCGACAGGCAGAACTTGCACTGACGGCACTCGGGCGTGTACAGCGGAATGACGTGGTCGTCTTTCTTGAGCGTGGTGACGCCCGGACCGACGTCGACGATCACGCCCGCGCCTTCATGGCCGAGGATGGCGGGGAAGATGCCTTCCGGATCGGCGCCCGAGAGTGTGTAGTAGTCCGTATGGCAGATGCCGGTGGCCTTGACCTCGATCAGCACCTCGCCGGCGCGCGGCCCTTCCAGATCGACTTCTTCGATGGTCAGGGGTTTGCCCGCTTCCCAGGCAATGGCGGCTTTGGTTTTCATGGCGATGTTCCTCGTTGCTACGTCGTTCGGGGGAATCCCTTCGCGACGTACCATACCGCGTTCTAAAGTCACGCGCGAGTCTTGACACGCCATGTCGACAAAAAAGGCGGCACCGGATACATGATTCGCCGGGGTGGCGGGGCGTCAGCGGTGGGGCGCCGCTGCTTTATCAAACGATGTCACCGGCGAGCGCCGCTGCATGAGCAGTCGATGTCACCGGCGAGCGCCGCTGCCCAGGGGCGCAACGATGTGATAAAAGCCCTGAGCGTCGACGGGGCGGGCGAACCAGTAGCCCTGCGCCTCGTCGCAGCCCAGTTCGGTGAGCCGCTGCGCCTGCGCCTGCGTCTCCACGCCCTCGGCCGTCACCCGTAATCCGAGCGAGTGGGCCATGGCGATGACGGCGCTCACGATGGCATGGCTCGGCGCGTGCGTGAGCATGTCGCGCACGAAGCTCTGGTCGATCTTCAGGCGATGCACCGGAAAGCGCGTGAGATACGCGAGGCTGGCGTAGCCGGTGCCGAAATCGTCCACGGCGATCTCCACCCCCATATCGTGCAGCGAACGCAGGCACCCGATGGCGGCGCTGGAGTCGCCCAGCAGCACCGTTTCCGTAATTTCGATCTCGAGATAGCGCGGCTCCAGCGCATTGACGTTCAGTGCCCGCTCGACCATCCCCACGACATCCTGCCGCGCGAACTGCTGCGACGAAACGTTCACCGACACGCGCGGCAAATGGCCGCAGCGCCGCAGCAACCGGCTCGCCTCGCGACATGCCGTGCGCATGACCCATTCGCCCAGCGGCAGGATCAGCCCCGAGGTCTCGGCAATCGGCACGAACTCGGCAGGACCGACAGCCCCGAGCGTCGGGTGACGCCAGCGAAGCAGCGCCTCCGCGTTACGGATCTCGCCGGTCGAGAGGGTGACCTGCGGCTGATAGACGAGATGCAATTGCGAGTGCGCCTGCTCGTGCACGGCCACACGCAACAGGCTTTCCAGCTCGTTGCGTCGCCGTGTCTGCGAATCCATCTCGCTGCTGAAGAAGCGCAGGCCGCCACCGGCGGCGCTGGCGATGCCGAGCGCGACATGGGCGCGCCGCAACAGCGTCTCCGGCGTGTTGCCATGGTCGGGGTAGCTGACCGCGCCGATGCTCGCGTCGAGTGCGACGGTGTTGTCGTCGACGTCCACCCACTGCGCCAGCCGCGCCTGAATGCGCGCGGCGAGCAACCGGGCGCCGTCGCCGGTCTCGTTGGTGACGATGACGAACTGACTGCCGCCGAGACAGGCGAGCGCGTCTTCCGGCCCGCTGGCTTCGCGCAAGCGTTCGGCCGCGATGCGCAAGGCGAGCTCGGCCGTCGGTGGCCCGAAGGTGCTGCGCAGTTTGCGCAGGTGATCGAGTTCGACGAGCATCACCGTCAACCCGACCCGCTGATTCGCGCAGCGGTGGATCGCCAGTTCCAGCCGCTCGTTGAGCAAGGTCTGGTTGGGAAGGTTGGTGACCGGGTCGTGATGCGTGACGTACCACAGGCGAGACGCCACCTGCACTTGTTGCGAGAGATCCAGCACGATCCCGACCCAGCGCCGCTCGCCCGGGGCATGTTCGACGCAGGAGAGCGCAAGACGGACCGGCAGCCAACTGCGGATGTGGGTGAGCAGGTGCCACTCGTCGTCGTACGGTACCGGTTCGATGGCCGACAGGCTGGCGAGGGCCGGCAGGCGACGGCGGGCGAGCTCGGAGGGATCGAGCAGCGAGAGGAAGCTGCGTTTGCCCAGCAGGTCGTCCGGCTGGTAGCCGGTCAGGCGCGTGAATGCCGTGTTCATGCGTTCGAGCATGCCGTCGTCTGTGCACACGAACATGGCATAGGGCGCGCTATCGAGCGCGGCGCGGCTCAATTCGGCTTGTACGTCAGGCACCCGACGAGGCACGGGATCGTTCACGTCCGCACCTCCCGAAAGCCGGTCCGGCCGGAATTCAGGAACGTCATGCAACACCTCCCTGGCGTCGCGATTTTTATCTCGAAGATCGAGCGATCGAATGGCTCGATTCCTTTTGATTTTCAATTGGTTATGAACGCCATTCTGCCACGATGCAAGCCCTTTCGTGCAAGGGAAAACGCGGGGGCGGAAGGGGTTTCGAAAACGTGCCGGGACGCGCATGCTGTGAGCTTGCGGCCCAGTGTGCGGAACCCGGTCTCCGACTCCGTATCTGGCTCGATGAAGAGCCCTTCGGTATCATGCGGCCTGATTCCGGCGAAGAACGGACATTTCAGCAAAGAGGAAAGACGGCATTGCATAGCGTCTCGATCAAGACGAGCGGCACGACACGGGGCCCGCGGCGAGCGTGCCGCGCGGTTCTGCATTGGCGCGCGCGTCTGATGCTGTGTTCGCTGATGTTGTGCATGCTGATGCCCGGCGACGCGATGGCGCAGACGTCCGCCAGCGCCGGGGCGGGCGCAGCCCCCTCGCCGGCAGGTACCCGCGAGGCCAACGTGCGACAGGTCGTGCTGGGTATCGTCAGCTTCACCCGCTGGCCCACGCCGCCCGCGAAGGTGCGCCTGTGCGTGATCGGCAACACCGACTACGCGCGCGACCTGCTCACACCGCCTGCGGGGCAGGCCTCCGGCAATACGAGTAATACCGGTAATGCCGGTGTTGCGCCGCCCGTCGACGTGCAGCGCGTGTCCGCCACAGAACCCGCCATTGGTTCGTTGTGCGATGCGTTGTATCTCGGCGCGGTGAGCGACACCGAACGCCGTGCGGTCCTGGCCGCACTCGCCGGTCACCCCGTGCTCACGATCAGCGAGCGCAACGACTCCTGCACGCTCGGCACGATGTTCTGCCTGAACGTCGATACCGACCGGGTGACCTTCGACATCAACCTCGACACCGTCGCGCGCAGCGGCGTACGTGTCCACCCGAACGTGCTGAAGCTGGCACGAAAGCCGGGGACACCATGACAACCCAATTCCCCCCAGCCCATCCCCCACCGAACGGACCGGGCGTGCCCGTTGCCGGATTGATGCCGCCGCACAGCGCTGTCGAGCTGGCGTCTGGCGCGGCGACGCATGAACCGCAAACCGCCGCACCCGACGCGGTCCCTGATATGGCCGCCGAGGCATCGGCGGCGTCTCCCCCGGTGCGCCGCCGCCGACCTTCGCTGCAACGGGTGCTGCGGCGCACGCACCTGCGTCTGGCGGTCTCCGCCGTGGTGCTCGCGGCACTCTCGCTCTCGATCGTCGCGTGGATCGCACTGCGCGCCTACGCCGAGAACAACCTGCTGCTGATCGGACGCTCGCTCGCCTACACGGCCGAAGCCGCCGTCGTGTTCGGCGACCGCGTGGCTGCGCAGGAAGCCATTGCCCTGATTGCGAACGACGAGGACGTGGTGCAAGTGCGCGTGCTCGATGCGCGCAACGTCCAGTTCGCCATGTGGCGCCGCCCTGACGGCGGCACGTGGTCGCGCATCGAGCGTACCGTGGCCGATGTCGCGATGCCGGGGCCCGTGACGCTGCCGATTCGTCACGACGGCAATGTCGTCGGGCAAATCGAAGTGCAGGGGCAGGGCAACCAGTTCTTCGTGTTTCTGATGAGTGGGGTCGGCGGCGTGCTGGCCTGTCTGCTGGTGACGTTTGCGGTGGCGAACCTGCTGGCCAAGCGCATGCACCGCGATATCGTCAAACCCCTGCGCGCGCTGGCGGAAGTCGCCCACGCGGTGCGTCGGGAACGGGCGTTCCATCAACGCGTGGCCGCCACGCCGATTGCCGAGCTAAAAGAGCTGGGCGACGACTTCAACGCGCTGCTCGACGAATTCGAGGGCTGGCAGAACCACTTGCGTGCCCAGAACGCTACGCTCGCCCATCAGGCGAATCACGATCCGTTGACGGGCCTGCCGAACCGCGCGTACTTCGAGTCGCGTCTGGCGCAGGCGCTTGCAGAGGCGGGGGAGCTGGGCACCCACGTCGCGCTCCTGTATCTCGACGGCAATCGTTTCAAGGACATCAACGACCGGCTCGGACACGACGCGGGCGACGCCGTGCTGGTGGCCATCGCAGGGCGGCTGCGTCAGCCGTTGCGTGAGGGCGATCTGGTGGCGCGTCTCGGTGGCGACGAGTTTGCCGTGATGCTGCGCGGCGTGCGTCAGACCTCCAATGCCGTGCGCCTCGCGCAGACGCTGCTTGCCTCGATGGAACGACCGATCGCGCTGCCTGATGGCATCAACGGCGGCGAACTCGTCACCTCGATGAGCATCGGTATCGCGTTGTACCCGACGCATGCCGACGACGCGCCCGCGCTGCTGCGTGCGGCGGACGCGGCGATGTATCAGGCCAAGCGTGCCGGCCAGGGCACCTGGCATGTTGCGGAAAGCCCCAAGAGATAAGGCGGCTGGCAACACCTAAGCTGAACAAACGACAACAAGAAACGACGACCGGATTTCACACCGCAATGGGGATTGGTTTTGAGCACTCATCACACACGTGAGCGCGCTTCGATGCGCGCTTTCACCCGCCACGCCCGTCGCCTCGACGAAGGATTCGTAGCATTCGAAGGTTTTGCTGCCGCGCTGACGCACATCGCGACGTCACTGAAGGCATCCGTTCGCCGGATGCTCCTGCTCGTCTGCCTGCTCGGCGTCGGCGTGCTGGCCGGGTGCCAGACCGCGCCGGTGCACGGCCTCACGCCTGAGCAGATTGCCGCACTCAAGGCCGAAGGCTTCAAGCAGACGGATGAAGGCTGGGAGTTCGGGCTCTCGGACACGGTACTGTTCGACACGGACAAGTTCGTGGTGCGCGATACGGCGCGCGACACCGTGTCGCGCATCGGCCACACGCTCGTGAAGGTCGGACTGGATGCCGTGCGTGTCTACGGTTACACCGACTCGGTCGGCAGCGACACCTACAACGAACAACTCTCTGCGCGCCGTGCCGATGCCGTCGCCGGCGTGCTGGTGGATGCCGGTATGCAGCGGGCCGGCATTCAGACGATCGGTGCCGGTAAGCGCAATCCGGTGGCCGATAACGGCACACCGGCCGGACGGGCGCAGAACCGGCGTGTCGCCATCGTAATTTCGACGCGCTAGGCATGGCAGGCAGTCTCCGCTGCCTCGTGCGGTGTTTCGCTGAATAAAGCAAAACACCGCCTGGACGGCGCGAATGACCCGAAAGGCAACGTAAGCCCTTGCCAGTGGCCACAATGAGGCACAATGGCGGCTGCTGCCCCGACTCGCGGATCGCCTCCGCTGTCCCTGATGCTTTCGATGTTCCCGACGTTCCTGAACCACCGGTTCCCGCGGTTTTCCGCTACCGAGGGCTTGCCGCAAAGGCATCGTGCCCGGCATGTTGCGCTGCGCACCGTCGCGCGCTTCACGATGACCACGCTGACGCATTGCGTCGTGGCTTGTGCCGTTACTGGGGTCGCAGGTGCGGCATCGTCGGCGTTCGCACAGGGCGCGCCGAATGTGGCGACGTCTGCGGTTGCCGGGAACGCTCGGGTCGGCGCCTGGGCGACGGCGCCGCAGGCGGTCGCACAACATCCGGCCGCGCCGTCGTTCAATCGTGCCCCGGCCGCTGGCGGGCGCACCGTCCGTCAAATCATTTTCCCGACGCTATCCGGTAACGAAGCCCGTGTGCGTTTCTCGAACACCTTCGGCACGCAGCCGCTGGTCATCGAGCGTGCAACGCTGGCGGTCTCGGCGCGCGGCGCTGGCATCGATGCCGCGAGCCTGCGAGGTCTGACGTTCGGCGGCCAGCCGGTCGCGCGCATTGCGCCGGGCGCATCGCTCGAGAGCGATCCGGTGCCGTTCGCCGTGCGCGCCGGTACGCCGCTGGCGGTCAGCCTCTTTACCCGTGAATCGAAAACCCCCACGACGTGGCACAAGATCGCCCAGCAGACGGCGTTTCTGAGCGGCGCGGGGGATTTCGTCGATGACGCGCAGGCGTCGGCCTTCCCCACGCGTTTTACGAATACGTTGTGGCTGGCCGGGCTGAGTGTGACGCCGGATGTGCCGTCGCATGCCATCGTCGCCATCGGCGATTCGATTACCGACGGCATGCGCAGCACGCTGGGCGCGAATCGTCGCTGGCCCGATGGGCTCGCGCGGCGTCTGGCCGCCGCCGGGCGACGCGACGTGGCCGTCCTCAATCTCGGCATCAGCGGCAACCGGCTGCTGCACGACTCCGCCTGCTACGGCGAGCGGCTCGTGGCCCGCTTTCATCGCGACGCGCTGGAGCAGCCGGGCGTAAAAACGGTTGTGGTGCAGATCGGCATCAACGACATCAATTTCGGTTACGTGCCGCCGCACGCCGGGCTCGATTGCGACGTACCCCATGTGATCGTGACGGCGCCGGAGATGATCGCCGGATATCAGTCGCTGATCGCCGCGGCCCACGCGCGCAACGTGCGCATTCTCGGCACCACGATTCCGCCCGGCAAATTGCCGCCCGAGCGGGAGGTGGTTCGCGAGGCGGTCAATCGCTGGGTCCGTAGTAGTGTCGGCAATGGCGGGTTCGACGGTGTCATCGACTTCGATGCGGCGCTACGCGATCCGTCGCAGCCGACGCGCATGCTGCCGCGTCTGGACAGCGGCGACGGCACCCATCCGAGCGATGCCGGTTACGCCGCCATGGCCGAGGCCGTGCCGTTACCGCTGGTGCTGGGCACCGGCAAATAACGCCGGACTGTTCATCCGGCGGACGTGGCGCGATCGCTTCAGCGCTCGCGTCGCACGCCTACCGTCACCTGTTGCAGACGTTTGACGTCCGGCGATTGCAGCCATTCGGGGTGCGCGAGGCAGTGACGGAACATCGCTGTCGCATCGTCGCCCCAATACAACTCCCCCTCATACGCAAACGTCGGCACGCCGAACACGCCTGCGGCAATCGCGGCTTCGGTGTTCTCGCGCAAGGCGCTCTTGACGTCCGGCGCCTCCGCGCGGGCGAGCGCCTCGTCGGCGGACAGCCCGAGCCGTTGGCTCAGGTCGGCCCAGCCCTGAGCGTCGGAGACATCGCGGCCCTCCGCCCAGATGAAGCGGAAGATCGTGCGCACGACGTCATGCGTCGCCCCCAGCGAGACAGCGAGCCTGAGCACGCGAATCGGATGGAACGGGTGCACCGGCGGCATCTTGTAGGGAATGCCGTCCTGCTCGGCGCGGAATTGCGCCATCCGGTAGGTGAAGATGCGCTTGTGCGGTGTCTCCGCCGGCCCCTGCGTCTGCAAATGCACGAGGATCGCGCCGAGCACGATCGGCTTGAGTTCGACGGATAACGTGCGCGGCAGCGTGTCGAAGCGCTCGAATTGCAGGTACGCGAAGGGGGATGCGAAATCGAAATACCACTGGGCGCGGCGAACGTGGGTGTCGGCGGTAGACGTAGCTTGCGACATGGGGGCGCGGTCTCCTTGGTCTGGTTTTCTGATCGGCACGGCGTCGTGTCGTGCCCTGGCGCTCGAGACAGTGTAACGGGCGCTGGCATCACGCTGTAGGGGAGGCGGGAAAGCCATAAAAATCAATGCATTACGTCTGATCGTTATAAGTATCGGAAATATGGATATTCTGTATCCGATATAACGATTTTTATTATTGAAGCGGAGTTTTTAGACTTGCAGTCATTCGAAAGGAGTGCCTGCAATGACAACAAAAACCCACACCGCTTCGTCCGCCGGATCCACTGCCGCCAGTCGGCCGGATACGCTGGTGCCCGATCAGCACAACCCGTGGGCAGGTCTGATCCTCTCGACGGCTATCGCTTTCGTCGCGCTGCTGCTGGGTCGTCAGATGCCGCTCGTCGGCGGTCCGGTGTTCGGCATTCTGCTCGGCATTCTCGTGCGCAACCTGTTTTCGCCGGGCGCACGGTACGAGGCCGGCATCAAGTTCGCCTCGAAGTACGTGCTTCAGTGGTCGATCATCGCGCTCGGCTTCGGTCTGAGCCTGTCGCAGGTGGCCCACACGGGCCTCGAATCGCTCGCCGTCACGGCGGTGACGATCACCGCTGCGGGCCTGTCGGCGTGGGGGCTGGGCCGTCTGCTGGGCGTGCCCGACAAGCTCAAGCTGCTCATCGGCGTGGGCACGGCGATCTGCGGCGGGTCTGCCATCGCAGCCGTCACGCCCATCGTCAAGCCGGACGACCACGAAACGGCGTTCGCCATCTCGACCATCTTCCTGTTCAACATTGCCGCCGTGCTGCTGTTCCCGGTGCTCGGTCACGCGCTTCACCTGTCGGATCTCGGCTTCGGGATGTGGGCCGGTACGGCGATCAACGACACGTCGTCGGTGGTGGCCGCGGGTTACAGCTACAGCAAGGCGGCGGGTGACTATGCCACCATCGTCAAGCTCACCCGTGCCACGCTGATCATTCCGATCTGCCTGACGCTCGCCGCCATCGTGGCCTACCGCGCCAAGCGGGCCGGTGCCGGTAACTTCAGCCTCGCCCGTATCTTCCCGTGGTTCATCCTCGGCTTCCTGATCGCTTCGGGGATTCGTACGGCAGGGTTCGTGCCGGCATCGCTGCAACCGTGGATTCACGACGCCGCCGAGTTCCTGATCATCGTTGCGCTGACCGCCATCGGCCTGTCGTCGAACCTGCGTCGCATGGCCTCGACGGGGGTGCGTCCGATCCTGCTCGGTCTTGGGGTGTGGGCCGCCGTGTCGGTGAGCAGCCTCGTGGTGCAACTCACGATGGGGCAACTCTGATCCGACAGGCTTATGGATGCTTATTGAGGCTTAGGGCAGACCCGGCGGGCAAGCCGGGTTTCGTCACCTAGAATGCAATCACGGACGACGGTTTGTCGTCCGTGAAGCGTTTTCGGGAGGCCAGGATGACAACCTCGTTCGGTGAGATCTGGTACACGATCGGCGCGCTGGTGGTGATCGCGATACTTGCAGGGATGGTGTGGGAGCTGGGGGTGTGGTGGACGCGTCACCCGGATAGCCCCGCTGTGAAGCGTCTTGAGCATGCGTGGGCGCGAATCCGCCACCCACGGCACCACCCACCGCATTAAGGCTGCACTGATGACGGTCGAGCCACCAGCGCGGTGACCGCTCAGTCCAGTTTCAGATGGCGCGGCACGTCGGTATCCCAACGCGCGAGGTCTTCGAGCGGGTAGGGCTTGCTGCCGTGCAATGCGCGCTTGATGCGGCTCTTGCCGCTGGGCGTCGGCACGTTCGGTAGGGCGGCGCCCGCGGGCGTTCCCGCCAGATCGAGATAGTCGCGCTTGAATTCCGCCTGCGTCATCCCCCACTTCATCAGGAACTCGCGGCTACCGCGATTCTTCACCACGCGCCCGGTCGAGCGGCAGCCGAAGTGGTAGACGACGCTCTTGCCGACGATCCGGAACGTACGGCATCCGACCAGCCACAGCTTCATCAGGAAGTCGTCGTCGCTGCTCATCCCCGGTCCGAACTCGATGCTGTAGCCCCCGACGAGGTGCCAGAGGCTCCGGCTCACGAGGGTGGGCTGCGTGGGCACACCGTTGACGTCTTCCCGACCCAGTGAAGCGGCAAAGGCGATCAGGCCGGCTTCGTCGAACGTTTCCGTCGTCGTGCCGAAATCCTTCGAGACCACCTGCTTGCTGACCCCCGCGTTGGGTTCGATCATCACCGACGAGAGGTAATAGATCGGTGTATCGAGCGCACGGGCGGCGTCGATGAGCGCGGTGTCCCAGCCGGGCGTGACGAACATGTCGTCGTTCAGGAACAGCAACTGATCGTGCGAGGCGAGCGGCGCGAGCTGGTTGAGCGCCAGGCAGACGCCCACGTTACCGCTGCTGTGTGTGTGACGCAGACCCTGCTCGCGGACCCATTCCAGCGTTCCATCGCTTCCGTCGTTCACGTGAACGAGGATCTCGTGCGCCTCGCCCGAATGGCGGCGAACACTATCGATGCATAGTTTGAGGAACGGGAGATTGTTCCACGTAGGGATCAGGATGCTTAGCATATTGGGAGCGCTGCGATTAACGGCCGGCAGGGCTGGCAGGCGTTTCGTCGTCTGCCGGGGAGCCGACAGGATAGGCGAACGCGGCAAACAGGGCCAGCATCGTCGCGTAGAACGCGACCGTTACCTTGAGATTGAACGTCTCCACGGTCAGACCGAAGACGGCAAACGCCACCACCGTCATCAGTCCCATCAGGGCGGCTCGATTCTGCACATGACCGGTGCTCAGCCTGGCCGAGCGCATGAAGAAGATGGCCGGACCGGCGTAGATCCCGACGATGCAGAGCAAGCCAAGCAGGCCATAGTCGACGAAGTACGCCAGGATCTGATTGTGGACTTCTCCCTTACCGAGGTCGGCGGCCAGCGGCGTCAGTTGGCCGGAGGCTGCCATGCCGGGCATGGCATCGCGATAGCCGTGCGCCCCCTGTCCAAGGAGCGGGCGCTGCGCGATCAGCCTGCCTGCTGCTTTCCAGAGTTCCACTCGGATACCCGTCGAGGTGTTGGCGTCGCCTGCGGAGAGGTTGACCAGATCCGAGCGGATCATCTCGAAGCGGTCCCGAACTACCTGCGACGCGAATGTGCTTGCCAGCAGGGCAATGCCGATGAGTGCAATCGTCAGGCGACGCTTCATGCCACCCGGTTGACGTTGCCAGAGCAACCATATGATCAGCAGGCAAGGCAGCACGATCCACCCGCCACGGGACTGGCTGGCCCAGGAGGCATAGCAGCCCGCTGCGCCGCCGATGAGCTTGAAAGCGACGATCCACGGCTTGTCGTGCGACAGCCAGTGAATGGACACCAACGAAAGACTGCCAAGAAGAATGGCGATGTCGCCGAAATGGATGGGGTTCAGGAACGAGCTTTCCGCTCGGGCGGCGAGCAGATCTGCGGTCGAGTACCAGGCCATGAGAGCGGCGCATATCGCGCCGGTGGCGAAAGCCAGATCGGTCCACGTCGGCATGACGTCGACAATGCGCCTCAACCCGAGGAATACCAATGTCGCCAGAAGAAACCGGACCGGCGAGTCGAGGGTGTTTGCAACGACACGGCCATGCAGCGTCTCGACAAGCAGGATCGCAAAAAAGGGCAGCAACAGCGAGATGATGAGAATCCGGGCGTGCGGATTGTCTCGTAGACTCCGGCACAGTTCACCCGGCCGGCGATTCGTCAGGAGAATGACGGCGCCGAGAGCGGCGGTCACGAACATCGCCGTGTTTCCCCCGCGCGGGACCACGAGCGACGCTGCGGGAAACAGAAGGATTAGCGTGCCAAAAATATTGGCGACGAGGTGCCGGCTGAAAGCTTGTGCCGACGCGGAGGACTTGCTCATTGGGTACCAGGCAAACTGCGGGAATTTTCTTTGCACGAAGTATGCCAGAAATGCCCGCCGCACCGAGTTTACCGTCTACGGGGCGCAACGCCGGACGGCCGATCCCGCTAAAAATTCACAATTACAGGTTCATCGCGCCAAGTACGCCGCAAAGGTGCAGCGCGACGTGTGTCCAGGCGGCTTCGTCGTAGCCGTCCCCTTCCCGGGCGAGTTGCTGGGCTTCGTGGAACGTGCGCCAGATGGCGGCCGCGCTCGACGGCGTGCCCCCGGACAGCCGGTACTGGCGCTGCAAGGCTTCGGCCAGCCACGGTTGTTGTTCGGCGCAGGCCTGTGCGTAAGCCTCGACGGCGACGCGGGCGTACGGATCGGCCGCCGGGTCGAGGACAACCGGCTGGCATGCCGACGGGCGGGCCATCGAAGCGGCCATGGCGTGGCGCTCGGCGGCGCTCTGACGGGTGTGGTGGTGTTTCATATCGGTCTCGTCTCGTTGGCCGCGCCAGGCTTGCCGGCGCGGGATCACTTACGTGGACTCACTCGTTTTCCATATTGCGGATGAACAGCATGGCCGCGTGCTTGGCCTGATCGATGCTCGAGAACGTACGGCCGTCCATGGGCCAGATGTCGACCAGCACCGCATAGCTGCCGGGGTACTCGGCCTGCATGATGCGGATGTAATGCTGCCGGAACACACAGCGCGCGAGTTCCACTGTCGGATGCGGTCGGCGGAAATGGGCGGTTGACATGACAGTCTCCAGAGATTTGGCCCTCCGGCCTCGACGGGCCGTTGCACAAGATTCAGCAAATCCCGTGCCAGTCCTCTTGAGACGATTAACTGCTTGATTCGTAAGGGGATGGGGAAGATGAGGCGCGCCGCGTCGGCGAAAAACGTTACGAAAACGAAACATCACGAAACATGATGGGAACGCCAGGCCGTAACAGGCCCCCTCAAATGACCGTTGTTGACGATACGCAGGAAGCGTTTAACGACGTCTTTTGTGTTCCCGTTAAAATGGGCTTTTCCCCAAAGGTTGTCCGCATCTCCCGTAAGCATGAACCTGCGTTTTCTCGAAACCTTCGTCTGGCTCGCCAAGCTGCGTAACTTCCGGTTGACGGCGGAACGCCTGCACACGACGCAGGCGGGGGTATCGAGCCGGATCGCTTCGCTGGAGCAGAGTTTCGGCGTGCGGTTGTTCGACCGCAGCGCGCGCGAGGTCACCCTGACGGCGGCCGGGCAGAAGGCGCTCGCGTATGCCGAGCGCATCGTCATGCTCGGGCAGGAGATGAAGCGCGAGCTGAGCGACCCGGACATGCCGCCGGGGGTGCTCAAGATCGGCGTGGTCGAGTCGATCGTGCACAGCTGGTTTCCCGATCTCGCGGCGCGCATTCACCGCGAGTACCCGCAGCTCGAAATCGAGGTGACGAGCGAGACGACCATCAATCTGTGCAAACAGCTCGAAGCGGGCACGCTCGATCTGGTGCTGCAGACGGACATGCAGCACGGCACCGGCGTGGAAAACCTGCCGCTGGCCGAGTTTCCGATGCGCTGGGTGGCCAGTCCCAAGCTCAATCTCGAAGGCGAAACGCTCGACGTGGCCGATCTGGCCGCGTATCCGCTGGTGAGCTTCTCGCGCAATTCCGGACCGCACAAGACGCTGGAGCGCATGTTCTCGGTCGCGGCCGAACGCCCGGTGCGGGTGAACTGCATGACGTCGGTCGCGGCGATCATCCGCCTTGTCGCGGATGGTTTCGGCGTGGCAATGCTGCCCCCGGCGATCATCCAGCGCGAACTGGGCGAGCACAGCCTGCACCTGCTGCGCGTGAACGCCAATTTCCCCAATCTGCCGCTCGTCGGGTCGTTCCGCACGGGCGCGCTGCTTGCCGAGAACGTCGCCCGTCTTGCGCAACGCACCGCCAGCGAGTTCGCCCTGAATATGGGACCGGACATCGCGATTCCGCCTGCGGCTGCCATGACGGCCCCCGTGTGGGGCGCCGGCGATTCCTGATTTGTCCCGGTCTCATCCCCGCGTCATCTGGCGTGAAGCCCCGCCCGGCAAGGGTTCAGGCGGTCATAAGAATTTGCTGTCGCGGCGAATTTGATTTCTTGTTGGACGCATTTTCCGTCGTTTTGCACACTCGGCTGGACGGTCGGCCTGTGGCGCATGCTTTCGTCTTCGTTGCGAAGCGTGCCCCGGCCGGCCTCTCCGATTGTCGAAAACCGATGGATGCCTCATGACTGTGACTGCCCCGCGCGCCCAACTTTGTATCTGGACGAATATCGATCCGGCCTCCGAAGCGGATTTCAACCGCTGGTACGACCGTGAACACATGCAGGAGCGTGTGGCGATTCCGGGCTTCCAGTTCGCCCGCCGCTTCAAGGCGCTGCATGACTGCGCCCGTCCGTACCTCGCGCTCTACTGCACGCAAGACGCCGCTGTGTTCACGAGCGAGCCCTACGCCCAGGCGTTCAATCACCAGACGGAATGGTCGCTACGCAATTTCGCGCGCATGCAGGGCACGCAACGCCGTGTCGGCACGCTCGACGTCGAAGCCGGTGAAGGTCAGGGCGGAATGCTCGCGGCCTTCGTGCTGACGGAGGCGGTCGTGACGCAGGCTCGCTCGCGTCTGAACGCCCAACTGGCCGAACTGGCGCAGGGCGACGGGATCGTGCGCGCCACGCTGCAAGTCACGGTGCCGACGCTGTCCGTCTCGCTGACGGCCAAAGACGCGCCGCTGCCGCCGGCCGATGCCGTCGTTCTCATCGAAGGCACCGACCCGGACGCCGTGCGCGCCGCCGCCGAGACGCTGGCTGCCGCTCACGGTGTACCGGCCTCCGACGTGACCCGCTTCGCCATGTTGTGGCGCCTCGGCGCCAGTGGCGACTGACGTCCCACCGCTCATTCGCGAGGCCGGTCGCTCCGGCGGGTCTCGTGCAGATCTCGCGCACTTCTGGAGACATTCATGACAACGTATTCGAATACCCGCGATGTACGGGAAAACAGCGGGGCAGAGGGTGCGGTCGACAGCGCCACGACCGCGAAGCAAGGCGCCAACAAGGGACGTCTGGCAACCGCCAGCATGGTCGGCACCACGCTGGAGTGGTACGACTTCACCGTCTACAACACGCTGGCTGCACTGGTCTTCAACCACTTGTTCTTCCCGTCGGTCGATCCGCTGGCCGGCACCATCCTCGCGTTGTCGACGTATGCCGTCGGTTACGTCTCGCGTCCGCTCGGCGGCTTCGTGTTCGGTAACCTCGGCGACAAGATCGGACGGCGTGCCGTGCTGGTGCTCACGCTCGTGGTGATGGGCCTGACCACCGGGCTGATGGGCCTGCTGCCCACGTACGCGTCGATCGGTATCTGGAGTCCGGTGCTGCTCGTGGCCCTGCGCTTCGTGCAGGGCGTGGCGCTCGGTGGCGAATGGGCGGGCGCGGTGCTGCTCTCGGTGGAGCATGGCGATCAGAAGAAGCGCGGGTTGAATGCCTCGTGGACGCAGGTCGGGCCGTCGTTCGGCACGCTGCTGGCGACTGGCCTGATCGCGCTCATTACGCTTTCGATCTCGCCTGACGACTTCCTCACGTGGGGCTGGCGTGTGCCGTTCTTGCTGAGCCTCGTGCTCGTGGCCTTCGGTCTGTGGGTGCGTCGTGGCGTGGAAGAAACGCCGATGTTCGAAGAGATGCAGCATTCGGACCGTCAGGCAGAGATGCCGATTGCCGACGTTTTCCGCAAGCACTGGCGCAATCTGCTGGTCGCCGGCGGCTCGCGCATCGGCTCGGACGTGCTCTACGCACTCATGGTCGTCTTCACGCTGACGTACGTGACCGGCACGCTGCATCTGTCGCGTCCGCTGGCGCTGACGGCCGTGCTCGTAGGCACCGCCTTCAACGCGCTGACGGTGCCGCTGTTCGGCGCGCTCTCGGACAAGCTCGGCCGCCGTCCGGTGTATGGCTTCGGCGTGCTGTGCGCTGTGATCTGGGCGTATGGCTTCTTCGTGCTGCTCGATACGTCGAGCCCGGCGCTGATCGTGCTGTCCGTGGTCATCGGTCTGGTGATTCACGCCATCATGTACGGCCCGCAGGCGGCGTTCGTCACGGAACAGTTCCCGACGCGCGTGCGCTATGCCGGTTCGTCGCTGGCTTACACGCTGGCGGGTATTCTGGGCGGCGGCTTCGCACCGCTCATCATCGTGAGCCTGTACAAGGAGTACGGAACGACGTTCGCGGTGTCGCTGTATGTGACGGCAGCGCTCGCGGTCACGGCCATCGCACTCTTCGCCGCGCGCGAGACGGCACACCAGCCGCTTCGGGATTGATCTAACGACTGATCTAATACGGCGCCGCGCACAACGCCTCCAGCCCGGCAAGGTCTCCACGCTGGGCAAGTTGGTGGACGTGGTGCGCGAAGCCGTCGTATTGCGGTGCCAGCGTGCTCAGGTGACGCGCCCAGTCCATCAGGTCGGTGATCGCGCCCATGGCGATCAATTGCCGGGCTTCCACTAGCAGATCGCGTGACGGTCGTACGAGCGCAGCGCTGTCGGCGTCTGCCTCACCGTCCGCGTCGGCGGTGAGCGGGGCGTCGATGCGTTGCAGGTCGAGCAGCCGCGCCAGCGTGTGACGCAGGTCCGCGAGTTCGACCGGCTTGAGCAGGCAGGCGTCGTACCCTCTGGCGTCGTCGTCCGCTTCTGCGCCTTCCTCTCCCGCGGCACTCCCGACGCCGCTGCCCGCCACCACCTGCGGTGAGGCGGACACGGCCAGCACGGGCACGTCGGGCCAGCGTCGTCGCACGGCACGCGCTACGGCCAGACCATCGGCATTGGGCATCATGTGATCGGTCAGCACCAGATCCGGCAGCGTCTGTCTCGGATTGCCCAGCGCGGCGATGAGCGCCACGCCGTCACCGAAGGTACGCACGGAGAAGCCCAGACTGGCGAGTTCATCGTGCAGGAACTGCCGGATCTCGGGCGAATCCTCGGCAAGCCAGATGTGATAGCCGGTGCCGTCGAGCGGCGGGAGCGCATGCGTGGCGCCCGCGAACGATTGCGCGACGAGATCGGTCTCGCGCGCCACGTGCAGCGGCAGCGAGAACGTCACCCGTGTGCCGACGTCGGGCGTGCTGTCGATGGCGATGGTGCCGTTCATGCGCTCGATCCACTGCTTGACGATCGCGAGCCCCAGCCCCACGCCCGGCAAACGGCGTGCACCGTCGAGCCGCGCGAACGGTTCGAACACGCGGGGGAGGTCTTCCTTCGCGATACCGCAGCCGGAATCCTCCACGCCGAAACACACGTGCACGATGTCGGCGCGCGTGGCGTCCGGGGTGGCCGACAGCGACAACGTGATGGTGCCGTCGGCGGTGTACTTCGCCGCGTTGTCCAGCAAATTCCCCAACACCTGACGCACCCGCTTGGCATCGAAGGCGAGCAGCGGCGGCAGCGGCGCGCGCACGTCGAGCAGGAACGCGTTGTCATGCTTGCGCGCGAGGCTCATGCCTTCGTGCGCCATGCTGTCGATGAAGGCGTGGGTGTAGACCGGGGCGACGTGTAGCGCATCGGCCGCGCCGCCGCCTGCGTATTCGATCAGATCGTTGACCATCGCGAGCATGTGATGCGCGCTGCGACGGATGATGCGGCCACGGTCGGCGTCTTCGCGGCCGCCGGACTGGACGAGATCCGCGAAACCGATGATGGACGTGAGCGGCGTGCGCAGGTCGTGGCTGATGCGCGCAAGGAAGTCGCTCTTGGCGCTGTTGGCTTCGTCGGCCGCAATCAGGGCGGCCTGCAATTCGCGCGTGCGCGTGTCGACGGCGTTGGCCAGCCGCGCCTGTTCCTCACGACGCGTTTGCAACACCTCGCGCTGCGCAGCGCGCTGCTCGCGCACCAGTTCGCGCGAGCGTCCGGCCACGATGATGGTGAGCATCAGCAGCACGGAGATGTTCGTGCTCCACGCCATCGCCGTATTGGCCAGCCACTCCTCGGGCAGCAGGCCGTTGATGATCGCCAGCCGCCAGAACAGCACGACGCAACCCGGCGAGAACGAGAGCAGGCTCAGGCGCGCATTCTTGCAGCCGCGCCGCCAGCCGTCGATCAGCGAGACGACCCAGATGACGTTGAAGACCGTCAGCAATTGCAGATGGGTGAAGGCCGCCACACGGTGATCGCCGAACAGCACCCACACCGCCATGAAGCCCATGATCCCGATCATGACGCGGTACGTCCAGCGCCACAGCGCAACGCCGTTCAGACCTGCGAAGGCCAGCAGCATTGCGCTGAACGCGCCGGCCGTCAGTGTCGAGAAGAAGCTCGGCGCCCGGACGATGAACTCGCCGCCTTGCGGCAGGACATAGCGATACAGAAAGCCCTGAAACGCCATGTCCTGCGCGACCTGCGTGATGGTGGTGAGCGCGAGCAGTACGAAAACCGGATCACGTCGCGCGATGCCGAGCACGAGGGCGTAGAGCCCGATGGAGATCATCGAGCCCGCGAGCAGCATGGCGATCATGGCGTTGTGCGCCTCGGCCATGCGGAAGTCGTCGGGACGCCAGAAATGCGGCACGAGACTGACCGATGAGCGCGTCTCCACCCGGACGAGGAACGTCATGCGTTCGCCGGGGGCGAGCGTGATGGGAAAGACGGAGGTCTCGGACGCGATGGGGTGCTGCGTCAGCGGCACGGTGTGCCCCGCGCGCCAGCTGACGCTCGGCTGCGTTGCGCCGAACGGCATGGCATAGAAGCGGATGTCCTCCAGCCGCACGATGCCCACGCTCAGCCAGCGCGTGACCGGCGCCGCGCTCAGGTTCTCGACGTTGCCGGTGAGCCAGAACGCCGAGCGACTGTAGCCGGCGTTGAGCATGCGCGGGACGACCTGGCGCCAGCCGGGTGCGGCGAGCGCCTGTGTCGCGTCGAGCCGGCGCGTCGGGTCTTCGAGCATGCGCAACTGCGTGTCGAGCTTGAGTGGCGACGGGGCGGTTGCGAGGTCGATGGCGACGGAGGTGGCGACCGGCTTACCGGAGGGCGTCGGTGCAGTCGCCTCGGCAGCCGCGACGGCGCCGATCGGCAGCCAGAGCGCGATGAGTGCGATGAGCGCGATGAGTGCGATGAGCGCCATGAGCGCCAGACGAAGGAAGCGGGCGAAGGGGAAGACGTGGACGATGGGGAAGAAGCGGGCGAGGACTGTGCCGGGAATGCCCGATGGCGCAGCACTCATGGCGTGGACGGCGTGGGCGGCGTGTCGGCACCGTCAGTACCGTCGGACGCGAGATAGGTCTGCGCGCCCTGCTCACGAAAGCCGCTGGGCGGCATGCCGAAGCGCTCGCGGAACGCCGTCGCGAAATTGGCGGCGCTGGCAAAGCCCACGGCCGCTGCAATGTCCTGTACGTCGAGCGACGTCTCCGAGAGCAGGCGTCGCGCTTCCTTCATGCGTTCTTCGCGCAGGAAGTCGAAGACCGTGACGCCGACGCAGCGCCGGAACGCCAGATTGAGACGCCGCGTGTTCGTGCCCACGGCGCTCGCCAGTCCGGCAAGTTCGGGAGTCGTGCTCAATTGATCGAGCAGCAAGGCGCGTGTCGCCCGAAACAGCACAGCGTCGAGCGTATGTGCCTGTACGGGCAGCGGCGTGAGTCTCGTACCATCGCTGCCGGCACCGGACGTCGCCTGAGCGGGCGAGGGCGTCGTCGCCTTGAGATGGATCGACAGCCGCAGCCGCACTTCTTCGAAGTCGTACGGTTTGGTGACGTAATCGACCGCACCGGCCGTCAGTCCTGCAACACGTTCGCCGGGCAGGGCGGCCGCCGTCAGAAAGATCAGCGGGATGTGGCGGGTGCCCGGGTCCGCCTTGAGCAGACGGCACGCGCCGAGGCCGTCGCAGACCGGCATGCGGATATCCATGAGGATGAGATCGGGCTGCACCGTGCGGGCCTTGGTGTAGCCGTCGCGACCGTCTTGTGCGATGTAGACCCGGCAGCCCTGCTGACTGAGGAAGTCCATCAGCAGCATGCGGTCTTCCTGATTGTCGTCGACCACGAGCACACGCACGCCCGACAACTGCCGGGCATGGGGCGAGGCGGGCCATGCGCCTGCCGGACGAGATGATGTCGCGGTGGGGGCGGCGGACGCGGCAAACGACTGCGGGGGCAGGTGACGATCGCTCATGATGGTCGTCATTCTTTCACATTCGCCCGGACACGCTGCGTCAATTCGGTGTGAATGCCGGTGGGCGGGAAATAATTTTCCGTCAGGCAAACGTGGGATGCCGTCGGGCAAAGGTGCGGCAAGCGCGCGCCGGATCGGCTCAGGTAAGGTCAACCGTCGGGTTCGCAGCGGCGACGACCGGCGTGTAGGTGATCGGGGGGTCGTCTGCCGTCAGGGGTGCCGCAGCGCGAGCCCGGCCCCCCCGGGGGGGCCGGATCCGTACGGCTTCAAAGACATCGATGATCTCGATGCCGCCGCAGCGACGCCAGTTACTCCGGGTTCGTCCAGACGACGTTCGCGCCGACCGAGCAGAGATTCTCGACGAAGCGCGGATGCGCACGACGGATCGGCAGCGCGTTCTTGATGGTCGACTGTCCGTCGATGCTCGCGGCCACCATCAGCAAGGCGATCGCCACGCGAATGATGTACGGGCTCTCGACGACCGCCGGCGAGAGCGGCACGCCACCGAACGTGATCAGACGATGCGGGTCCGACTGGAACACGTGCGCGCCGAACTTCGACAACTCCGTCGACCAGCCCATCGCGCCGTCATAGACCTTGTTCCAGAACATGGCGCTGCCTTCGGCCTTCACGCCCAGCGCGATGAAGATCGGCAGCAGGTCCACCGGGAAATACGGCCACGGCGCGGCTTCCACCTTCGTCAGAATGTTCTGCGTGAACGGCGCCTGCACCTTGAGCTTGCCTTGCGCGGTTGCCGTCGACCAGCCGTCGCGGTGCTCGACCTTGATGCCGAACTTCGCGAACGTACGGTCGATCAGCGGGAACTGCTCCGGCGCCGAGTTCTTGACGGTGATCTCGCCGCCCGTGATCGCGCCCAGCGCCAGGAACGTGGTGATCTCGTGGAAATCCTCGGCGAAGCGGAATTCGCCCCCGCCGAAGCGCTCGACACCTTCAATGGCGAGCTGCGACGTCCCCACGCCTTCGATCGGCACGCCGAGCATCTGCATGAAGCGGCAGAACTCCTGCACGTGCGGCTCGGAGGCGGCGTTGTTCAACTGTGAGCGTCCGTTGGCGGTCGCCGCGCACAGCACAAAGTTTTCCGTGGTGGTCACCGACGCGTAATCGAGCCAGTGATGGATGGCCGGGCGTGCTTCGTCCGCGTGGATCAGCAGCGAGCCGGCGGTGCGCTCGACACGTCCACCGAAATGGCGCAGCACTTCGATGTGCGGATCGATCTCGCGCACGCCGAGCGTGCAGCCCTTGATGTTGTCTTCGATGCGCGCGACGCCGAACCGCGCGAGCAGCGGCGGCACGAGCATGATCGACGAGCGCATCTCCTCGGGCAGATGGTCGGTGCGCGGGTCGAACCGCGTGTTCAGGTGATGGACGTCCAGGATGCCGGCGTCGAAATCGACGCTGACATCGCTGCCGAGCTGACGAAAGATGTCGAGGATCTTGCGGACATCGGTGATCTCGGGCACGCCGATGAGGCGCACGGGCTGATCGGTCAGCAGCGTGGCGCACAGCACCGGGAGGACGGCGTTCTTGTTGGCGGAGGGGGTGATGCGGCCGCGCAGCGGCTGGCCGCCATGGACTACCAGATGGGACATGGGCTTCCTTCGGGCTTCGTGCTTCGTAATGGCTTCGTACTCAAGCGAGGGGCGGGATTGGCATGCGGGCCGTGGGCTCCTCGCGATCAGGCGCAATATACCCCGATTTGGGCATCCGCCTCATGCACCTCCCGCAAACGCCTCTGCGAAGATGGCGCGGAAGTCCGGTGTCTCGGCGGCCGCCGCATGCGTCAGCACGCGGGTTTCGAGCTCGTCGAGATGCGCCGTCGCGAGCGCAATCGCCGCGTCGGTCTTGCCGTCGCGCAATTGACTCACGAGCTGCGCGTGTTCGGTCGGTGCGCAGTGCATGAACTCAGCCGGGTCGTACAGCGCTTTATATAGCTCTGTCTTGGCGACGAGTTGACGCGCGAACGCATCGAGTTCGGCGCTATCGGCCATGCCGATCAACTTCAGATGGAATTCGCCCGCGAGCTGGATGGAGCGCTCGTGCGTGCCGTCGGCATGCGAGCGGGCTTCGGTCGCCACGTGGGCGTCGAGCGCCGCGAGTTGCGCGTCGCCCAGCCTGCCGCAGATGCTCGCGATCACACCGATCTCCAGTACGCGCCGCGCACGGTACGTCTGACGAATGTCTTCGAGCGACGGCTGCGGCACGAACGCGCCGCGATTGGGTTCGAGCACCAGCTTGCCTTCGAAGCCGAGCCGCGCGAGCACCTTGCGCACCGCACCACGCGTGCAGTCGAACGCCTGCGCCAGATTCCGTTCACGCAGCGGCATGCCCGGCCGGAGCTTGCCCGAGAGCAACGCCTGCGAGATCGCGGCGTAGACGCGCGCTTCGATCTGCTGGCCGGCGCTGCCCGGCGTGCTGTCGTCGTCAGCCGACATGGCAGTCGAAGCGGCGGTGGCGGGCGGGGACGAAGGCGAGGGCGGTGCAGCGGTGCGGCTCAAGCCGGTTCTCCTGGAAATACGCGAATCGCGATCAGTCGTGAGCGATCGTGCTTGATTGTGCTTGATCGCGCGGGTGTGGGGCGCATTGTACCTGCGCCCTCGCGTTCGCCGTCAGGGCCGCACCCTCCCATGATGTCTGGCCGATCGAAGGTATCGGAAACCCTCGATTTCGGCCCGTCGGCGCTCGCGACCTTGCATTTCGGCAAATCGTTACCGATAATGGTCAACAAAAATGGTTAACCATTTTGTGTTATTTGGTTGATGATATGGCAATTCGAAACGACATGCCATCCCGTCGACCGCTCGCGAAATGGACGAAACCATCGGGCCGCCGCGATTTGCCGACTGCCTTGCGCGCATCTCCCGATGCGAACGACAGCGCGACAACGCGTGACTGCCCTGTGAATCCCTTTGGGTCTGGAGACGTCATGAAACCTGTACATTGCCTGGCTGCGCTTCCCGTCGCGGCCTTTTATAGCGGCGGCTGGCTCGCCGAACACGTGGGTACCCGGCTGGCCGGGCTGCCTTTTCTGATGACGTGGAACATCGTCTGGTTGCTGCTCACGTCGCTGGTCATGGTCGTGATGTTCCGTTTCGACGGATCGCGCGACGCCGCCCGCCGTCAGGCGTCGGTGGCCGATGTTGCCGATGCCGGTCGTCGCGATCACGACGGAGCCGCATCATGAACGCCGCACTCGCCGTCATCGCGGCATTTCTCGCTTTCGCGCTTTTCGTGGGCTTGCGCGCACGACGCGGTCGCACCATGAGCCTCGAACAATGGGCCGTGGGCGGACGCGGCTTCGGCACGCTGCTCGTCTTCCTGCTGATGGCGGGCGAGGCCTTCTCGACCTTCACGTTCCTGGGGGCGAGCGGATGGGCCTACAGCAAGGGGCCGCCCGCGTTCTACATCCTCGCTTACGGCGCCCTCGCCTATCTGCTCGGTTACTGGATGTTGCCTGCGGCGTGGCGTCATGCGACGAAACACCACTGCGTGTCGTTCTCCGACTTCTTCGCCACGGCGTACCAGTCGCGCGCGCTCGGGGTGGTGGTCTCGCTGGTCGCCGTGCTGGGCATGAGCGCGCTGCTCATCATCCAGTTGCGCGGGCTGGGCATCATCGTGTCCGAGGCGTCGTACGGCACGATCCCGCCGGCGGTTGCGATCTGGTGCGGTGCGATCGCGATGGTGGTCTACATCACGGTCTCGGGCATTCACGGTTCCGCAAGCATTGCGATCTACAAGGACATTCTGATTCTCGTGATCGCCGTGTTCCTCGGCATCTACCTGCCGCTGCATTACTTCGGCGGCTTCGGCGAGATGTTCGACCGCATCGAGGCGGCGCGTCCGGGCTTCCTGCAAATGCCCACCAGCGGGCTCACCCTGTCCTGGTACAACTCGACGATCCTGCTCACGTCGCTCGGCTACTACCTGTACCCGTACGTCTTCACGTCGGTGTATGCCGCGAAGACCGAGAGTGCGGTGCGCAAGAACACGATCCTGATGCCGCTGTATCAGATGGTCATCGCCTTCATGTTCTTCGTCGGTTTTGCAGCGATTCTGCAAGTGCCGGGGCTCTCCGGCGCCGATTCGGATCTGGCGCTGCTGCGCATCGTCAAGCAGACGTTCTCGCCGTGGTTCGTCGGCGTGATCGGCGGCGTGGGGGTGTTGACCGCGTTGGTGCCCGGTTCGATGATCTTGCTCAACGCGTCGACGCTGATCGCGAAGAACATCTATCGCGACGGCTTTGCGCCGCATGCGAGCGAAGCGTTCGTCGGCAAGCTCGCCAAGCGTGTGTTGCCGCTGTTCGGTCTGGTCGCGGTGTTCTTCGTGCTGCGCGGCGGTGCGACGTTCGTGGCGCTGGCGTTGTTCGCGTCGAGTCTGCTCACGCAGTTGTTCCCGTCGTTCGTGGCGAGTCTGCTGCCGCGTCCGTTTGGTAACAAGTACGGCGCGTTCGCGGGCATCGGCGCCGGTGCGCTCGTGCTGCTGGCCGCCGTCGGGTTCGACGTCAACCTTCGCACGTTGATGCCGGGCGCATCGGATACTGTGGCGTCGATCAACATGGGACTGGTCGCGCTGGCGGTCAATGCGGTGACGTTCGTGGCGGTGAGCGCGCTTACCCGTTCGCGCAACGTGGAAGCCGGAATCTTGAGGAAAGTATGACAACACTGGAAATTCGCAACGCACGGGGGCTGGATGGTTCGCCGGTCGACGTGCGTGTCGAGCAAGGCAAGATCGCGGCCATCGGATCGGCACTACCGCCGTATCCGGCGTCGGCCGTCGGTGTGGATGGTGCTGACGGTGCCGTGCATCGCATCGACGCGGGCGGGGCGCTGCTCATGCCGGGTTTCGTCGAATCGCACACGCACCTCGACAAGACCACGTGGGGCATGCCGTGGTACGTGAACGAGTGCGGCTCGCGGCTCATCGACCGGATCGACAACGAGCGCGCGTGGCGCGCGGCCAGCGGGCACGATGCGGGGGCGGCGTCGCTGGCGCTCGGTCGCGCGTTCCTCGCGGCAGGCACCACGCGACTGCGTACGCACGTCGACATCGACACGGATGCGGGCTTGCGACACCTCGACGGTGTCCTCGCCACGCGTGAGACGCTGGCCGACCGGCTCGACATGCAGATCGTGGCGTTCCCGCAGTCGGGCGTGCTCGATCGCGCGGGCACCGTCGAACTGCTCGACGCGTCGCTCGCCCGTGGGGCGGACGTGCTCGGGTGGCTCGATCCCTGCGCCATCGACCGCGACCCGAAGGCATCGCTCGACGCCATGTTTGCGCTCGCGGACAAGCATGGCTGTCCCGTCGACATCCATCTGCACGAACCGGGCGAGATGGGCGTGTTCTCGTTCGAGTTGATGCTGGAGCGCATTGTGGCGCTCGGCATGCAGGGCAAGGTGGTGGTGTCGCACGCCTTCTGCCTGGGCGAACTCGATGCCGCGCGTGCCGATGCGTTGCTGGCGCGTCTGGCGGATGCCGGGGTGGCGCTCATCACGACGGCGCCGCCGTCGCGTATCGTGCCGCCGCTCATGGCCTGCCGTCGCGCCGGGGTGCCGCTCGCCGGCGGTAACGACGGCATTCGCGATACTTGGACGCCCTACGGCTCGCCCGACATGCTCGAGCGCGCGATGATGATCGGTCTGCGCTACAACCTGCGGCGCGACGACGAACTCGACATCGCGCTCGATTGCGTCACGCATCAGGGCGCGCGTGCGTGCTGGTTCGAGGACTACGGACTTCACGTCGGCGCTCGCGCCGATCTCGTACTGGTCGATGCCCTGAACGCGGCGCAGGCGATCGTCACTCGCGCGCCGCGCCGTTGGGTCGTGGCGAACGGTCACGTGGTGGTGAGCGAGGGCGTGGCGGTATGACGCTTTGGCTGGCCATCGTCGCGGTGGGGCTTACGCTGCGCCCGACGCTCACCTCCATCAGCCCGCTGCTGCCGCAGATTCGCGAGGCGACGGGCATGAGCTATCCCGTCGCCGCATTGCTCACGTCGCTGCCCGTGCTGGCGATGGGGGCGGGCGCGTTCGCCGCGAGCGGGCTGACGCGACGCTTCGGTGAGCGCAGCGGTGTGTTGCTCGGACTGGCCGCGCTGGCGTTCGCGTGCGGTGCGAGGTTCGTGGCAGACGACACCGTCACGATGATCGCGACGGCGCTGGTGTCGGGCGCTGGCATCGCCATCATTCAGGCGTTGCTGCCCGGCGTGGTGAAAGCGAACTACAGCGCCGCGCGCATGACGTCGATGATGGGACTGTACTCAGCGGCGCTCATGGGCGGCGGCGGCCTCGGGGCAGCCGCGAGTCCGTGGGTGGCCGCCGAGGCGGGCGACTGGCGCGCCGGGTTGGGGATGTGGCTGGCCGTCGTCGGTCTGGCCGCGTTCGCATGGTGGCGTGCGCCATTGGCGCGCGCGGCGGCATCGGCGGCATCGGCCGCAACACTGGAGACACCCGCGACACCGGCGACGGCGGAAGCACTGCGTGCGGCATGTCAGGCCGCAACGGCGCGCATCGCAGATCAGGCGCCGTCGATGCTCGATCTGTTGCGCAAGCCTCGCGCGTGGACGCTGGCCGTCTACTTCGGTCTCATCAACTGTACTTACACGACGATGGTCGCGTGGCTGCCGCCGTTCTATCAGGCGCGGGGCATGAGCGCGACGCACAGCGGCGCGTTGCTCGCCGGGCTCACGGCGTGTCAGGTCGCGGCGGCACTGATGTTGCCGTGGCTCGCACGCGCTCACGTCGATCGCCGCCGCTGGCTGACGTTGGCGCTCGCGGCGACGCTGGGTGGTCTCGTCGGGCTGGTCATCGCGCCGGACATCGCACCGTGGGTGTGGATCGGCGGTATCGGGTTCGGTCTGGGCGGTACCTTTTCGCTGGGACTGGTGCTGGCGCTGGATCATCACGCGCATCCGCGTCACGCGGCGGCGCTGGCGGCGTTCATGCAGGGCGTGGGCTTTTGCATCGCGGCGCTCGCCCCGTTTGCGGCCGGCGCCATCGTGGCGGCGACGGGGAGCTTCCTGCCGTCGTGGATCGGGCTCGTCGTCATCAACGTCGCGCTGATCGCGTTGACGTGGCGTTTCGATCCGCAGGGGTACGCGTCGGCGCTCGGCCTGAAGCGAGAGGTGCACGAGGCGAGAGAGGGTGAGCATCGGCACGCCTGAACGGACATCGTCCCTACGACGAATGCCAGTCAAAGGCGCGTGAAAAGGCAACGCATGTGAGTCCGAATTGCAAGACATGCGTTGCGCACGCGAGACACGTCAGGACGATGCAAAATTCATGCGAGCGCATACGCAATCCGCGCTAAGATGGCTCATCGTGTGATGTCGCAGCGGGGCGTCGTCGCGAGACCGTTGCCCCCGGCTCAACCTGATCCCTCGGTCCTTCAGATGATTTCGGACTAGCGCCCTTCGGGCCCGGGTTGGCTGCGTGCTGCCGGATACCAGGGGAGAACGGATGCTCGGAAAGGCGCGCAGGGCGGTGGGACGATCGTTCGGGACGTTACGCGTCGCGAGTGGTGTCTACAGCGTCGGCACGTCCACTGCCGCGACGATCTTCGCGGCGTTCATCACGACACTGGTCACCACGTTCGTCTCGACATTCCCTGCGCATGTTTTGGCTGCCGACACCGCGGTGTCCGCCACTGCTGGGAAGCCCACGTCGGCCCCTGCGGCACCCGCTTCCAGCGCATCGTCTTCTTCCTCGTCTTCCGCTTCCGCCTCCATGTCGACGGGCACCGACCAGCGCGTGCTGCGCAGCGACGGGGCCTATGCGAACCTTCACGTCTTCCGGCCTGCCGGTGCCTGCAACGGCGTGGTCGTGCTCAGTCCCGGCGCGGGCGACGACCGCGATGCGCTGTCGTGGCTTGGCCGTGCGCTCTCGAAGTCAGGCTGGCTGGCGGTGACCATGGCGCACAAGGAAAGCGGTCGCGACTCCTTGCGGGACCGGGTGCGCAATGGCGGGTTGCGCGATGGTTTGCTTGCGCTCACTACGGACCCCGAAGCGTACGACGATCGTCTCGAAGATGCGGGATCTGCATTGCATTGGGCGCGTGGTCAGTGTCATGCGGGACCGGCGGTCTTCGCCGGACATTCGATGGGCGCGGTGACCGTGATGATCGAGGCCGGGGCGAAGAACAAGCTGGGGCTCGATAGCGACGATCGTTTCGACGGCTATATCGCGCTCTCGCCACAGGGCAAGGGCGCGATCTTCCCGGCGGGCGCGTGGCACGACATTCGCAAGCCGGTGCTGCTGGTGACCGGCACTCGGGACGAGCCGCTCGACGGCAAGTGGCAGACGCGTACCGAACCGTTTGCCGATATGCCGCCGGGATGTCACTGGCTGGCGGTGGTTGATGGCGCGACGCATTTCAACTTCGCGGGCTTCGGATACGGGCACGGAGATATCGAAGCCAAGATCCTGCCGCTGATCCAGCGATTCCTCGACAATGTGCGTGGCCACCGATGTAGCGTGCCGTCACCGGCGGCCGGCGTGAAGTTCGACACCAAATAAGGCGGACCATGGCCGAACAGGATCTCACGCGCGGCCCCATCGGCAAGACCCTGTTCTGGTTCTCGCTGCCGGTGCTCGGCAGTAACGTGCTGCAATCGCTCAACGCGTCGATCAACGCCATGTGGATCGGCCATTATCTCGGCGAGTCGGCGCTCACTGCCGCGTCCAACGCCAACATCCTGTTGTTCTTCCTGCTCGGTGTCGTCTTCGGCATCAGCATGGCCAACACCATCCTCATCGGTCAGTCCATCGGTGCGAAGAATCATGTGCTGACACAGCGCATCGTCGGCACGAGCGCGACGTTCTTCGTGCTGATGTCGGTTGGCGTGTCCGTGTTCGGCTACGTCTTCACGCCCGAGTTGCTGGGCGCATTGGGGACACCAGGCGATGCACGCGAGTTTGCTGTCGCGTATCTGCGCATCATCTTCGTGGCGCTGCCGGTGATGTACTTCTACAACTTCGTCATGATGGCGCTGCGAGGCGCGGGCGACGCTCGCACCCCGTTTCGTTTCATGCTGTTGTCGGCGGGACTCGACATCGCGCTCAACCCGTTGCTCATCTTCGGCTGGGGACCGATCCCGCCGTTCGGCATTGCGGGCTCGGCGGGCGCCACGCTCATCGCACAGACGGTGAGCCTCGCGGCGCTCATGTACACCTTGTATCGGCGGCGCGATCCGCTGTGGCTCACGCGTCGCGACTGGAAGTATCTGCGCATCGATCCGGGGCTGTTACGGCTGATCGTCGTCAAGGGATTGCCGATGGGATTGCAGATGGTGGTGATCTCGTCGTCGGCCATGGTGATGATGGGATTCGTCAACGGTTACGGATCGCAGACCACGGCGGCCTACGGCGTAGCGTCGCAGTTGTGGACGTACGTGCAGATGCCGGCGCTGGCGATCGGTGCGGGCGTGTCGTCCATGACCGCGCAGAACGTCGGTGCGGGGTTATGGGATCGCGTATCGAAGATCGGACGTGTCGGCGTCGGACTGAACTTTGTCATGACCGGCGCGCTGGTCATCGCCATTCTGTTGTTCAACAAACAGTTCATGAACGCCTTCTTGCCGGGCGATGGCTATGCCATCTCGGTGGCGCAGCACATCAATGCGGTCGTGGCGTGGTCGTTCGTGCTGTTCGGGGTGACCATCGTGCTGTTCGGCGTTGTGCGGGCCACCGGGGCGGTCACGGCACCGCTCGTCATCCTGTTCGTCTCGCAGTGGGTGATCCGCTTGCCGTTCGCGTGGCAGATGCAAAAGACGTGGGGGGCCGAGGCGATCTGGTGGAGCTTCCCGCTCGGATTCGCCGTGTCGCTCGTCATGGCGCTGACGTACTACAAGTGGGGCAATTGGCGTGGCGTGCGAATGCTGCCGAAGGGGCCGCCTGCCGTTGCCCAGACCGAAGATGCGGCGAGTGCGGCGGCAGGTCCTGCGCCGGTGCCGGTGCCTGTCGCGGCTGCGCAGTCGACATCGCCGTCGCCCTCGGCTTCGTCGGCTTCACCTCCTGCGGAGTCTCATCCGTCCGCTTCCCGCTCCGCGGCCACGGGGCCCGCCCCCGATTCCGATTCCAGTCACGCGCCGCGCGACCCTCGCGCCTGATAACGCCCGCTTCAGTTCACTGCGAGTTTTCGATCCATGGCGACGCGGCGTCCGCCAGCGCGTGGCGCAGCCATGCCAGCAGGGCTTCCTTGGCCGGGTTTGCGGCGAAGGGCTCGCGTGAGAGCGCGACATATCCCGAGCCGTCGCGGATAAAGCCGTAGGGGGCGACGAGGCGGCCTGCGCTCAGTTCGTCGCTCACCATGTAGACCGATCCGATGGCGGCGCCGAGTCCGGCGCCGGCGGCTTGCAGGCTCAGATAAAAGTGTTCGAACGGCGGCGTCTTGCCGTGTGCTTCGAGTGAGGGAAGTGTGGGCGGCGAATCGCGTCGGGTCGATTGCATGGCGCGCAGCCAGTCTTGCCAGGCGCTGGGGCGGGTGCGCGTGCCGAGCGGATTCAGACGTGGGGCAGCAAACGAGGCGGGCAGTCCGACCGGTCCGATCCATTCGTCGGCGAGCGGTTCGGCGGCGAGGGTATGGCCCCAGAAGAAGTCATTGCGTCGGATCGCGACGTCCACACCGGTGTTTTCGAAGTCGAGCGGGCCACCGGCGGAGTGAAGGTGGAGGGCGATGTCGGGGTGTGTCTGAGCGAGCGTGCCGAGGCGGGGAATGAGCCAGCGCATGGCGAGGGTGGGTTCGCAGGAGACGACGAGCGTGCGCGAGGCGGCGCTGGCGTGGAGGCTGGCGACGGTGGAGGCGAGTTGATCGAACATTTGCCGGGTGGTGGCGTGGAGGCGGGTACCGGCGGGGGTGAGGAAGACGGCGCGGTTGCGGCGTTCGAAGAGGGGAAAGCCGAGGGCGAGTTCGAGCGTGCGGATTTGCCGGCTGACGGCACCGTGGGTGACGAAGAGTCTGTCGGCGGCGCGGGCGAAGCTGAGTTCGCTGGCGGCGACGTCGAAGACTTGAAGGGCGTTGAGGGGCAGGGGGCGCGTCATACGTGAGAAATTATCACGGATGAGAAGCCAAAAACATCGTTTTTCGGGCAAGAAAAGACCAAGGAAAATACCCCCGAAGCGACGAAAAGACGTTAGCGCCGGAGCGCGAAGAGTGCGATGAGCGGCGGATCGGGGCCCTGTTCTGAACCGAGTTGGGTCTATGTCTGAGGGGCGGAATAGGGCCCCGGTCCGTCGCGGCGATGGCATCGGTTCGGGCTCGGTTCGGGCATCAATTCCGGCAAAAACACCGTCCCCACCCAGCCATCGTCCTCAAATCAATCAGTGAGAATTCATCATGCAAGAGTTGTTGGCGGTAATGACGATCACGGTGCTGGCGGTAATCAGCCCGGGTGCGGATTTCGCGATGGTGACACGCGAGAGCTGGCGTCACGGTCGCAGGGCGGGGTTATGGGCAGCGTTGGGTATTGCGGCGGGAGTGCAGGTACATGTGGCGTACACGTTGGTGGGCGTCGGGTTGTTGATTGCGCAGGTGCCGTGGCTGTTCACCGGCATCAAATGGGTCGGGGCGGCGTATCTGGTCTACATCGGCTGGCGGACATTGAAGGATCGGTCGCCAGTCGTCGATGTCACCGAGGAGTCGCCTGCGTTGTCGACGGCAGCGATCGATTCGGATGAAAAGATAGCCACTCGCTGGCGCGAAGACCTGCAAGCCTTCCGCACGGGCTTTTTCACCAACGCGTTGAATCCGAAGTGCACGTTGTTCGTTGTGAGTACCTTCACACAGGTCGTTCATCCGGGCACCGGGTGGGGATTGGGGCTGGCGTACGGCGCATTCATGTCGTTTGCCCATTGGGTGTGGTTCAGCCTCGTGGCGCTTGGCTTTTCGGCGGGGTGGATGCGTGCGGCGATGGTCCGGCGGCAGCATCTCGTGCGACGCACCATTGGCGGCGCGCTGATGACGCTGGGGGGATTGCTCGCGATGGCGAGCCGCTAGCGGGCGGCAGATGACAGCGGAGGGCGTTTCCGTCGGGGCGAAAACAAAGTCGTGAGCGAAGTAGTGACGCTTCGCGCGAAATTTCGCCTCGAATGGCAGGGAAATGGTGCAGGAATGTCGAAAAAATGACTGAAAAGTGGCAAGAAAGGCAGGGAAATCCTTTCAAATGCCCCTTTGGTCACAAATAGTCACAAATTTATGACGCGCCGGAAGCACCGCCACAGCAGACGATAGGGGTAATGTGAGTGCCTGCTTCGAAGGTTTTGCCGATGCATCTTTAGTCAATCGGTGAATGAACGGGTAAAATTGCGCGTTCGGCGCACGCTGGCTACGGTCGGCACGCGCGTTACATGCCCTTCCCACTGCCGATGGAATTCCTGCCCAACGCGGTTTCCCGCATGATTTCCCACCGTGCCCTGCGCCTGGCGATCGCCAGTGTGCTCAGCGTCTGTGCGCTCGTCTCAGGCGCCGCGCATGCTTTCTCGTTCGACGACGTCGCCAAACAGGCTCGCACGCTCGCGAACAGCCGTTACAAGCCGAAGGATCCGAACCTTCCCAAAGACCTTCAGAACCTCACCTACGACCGCTATCGCAACATTCGCTTCAAGCCCGAAAAGGCGCTGTGGCGTGCGCAGAAGCTGCCGTTCGAGCTGATGTTCTTCCATGAAGGCTCGTACTACGACCGTCCTGTCAAGATCAACGAACTGATGGGCAACAGCGTGCGCGAAATCCGCTATAGCCCGGACATGTTCGACTTCGGTGCGCTCAAGGTCGACCCGAAGCAACTGCGAGGCTTAGGCTTCGCCGGGTTCCGGATCCACTACCCGGTCAACACGCCGAAGTACAAAGACGAAGTCATGGTCTTCCTCGGCGCGAGCTATTTCCGTGCGCTGGGCAAGAACCAGACGTACGGCCTGTCCGCACGCGGTCTCGCGCTCGACACCGCGCTGAACTCCGGTGAAGAGTTTCCGCGCTTCACCGAATTCTGGATTCAGCGTCCCGCGCCGGGCGCCAAAGAGCTGATCATCTACGCGTTGCTCGATTCGCCGCGCGCTACCGGGGCCTACCGCTTCACGCTGCGTCCGGGTGTGGACACGACCGTCGACGTCAAATCCGAGCTGTTCCTGCGCGAGAACGTGACCAAGCTGGGCATTGCCCCGCTGACCAGCATGTTCTTCTTCGGCGAAAACCAGCAGCCGCCGGCACCCGACTATCGTCCCGAAGTGCACGACTCCGACGGCCTCTCCATTCAGTCCGGCACCGGCGAATGGATCTGGCGTCCGCTCGTCAATCCAAAGCGTCTGCTCGTGTCGTCGTTCTCGCTGTCCAACCCCGGTGGTTTCGGGCTGGTGCAACGCGATCGCGACTTCAACAATTATCAGGACCTTGAAGACCATTATGAGTCGCGCCCGAGCGCCTGGGTCGAACCCAAGGGCAAATGGGGACAAGGTCGTGTAGAGTTGGTGCAGATTCCTACACCGGACGAAACCAACGACAACATCGTCGCCTATTGGGTACCCGATGCACCGCCGAAGCCGAAGCAGCCGTATGGGCTGGAGTACCGGCTGACGTGGCAAAAGGATAATGACAAACGCCCGCCTCTCGCGTGGGTGACGCAAAGCCGCCGTGGTCACGGCTACCGGGGAAAACCAGACGACAGTCTGCTGTTCGCGCTCGATTTCGAGGGCCCGGCGCTCAAGAAATTGCCGGATGACGCCAAGGTCGAAGGCAATGTGTCCATCGACGGTAACGGCAAGATCCTTGAAGTGCAGACGCAGCGCAATGACGTCACGGGAGGCTATCGCGTCATGCTTCGCATGCGCCGCCTCGATTCCGAGAAACCCGTCGAAATGCGCGCTTACCTGCGCAACGGCAGTAACACCCTATCCGAAACGTGGAGCTACCTGTTACCCCCCGAGTGAGCGAGCGCTCCGATATTCCGGTCGACGAGCTTTATGTCGACCGGCTGCCCCTGCCCGCCGAGAAACGTCGCGCCCTGCTCGCGCAGGCGAAGCGTGACGGCGGCGATTCGCTCGACATCCTGACTCGCTTGCAGCGTTTGCTCGCCGCACGCGGGACCCATGTCGCCGGCGAGGGCACACCGTCTGTTGACACTGAGCCTGCGTTGGCACTCCCGTCGACGCTTGCGTCGACGCTTCCGTCGACTGACGTCGGCAAGACGTCGCAGATCGACGGCCAGACTGACGCGACTGTCGCACCGACGGCGGTGGCGACAGCGGCATGGCACGCCCACGATCTCGCGGAGATCGAATCCGACAGCGATGCCGTGCTCGCCTCGCAACCGGTGCGTCTTTCGCTGACCGAAGGCGGTTCGCTGGCCGCTGCGGCCGGGCTGAATGAAGTGCGCGGCGTGCAGACGTTGCGCGTGGCACCGCCGGTTCGGCGCACGTCGCTGATTCCGCGTCCCTGGTCGCTCAATCCGCTCGCCCGCCTGTGGCGCAAGATCACCGGCCGCCAAGACCCGGATCCGCTCGTGCGCGACGCGCCCGATCCGAAGGGCAAGTGGTCGCAAGCAGGGCGTCGCCGCCGCTGGATGCTGCTTGCGCTGATGATCGCGCAGACGGCGCTCGCCACGCACTTCATGGCGTCGGTGCTGCCGTATCACGGCGCCGATCCGCTCGAATTCTCCGTGCTTGTGCTGTTCGTGCTGCTCTTCGGCTGGGTGTCCGCCGGATTCTGGACGGCCATCTTCGGCTTCTTCGTCCTGCTGTTCGGCGGCGAGCGTCACATGATCTCGAAGATGGCGGCGGGCGATGCGCCCATCGCGCAGGATGCACGTACCGCCATCGTCATGCCGATCTGCAACGAAGACGTCGGCCGCGTGTTCGCCGGTCTGCGCGCGACCTACGAGTCGCTCGCCCGGACCGACTCGCTGGAGCGCTTCGACTTCTTCATCCTGTCGGATTCCAACGAGGCCGACAACTGCACGGCGGAAGTCGATGCCTGGCAGGCGTTGTGTCGCGAGGTCGGCGGCTTCGGTCGCATCTTCTATCGCCGCCGGCAACGTCGCGTGAAGCGCAAGAGCGGCAACCTCGACGACTTCTGCCGCCGCTGGGGTAGCGATTATCGCTACATGATCGTGCTGGACGCGGATAGCGTCATGAGCGGTGAATGCCTGACGAAGCTGGTGCGCATGATGGAGTCGCACCCGAGCGCAGGGCTGATCCAGACGGCGCCGCTCGCAGCCGGACGTGAAACGTTCTATGCCCGTCTGCAACAGTTCGCCGGACGTGTCTACGGCCCGCTGTTCACCGCCGGCCTGCACTACTGGCAACTCGGCGAATCGCACTACTGGGGGCACAACGCCATCATTCGTCTGAAGCCCTTCATGGAGCATTGCGCACTCGCGCCGCTGCCGGGCAAGGGCGCGATGTCGGGCGCGATTCTGTCGCATGATTTCGTCGAAGCGGCGCTCATGCGTCGTGCGGGCTGGGGCGTGTGGATCGCCTACGACCTGCCCGGCAGCTACGAAGAAATGCCGCCGAACCTGCTCGACGAACTCAAGCGTGACCGTCGCTGGTGTCAGGGCAACCTGATGAACTTCCGTCTGTTCCTGGCGGAAGGCATGCACCCGGTGCATCGCGCGGTGTTCGTCACGGGCGCGATGGCTTACGTGTCGGCGCCGCTGTGGTTCATCTTCCTGATTCTCTCGACGTGTCTGCTGGCCAAGCACACGCTGGTGGTGCCCGAATACTTTACGGCGCCGCGTCAGTTGTTCCCGGTCTGGCCCGAGTGGCATCCGGAGCGGGCGCTGGCGCTGTTCTCGGCCACGGCCACGTTGCTGTTCCTGCCGAAGATCCTGGCGGTGCTGCTGATCTGGGTGAAGGGCGCGAAACGCTTCGGCGGCTGGTTTGCCGTGACGGTGAGCATGTTCATCGAGATGGTGTTTTCCGCAGTGCTCGCCCCGGTGCGCATGCTGTTCCACACGCAGTTCGTGCTGGCGGCGCTCACGGGCATTGCGATCCAATGGAAGTCGCCGCCGCGTGAAGATGCAGAAACGCATTGGGGCGAAGCCATTCGCCGCCATGGGTTGCAGACCGTGATCGGGATGGCGTGGGGCGGTGTCGTCTATTGGCTCAACCCGGACTTCATCTGGTGGCTGATGCCGATCGTCGGCTCGATGATGATCTCGATCCCGGTGTCGGTCTTCTCCAGCCGGGTTTCGCTCGGACGCGGTCTCAAGCGCGCGCGTCTGTTCCTCATTCCGGAAGAGTCATGGCCGCCGAAGGAATTGCGCATGACGGAGAAGTACACCGCCGAGGCAGGCAAGCATGTCGGGTTCGTCGACGCGGTGATCGACCCGATGGCCAACGCGCTCGTCGCGTCGAGCGTGAAACCGACACTCGACGATGCGAAGCGCGATGCGCTGCGTGCGGGACGTGTCGAGACCGCGTTGCTCAAAGGCCCGACCAAGCTGACGAACACGCAGAAGTGGGAGTTGCTCAACGATCCACGCGCACTCGCGGCGCTTCACTTGCTGGTGTGGACCGATCCCCGTGCGCACCCGGAATGGTGCGATGCGCGCGCCAACGGACTGTCGCAGGGATTTCTGGCGTCGGCATGATGTCGCTTGATGCGGTCTGATGCCGCGTCGATTGCACGATAAAAAACGGCAAGGCTTCGCGCCTTGCCGTTTTTGTTTGTGCAGATCGGCTTACCGGATGCGTATCGATTTCACCCGGCTTGCCGCTTGTCAGCGTGGCGGCAGGAAGTCGCTCGGATTGAACGGCGTGCCTTTCTGACGGACTTCAAAGTGCAGCTTCACGACGCCATGCGAGTCCGTGTCGCCCATCTTTGCGATTTGCTGTCCCTTCGTGACGGCCGCCCCTTCCTTCACGAGCAACGCGCTGTTGTGCGCGTAAGCGGTGAGGTAGCCATTCTCGTGCTGCACCATCACGAGGTTGCCGTAGCCGCGCAGCCCGTTGCCCGCATAGACCACCTTGCCAGCCGCCGCCGCGTAAATCGGATCGCCAACCTTGCCGCCGATATCGATGCCCTTGTTGCTGCTGCCGTTGTAGTTCGCCAGCACGTTGCCGGTGGCGGGCCACGTCATGGGAATCTTGTTGGTGGCCGTGCGCGGGGCGGCGGGCACCGGCGCAGGTTTCGGCGCGGGGCGGCCTTGCGCCCGCGGACGTGACGCCGTCGACGGCGAACTCCCGCCGGCCGATGCCACCGGCGCCGGCGTGCTAGTGGCCCCCGGCGGCGGCACGACACGTAGCACCTGCCCGACCTCGATCTTGTCGGCGTCGGCCAGGCTGTTCCAGTTCACCAGATTGGCCGTGCTGGTGTTGTTCGCGCGAGCAATGCCATAGAGCGTGTCACCGGACTGCACACGATAGCTGCCGGCGGGTACCGGGCCATACGTCGGCGAGCCGGCGCAGGCGGCCAGCGTGGCGCACACGGTCAGGCTGAGCAGATGGGTACGACAGCGCGCGAACCTGTGCGACCGGGCGGGCGTGCCGACGTCGGCTTGCGATGGCGAAGTTTGCAGCAGAGGCAACAGTCGCAGAGGTCGCAGAAGGGGTAGCGGCCTCAAAAAGCGGAAAAGACGATTAGGCTCCATCCGTGGGCAGGTAAAAGTTTCTGAGGGTGGAGACCCGCTCGCGGTTGCATCACGTGCCAGCCGTGGCACTTTTCGGGTGTGTGCGTCGAATAGGGGAAAATCGTCGGAAAACGGTTTCAGACAGCACAAAACTCGGGCTGGACGCGCGACAACGGCATAGGCGCGGGACAAAACGCCCATTGTACGGGCGTCGACAGGCCGTCGGACATTCGAAGAGTGCCCAAATTCCCGCCTATTTGCGGAATTTGTTACTTATTTTGCGGTATTTCCCCTGTTGACAAGCGTCGGCGCGACACGTATAAAACCAACTGCAGATTGTCAAGCCGCGAAGTTGTTGTCAGACGTAGTTTTCCTGCTTCTCGCTGGTTTCTAGTCCTTCATTTTCCCTTGATTGTCAGCGCTTCACGAGGTCATTCCGACCTCAAGCTATTGTTTTATTAGGAAAAAACATGGAAACCGGTACTGTTAAGTGGTTCAACGACGCAAAGGGCTTCGGCTTCATCACCCCGGACGCCGGCGGTGAAGACCTGTTCGCTCACTTCTCGGAAGTGAAGGTCGACGGCTTCAAGTCGCTGCAAGAGAACCAAAAGGTCTCGTTCGAAGTTAAGGTTGGCCCGAAGGGCAAGCAAGCTGCGAACATCAAGCCCATCTAAGGGCTGACCGCTTCTCGTGATGTCGCGCTCGCTTTCGGGCGAGGCGATGTCCCGCGATCAACAGGCTCGATGACGAAAGTCATCGGGCCTGTTTGTTTTCTGCCTGTCGTATTTCCCCGTCGTATTTTGACTGCCTGACGCACGCGTTCTCAGAACGTGCAGAATCGTATCGGACGTGCACGCGGACGATGCCACCGTCACGGTTCGACGCTACAATGCCTGATCGCATTTCCATTCGCGCACGCATACGCATTTTTCCGGGGCAATCATGAGCCTGCAAACCTGGTGGCTGTTCATAGTCACCACTTTTTTCGTCTCGGCAACGCCGGGACCGAACATGCTGCTCGTCATGACGCACGGCGCACGCCACGGGTTGCGCGCGTCGCTGGGGACGATGGCCGGCTGCATGACGGCGCTCATCGCCATGATGTCGATCTCGGCAGCCGGTCTGGGCGCACTGCTCAAGGCCTGGCCGATGCTGTTCGACACGCTGCGCTATATCGGCGCGGCCTATCTCGTCTATCTCGGTTACAAGAGCTGGCGCTCGCCGGTGAACACGCAGGATGAGGCGGCGAAGCTCGCTACGCCGGCGCTGGCCGCCGATTCGAGCTTCGGCAAGCTGTACAAGTCCGGTTTCCTGGTCGCGGCCAGCAATCCGAAGGCAATCCTCTTCGCAGCGGCTTTCCTGCCGCAGTTCATCGATCCGACGGCTGCCAAGCTGCCGCAGTTCGCGATTCTGCTCAGCACCTTCGCCGTCATCGAGGTGAGCTGGTACATGGTCTACGCGACCGGCGGTTTGCGCATCGCGCCGTATCTGCGCGAAGCGCGCGTGCTCAAGGCGTTCAACCGCATCAGCGGCGGCGTGTTCATGGGCTTCGGCGCGTTGATGGCAGCGGTGCATCGCTGATCGGGCTCGGGAAGTGCGCGGGTGATGTGGATGTGACGGCGGCGTGGGTCACGGCGCCGGGCAATAAGGATGTGAAAGCGATGGCAGGGCTCTGGAAAGGCCCGGGTGTGGCGCGTGGCACGGGGAGCAGTATGCTGACGCGCCGGAGCACTCAATATTTCCGGTCGGTGACCGTTAACGTTCATGACCCGATACGCGGTGCCGGCGCCAATGGGCGGGGAGTTGCCCTGGCGTTGCGCATCGCAGCGGCTTTATTACGTACGGATCGCGTGGTTGCGCGCGGCCGTCACGGGGACAAATAGAAGATCAGGTATGGAAACGACAGAACCGCAGGTGACACCGGCGCCCACGGACGAAGAGTCTCAACTGCATGATTCGTATCGCATCAGCAACCCGCTGGAGATTGGCGGCGTGCTGCGTCATCTGGCGACCCGCGGCGACTTCATGACGGTGTACTTCGCGAACGGCCAGCGTCAGCTCGTCACGCGTCTGCTCAAGGTCGAGCCGCAAGCCCGCGGTTTCTACTTCGACTGGGGCGGCATCGAGACGGAGAACCGCGCATTGCTCGCAAACAAGCGCGCGCTGTTTGTCGGTGTGCCCGAAGGCATTCAGGTGCATTTCCCCATCGGCGATGTCGAGGAACGTGAATACGAAGGCTATCCGGCGTTCTATTCGTCGTATCCGGAAACGCTCGTGCGCTTGCAGCGCCGCGACTATTTCCGTGTGAAGACGCCGATCCTGGATCCGTATCAGTGCACGGTCAAATTCCCGGACGACACGCCGATGCGTCTGGCGGTGTTCGATCTTTCGCTGGGCGGTGTCGGTCTGCGTACGAAGGCCGAAGGGGCTGCCGAGATTCCGAAGGGCTCGATGCTCATGCACGTGGAGATCGAGCTGCGCGACTACGGGACGGTGCAGGTCGATCTGGAAGTCTGCGCGGTGCGTGCCGTGCCGCTCGCGAAGGATATCGAGTACCACATCGGTTGCCGCTTCATTGCGCTCTCGCGCACGGCCGAGTCGCGCCTGCAAAAGCTCATCACGCAGCTTGAACTCAATCGCAAGGCGTTCGCGCGCGGTTGAGCGAAGCCACGTCGCGGATCCCCGCGATCGACAGAAATAAAAAGGGCGGCCATCGGTCGCCCTTTTTGTTTGCCTCGGCGCTTCGTAGGCCGCCGGCCGTCAACCCGGCGCCTGTATTCTCAACGCCGGAATCGCGTGAAGCAGCCGCAGCAGGTCCGCTTGCCGGCGGCAGCCCGTCTTGTCGAAGATGTGACGCAGTTGCGTGCGTGCGGTGTTGATGGCGACATTGGCGTCCTGCGCGTACTGGGCCAGTTCGCGGCCTTCCGCCAGTGCCTGCGCCAGCCGCGCCTCCGCCGGCGACAGGCCAAACAGCACCTTGAGCGTGTACGGGCCGAGCGTCATGCGACGGTCCAGTTCACCGATCGTCAGCATCGCCATCGGACGTTGCCACGGCGCCGAGCAGGCGTGCGACTCGCGCAGCGGCAGCACCGTGACCACCCAGTGGTGCTGGTTGTCCCCATGCAATCGATGACTCCCTGCCACCGGCATCGCCGCCGTTGCATTGGTGATCAGGCGTCGCACCGCCTGCTCGTCGCTCGGCAGTAGCGCCGAGAACTTCCCGCCACGAATGCCGACGTTGCGCGTCGCCCCGAGGATCTGGTGTGCCGCGACGTTCAGGTAGTGCGCGTGACTGGTGTCGTCGGTGATGACGATGGCCATCTCGAGATGATCGAGCACGGCCATGCCGATCGCCGCCTGGGCTTGCAGATGCCGTGTGCCGGCCCGCAAGCGCGCAGCGCGCGCGATGTGCTTCGTCAGGATTTCCAGTTCAGGCGCGTTGTCCGCCTCTTCGAACGGCACGTGATCCGGGCTGCGCAGAATGGCGAGCAACTCGCTGGTACCGTCCGCGCCATCGAGATGCAGGCCGTAGGTATAGCGCACGCCGTTCGGAATGAGGAAGTCGTTGAACAGCTCGCTGCGCGCGACGTAGCGATCGCTCAGGTGATGATGGCACCGCATGGCGTGCCCGACGGGCTGACGCAGCATGAGGGCGACGCGCGGGTCGGTGGGGGCGAGCTTCTCGACGAACTCGCGGATGAGATCGGGCGAGGCGTCGAGCGAATTGGAGTCGCGCGTGGCGCAGTGACGCGCGCGATCCCAGGTCACCGAGTGGAACCCCATGCCGCCGGCCCACTGATTGAAATCGCGCAACGCCTGATCCCAGCGCGCGTCGTCGAGCACTCCGTCATAGCAAGTGCCGATCAGCGCATCGAGTGACAACTTCCCCGTGCCGTCCACCATCGCCTCCCCTGGCTCTGTTTCGACGAACTACCGTTGCCGTGCCCAGTCATGCCTTGCGTGACCCTTAGCTTGGCCTCTGACGGGCGATGTCACGCTTAGTAGGTATTCTGGCAAGCGACATGACGGGCATCAATCGGGGATCAATCCTCGCGTTGTTGCATCGCCACATCGCGCGCAACGGGGGGCTCGCCGCGCGCTTCACGTACGCCGTCGGGGTAAATGCGAACGAGCACGATGCGCGGGCCTTGCATCTTCTTGACGACCACCGAGAAGCCGTCGAAATCGACCTTCTGCCCCTCGCGCGGCAGATAGCCCAGCGCGTTCATGATGAGGCCGCCCACGGATTCGGCGTGCTCGCTCGGAATGTCGAGGCCGAGCGCGCGTTCCAGCGTCAGGATCGGCAGGCTGCCGCGCCCGATGAGCGTGCCGTCTTCCATGCGGGTCCAGTCGTCTTCCGTCTGACGGAATTCGTCGCGGATCTTGCCGACCAGCGCGGAGAGCAGGTTATCGAGCGTGAGGAAGCCGATGGGTTTCTGGTCCGGCCATCCTACGATGGCAAAGTGCGGTGCGCCCCGGCGGAAGCGGCTGAAGAGCTCGCGCGCCGGCATGTCGGGCTTCACTCGCTCGACCGGACGCGCCATGCTGCCCAGATCCTCGATGGACTGACCGTGGTGTTCGGCAAGGAACAGATCCTTCAGGTGGACCACGCCGAGCACGGTTTCGCCGTCGTTGTCGAAGAACGGGTAGCGGCTGTAGCGATGGCGATAGGCCGTGTCCATGTTCTCCCGGAACGTGGCGTTGCGACGGAAGGCCGCCACTTCGCTCATCGGACGCATCAGGTCGGAGACCGTCAGATCGCTGAAATCGATGGCGTAGGCCACCACGTTCCAGTCGTCGCGCGAGAGCTTTTCGCTGGAGGCGCCCCGGCGCACGATCAGCTTGATTTCGTCGGCCGAGTAGTGCGCGTCGGTGCCGTGCGACGGGTCAAGCCCTGTCCAGCGCAGCAGACGGTTGGCACTGTGGTTGAGCACCCAGATGGCCGGATACATCAGCCAGTAAAAGCCGTACAGCGGTGCGGCTGTCCATACGGAGACGGCTTCCGGCATGCGCAACGCCATCGATTTCGGCGCGAGTTCGCCCACGACGATGTGCAGGTACGAAATCGTGAAGAACGCGATGAAGAACGCCAGCGCGTGAATCAGCTCCGGGGAGCTCACGCCCACGAGTTCGAACAGCGGCGTGAGAATGCGTGCGAAGGCGGGTTCACCGATCCAGCCAAGACCGAGCGAGGCGAGGGTGATGCCGAGCTGGCACGCAGAGAGGTAAGTATCGAGTTGGCCGTGGACCTTGGCCAGGATACGACCGCGCCAACCCCGTTGGCGGGCAATGACATGAACGCGCGTCTGGCGCAGTTTGACGAGGCCGAATTCCGCCGCCACGAAGAAGCCGTTGAGCAACACCAGCAGGATCGCAGCGACGATCAGTAAGAAGTTTTCCAAAATATCAGTAATGGGACGACAGGCCCACCAGTATAAGTGACAAACGCCGTCGCCAATAAATATCCGTGGGGTTCCGGTGTTTTGCCAACCGTTCGCAGGCGATTCAGGGGGCTTTCGTGGTGGATGCAGGCAGGTTTGCGACAGGCCGGTCAAGTGCCAGCCAGCCGGGCATGGCGAACGCCTCGACGAGGAAGTCGATCATCGCGCGGACCTTCGCGCTCAGGTACTTGCGCGACGGGTAGACCACATAGATGCCGCGCTCACCCTGCGTGTACTCCGGCAGGAATTCGACGAGACGGCCGTCGCGAACGGCGTCCTGCACGAGAAACGCCGGTTGCAGGATGATGCCGCTGCCCGCAATGGCGGCCGCGACGCAGGTGTCGCCATTGTCGGCAATCAGCCGGGCATGCGTCTGCACGGAGACGGGGCCGTCCGGTCCGTCGAAATGCCATTCCTTCCGGTGCAGGAAATTGCTGTACCCGACGGTCTCGTGGCGTGTGAGTTCGCTGGGGTGCGCCGGTGTGCCGTGCTGCGCGAGATAGCCCGGCGATGCGCACAGCAGCAAGCGGGTGCCGGCCAGCCGCCGATGCACGAGCGACGAATCCGGCAGGCGCGAGATGCGGATGGCGAGGTCGTAACCTTCGTCGACGATATCGACGAGCCGGTCGCTCAGCGTGATGTCCAGGGAGACCTGCGGGAACTGCGCGAGAAACGTGGGCCAAAGCGGCGCGAGATGCAGCACGCCGAAGGTGTGAGGTGCGTTGATGCGCAGCGCGCCAGCGGGTTGGCCGTCCTGCTCGCCGGCCATGGCGTCGGCTTCGTCCAGCTCCGCGAGGATCTGGCGGCAGCGCTCGACATAACGTTGGCCGGGCTCGGTCAGTGACAGGCGTCGCGTGGTGCGCTGAAGCAGGCGCGTGCCCAGACGCGCTTCGAGGTCGGCAACGTAGCGCGAGACGGCCGTCTTCGAGATGCCCAGCGAATCGGCCGCCTTCACGAAGCTGCCCGATTCGACCACGGCGATGAAGCACTCGATCTCGCGAAGTTTGTTCATGCCGGGGCGATGCTCCTCAGAGTCGTGCGATGAGATGGCGCGACAGCGAGGGCGGACAACCCTTGTCCGTCGTCGCTGTCATTGTTGCTATTGTGCCAGCGCGTTTGCGCGCGCGAGCGACGGTGCCGCGTTGCCGAAGGCAAAGGCGTCCATGCGCAGTGCGCCGTAGGTCGAGCCGGTGTCGAAGTGCGTCTGGCTGAGCGCATTGTCGGCCGCACCCATCGCGATGTAGATCGGCAGCAGGTGCTCGTCGGTCGGATGGGCACGCTCGGCGTGCGGCGCGCGTGCCCGGTAGTCGAACAGCGCGTCGAGATCCATCTTCGCCAGATGCTCGGTGAACCACGCGACGAATTCGGCCAGATACGGCGCTTCGGCACGGTCCTCCGACGGCGCGCGGAACACCTCATGCAGATTGTGCGTGAAGCTGCCGGACGCCACGATCAGCACGCCGTCGTCGGCGAGCGGGGCGAGCGTTTGCCCGAGCCGATACTGGTATTCCGGGCCCATGTGCCGCTGGAGCGACAACTGCGTGACCGGGATATCGGCTTCCGGGAACAGATAGCTCAGCGGCACCCATGCGCCGTGATCGAGCCCCCATTGATCATCGGTCACCGCCGGCAGCCCGGCGTCGCGCAGGCGCTGCACCGTCCGCTCGGCCAGTGCCGGGGCGCCCGGTGCCGGGTATTCCAGTTCGTAGAGTTCGCGCGGGAAACCGCCGAAATCGTGGATCGTGCGTTGCTGCGCGAGGCTACCCACGCGCGGTGCGGGCGTCGACCAATGCGGAGAAATCACGAGAATTTCCTTGGGACGCGGCACCGCACGCCCCAGCGCCGTCAGCAACGGGCCGGTGCGGCCCGGATCGACCGCGAGCAGCGGCGAGCCGTGGGAGACGAAGAGGGTCGGAAGGGCAGACATGGCAATCACTCCTGCAAAACAGCGAATCGACGTTGCGACATGACGTCGCGAATCAGCGGTAACGACGGACTGGCATCGCCATCACCCCGTCATCCCCTGACGGGGCAATGAAGGGGCGATGGCATCGGCCTGAATCACTCGGCGCGAGCGCGGCGAATGGCGAAGGCGCCATCGCCCAGCAAGGCGACCGACAGCAGGCCTACGAGCCAGAACGCCGGGAATTCCCAGCCGCCGCCCTTGTTGGTGAACAACCAGCCGTTGTGGCCATGCACCGAGACGATGGTACCGAGCATCAGCGCGGCGAGCGGCAGGGCGGCCCAGCGTGCATAGAACCCGGTGATCAGCATCAGCCCACCGATCAGCTCAAGCGCCATCGTGACATAGGCGAGCACCGGCGGCAGACCTAGCGAGCCCATGAAGCCGACGAAGCCGGGAATGGTGAAGACGAACACCTTGAGCGACAGGTGGGCGAGGAACAGGATACCCAGCGAGACGCGCAGCAATAGGGCAGCGTACGGGGCGGTTTTGGTATCGATCATGACGGGCTCCGGTGAGGGAATCGGTAATACAGGCTAAGGGTCGGCTCAGCCGTGCGACGTCTTCAACGACGCCGACGACTGACTTAGCCCCGATTCTAGGGAGCGGGATCGTACAGATAAACGGGCGGGGGAGGGATTGATTGTCCCGGTCATCGGGACAATCAATCAGGGACGACGTATACCGAGCGAGGAAGGGGCGGTGTCGCCCGCCCGGTCGCTCAGGCCGACGCGATCATCCGGTCGAGCAGTTCGACCCAGTGCTGCACCGGCGCGTGGTCGCGGGCGTGTTCGCCCTTGGCCGTCGCCTGCAAATGGCAGATGCAGCCCACGTTGGCCGACACGACGAGTTCGGGATCGAGCGCGTCGAGCGACTTCCACTTGGCATCGCGCAGTTGATGCGACAGTTCCGGCTGGGTGACGGAATAGGTGCCCGCCGAGCCGCAGCAGATGTGACTGTCCTGCGGCAGCATGACGCTCACCCCCACACCGGCGAGCACCTTCTCGACCACGCCCTTCAACTGCTGGCCGTGTTGCAACGTGCAGGGCGGGTGATAGGCGATCTTGCCGGTCTTGCCATTCTTGCGGTTGGGCACACGCTTTTGCAGCGCTTCGAGATTGTCGAGCAGGACTTCCGACAGGTCTTTCGCAAGTTCAGAGACACGCTGCGCCTTGCCTGCGTACTGGGAGTCGTGACGCAGCAGATGGCCGTACTCCTTGACCGTCGCTCCGCAACCGGAGGCATTGATCACGATTGCTTCGGCACCCGCTTCGATCTCGGGCCACCAGGCGTCGATGTTGCGGCGAATGTCGTCGAGCCCGTCGTCGTGATAGTTCAGATGCAGACGAATGGCGCCGCAGCATCCGGCCGACGAAGGGCGCAGCATCTCGATACCGAGGGCGTCGAGCACGCGCGCGGTCGCCTTGTTGACGTTGGGCAGCATGGACGGCTGCACGCAGCCTTCGAGCATCAGCATGCGGCGCGTGTGTTTCGTCTGCGGCCAGCTCCCCGAACGTTGGCGATGCGGCACTTTCTCGCGCAAGGCGCGCGGCAGCAGTCCACGGAACTGCTGACCGAGGCGCAGCGCGGGCGAGAACAGTGTGCGGTTAGGCAGCACGTGGGCGAGTGTCCAGCGCACGGCGCGTTCGCGGGCGGGGCGGCCGACCTTGGCGTCGATGTGACGGCGGCCAATGTCAGCCAGACGGCCGTATTGCACGCCCGACGGGCAGGTCGATTCGCAACTGCGGCAGGTCAGGCAGCGGTCCAGGTGACGCTGCGTCTCGCGCGTCACGCTCTGGCCTTCGACCATCTGCTTGATGAGATAGATGCGTCCGCGCGGGCCGTCGAGCTCGTCGCCGAGCAACTGATACGTGGGGCAGGTCGCGGTACAGAATCCGCAATGCACGCATTTGCGGAGAATGGCTTCGGCTTCGTCGCCGTCCGGTGTCTGACGGAGGAATTCTGCGAGGTTCGTTTGCATCGTTTTATATCTGGCGATTTACCGGTACAACCGATGACGGTTGAAGATGCGGCTCGGATCGAAGGCTTGTTGCAGACGCTCGCCGATGGCGCGCAGTGCTGCCGGTTGCGGTGTGAACACACGTTCCGCGTCGGTCGACATGCCGGTTGCGCGACGGCCATGGCGGAACAGCGTAGCATGCCCGCCGACCGCTGCGGCGATTGCGCGAATTTCGGACGCCGAACGCCGCGTGATCCACCATCGCTGCGCACCGCCCCATTCGATGAGATGCTCGTCGCCGTGCGCGAGCGGCGGTGTCGTCGGCGGAACCGACAGGCGCCACAGCGGCTGCGCGTCACCCGCCACATCGGCAGGCGCCACTGGCACCGGCGCTGCGGCAAAGAACGCGTGCGTCTGTTCGCGCAGCGACACCCAGAAGTCATGCGCTTCGATGGCGTCGACGTGACGACCGCCCATCGCGGCACGTGCGGCGTCGATGGCGGCTGCGGCGCCGCCCAGACGCACACTCAGCACGCCGTCGTGCCACGCCGAGCCCATCAGCGGCAGCGGCTGGCCGCCCCACCGATTGAGCTGGTCGATGGCCTGCGCCTGCGGCAGTTCGAAACGCAGCGTGGCTTCGGCCACCGGGCACGGCAGCACCTTGATCGAGAGTTTGAGCAGCACGCCGAGTGTGCCGAGCGCGCCCGCGAGCACGCGCGAGACGTCGTAACCTGCGACGTTCTTCATCACTTGCCCGCCGAAATGGAGGACCTGTCCCTGACCATTCATCACGACCGCGCCGAGCACGAAGTCGCGCGGTGCGCCCACATGGGGACGACGCGGGCCGGCGAGTCCCGCGGCGATGCAGCCGCCGAGCGTGGCGCCGGGGCCGAAGTGCGGCGGCTCGAACGGCAGGATCTGGCCGCGTTCGGCCAGTGCGGCTTCGATTTCGGCGAGCGGTGTGCCCGCGCGTGCCGTGATCACGAGTTCTGCGGGGTCGTACGAGACGATGCCGCGATACGCCCGCATGTCGAGCGGTTCGCCCATCGGCGTCTCACCGTACCAGCGCTTCGTATTGCCGCCCTGAATGTCGAGCGGTACACCGCTGGCGGTGGCGGCCAGTACGCGTTCGCGAATCCCGGCGAGCGCCTGTGCGGCGGCGCTCGCTTCGCTGTCGGCGCACGTGGACACGGACGATGCCGGTGTCGTGGCTTGGAAGGCTTGCGACATCAGAACCTCGGCAGATCGGGATGGGGCAGCAGCCCGCCGCGTACGTGCATCTTGCCGTACTCGGCGCAGCGCGCCCGTGTAGGGATGGCCTTGTCGGCGTTGAGCAGACCGGCCGGATCGAAAGCACGCTTGACGGCGAAGAATGCGTCGCGCTCCTCCGGCGAGAACTGCACGCACATCGAGTTGATCTTTTCGATGCCCACGCCATGCTCGCCGGTGACCGTCCCGCCGAGTTCCACGCAGGCCTCGAGAATGTCGCTGCCGAAGGCCTCGGCGCGATGCCATTCGTCCAGATCGTTGCCGTTGAACAGGATCAGAGGGTGCATGTTGCCGTCGCCGGCATGGAAGACGTTGATGCAACGCAGGCCGTATTGCACTTCCATCGCCTCGATGCGTTTGAGCAGGGTGCCGATGGTCCGGCGCGGGATCGTGCCGTCCATGCAGTAGTAATCGGGGGAGATGCGCCCGGCGGCCGGGAAGGCGTTCTTGCGTCCCGACCAGAAGCGCAGGCGTTCGGCTTCGGAGGCGGAGACCTGAATGCGCGTCGCGCCCGAGGCTCGCAGCACTGCGGAGACGCGTGCGATTTCTTCGGCGACTTCCTCTGGTGTGCCGTCCGATTCGCAGAGCAGGATGGCCGCGGCGTCGAGGTCGTAACCGGCGTGCACGAACTCTTCGACGGCTTGTGTGGCCGGCTTGTCCATCATCTCCAGACCTGCCGGAATGATGCCCGCCGCGATGATCGCCGCGACGGCGTTGCCGCCGGCTTCCACGTCGTCGAAGCTCGCCATGATGACCTGCTGGACCTGCGGCTTCGGTACCAGCTTCACGGTCACTTCCGTCACCACGCAGAACATGCCTTCGCTGCCGATGAAGACGGACAGCAGGTCGAGACCCGGGGTGTCCAGCGCATGGGAGCCGAACTCGACGATCTCGCCGTCCATCGTCACGGCGCGTACGCGAAGGACGTTGTGCACCGTCAGGCCGTACTTCAGGCAGTGCACGCCGCCGGAGTTCTCCGAGACGTTGCCGCCGATGGTGCAGGCGATCTGCGATGACGGGTCCGGCGCGTAATAAAGACCGTAAGGCGCGGCGGCTTCCGAGACGGCGAGGTTGCGCACGCCCGGCTGCACGGTGGCGGTACGGGCGTAGGCGTCGACATCGAGAATACGTTTGAACTTGGCCAGCGAGAGCACGATGCCGTCGGTGATCGGCATGGCGCCGCCGGAGAGCCCCGTGCCGGCGCCGCGCGGCACGACCGGCACGTTGTTCGCGTGGCAGGCGCGCAAGATGCGGCAGACCTGATCCTCGTCGGCGGGCAGCACGACGGCCAACGGCAACTTGCGGTACGCAGCGAGGCCGTCGCATTCGTACGGCGTGATCTGCTCGCGGTCGGTGAGCCAGTGAGCGTCCGGCACCGCAGCGCGCAAGGCGGCGAGTCGGGCGTCGCGTGTGGCGGCGCTCAGCGCGTCGAAAACCGGCTCGTCGGTACGCACCGCAGTCGCTGGAGGCGACGACGGTGGTGGTGACGGTGGAGGTGATAACGGAACGGGCGGCATCGCGCTATTGGGCGGTGCGGCGGGCGCGGAAGTCAGGGGCGACGCATTCGATGTCATCGGGCTTGCTCTCGGACGATCGTTGACGTGTTGTGACATTTGACCGTTCTTGGTCTACTGGTAGACTGGTCGACCAGTTGTCGGATGACGTCATCGTAAAGGGAATGATCCGATTTCAACTACAGGGTTAACCCGTAATTTGAGGGAGATCCTCTAGAGGTGCCGGAGGCGAGGCCGTGTGCCTGCCCTGAGCGAAGCCGCATCCTGTATCGTGGCGTCTGTGATTTTTCCGTCGAGAACCGAAGCCGACTATGCCGTCCAACGAGTCGTCCCTGCCTATGTCCTCTCTCTCGTCTTCTTCCCCAGCGTCTTCCCCGGCTGCGCCGTCTGCCGGCGACTTGCCGGGCGCCGTCGCAAGCTTCGCACCGGTCACGCCACCGCCGCGTCTGCGTCTGTCCGACATGGTGTACGAGCAACTGGAGACGATGGTCGTCGAAGGTCGGCTCGCGCCGGGCTCGGCGCTGCCGTCGGAGCGCGATCTGGCGCAGCAGATGGGCGTCTCGCGTCCGTCGCTGCGTGAAGCGCTGCTGCGGCTGGAGTCGCGCGGGCTGATCGTCGGCCGTGCCGGGGGCGGCTATCTGGTCGCCAACGCCAGCCAGCCGCTGCTGGCGGAGCCGTTGTCGCAACTGATGTCGCGTCACAGCAAGACCGTCGACGACGTGCTGGAAATGCGCGAAGTGCTTGAAGCGAAGGCCGTGGAACTGGCCGCCGAGCGCGCCACGCCCGAGGACATCGCCCGTCTCGCACAGGCGCTCGAAGCGCTGGAAGCCGCCTTTGCGGCGGGGCGTGACGGACGCGACGGCGAGGGCGACGCCCGCGGGCAGTCGTTGTTGACCCGGGTGCCTGAACTCGACGCCCACTTCCACCTAGCGCTGGCCGAGGCGACGCATAACCTCGTGCTGGTGCATCTGATGCATGCGATCTTCGAGCTGCTGCGTGGCTCCGTGGTTGATAACTACCGCGCGATCGTCGGGCATGGCGCCGATCTGGCCGAACTGATCGATCAGCATCGGCGCATCTTCAACGCGGTGGCATCTCACGACGCGGCCAGCGCGCAGCGATCGCTGCATGAGCATCTGACCTTCATCCGCAACAATTCGGGCGACGTCGATCCCGTCTGATCTCGTCTGACCCCGATTTTTCTTGCTGGCGGAGCCCTCGCCCGAGGGCAAAAGAATCCCGCCAAACCCTCATCGTTTTCCCTGACTCGCGCATCCGGCGACGCTCGTCGCCTGAATGCCGTCTCCTCGTCGCCCAGGGGTGTCACACCCCGCAATGGCACGGTTTACCTCGGTTTTCAAGTTATCGAGCGCTTACCAGCCAGCGCGCAGTCGCCCTTGCGTGCCCGGCGCTTGTCTCCCGTATGCGGGCGCTCTCGGGTTGACAGTGGTTCGGCCATGGACTAATTTTGGAACCATAAAAAATACTTAATTCGATATATTGAATCTTGTATATCAGATTCAAAGTGACGAATCGGCCCCCGGAAGTGCCCGTGAAATTGCCGGGTGGTGGTCGAGTCGGCACGGCATTCATCGGAGACATCAGTTGGGTAAGCACGCATTTTCTTTCGGGCAGTCCTCGTGCGACGGTTGTGACGCACCGGCTGCCCTGTCGTATCCGCCTTCAGTGTTCACGGAAGTCGTTCGTGCGCTGGGGTGTTCCTCACCGGCCTGCTGCATGTCCCGGGCAGGCGATCTGGCGATTACGCGTCCGCGAGGCGCGCCCGCCTGAGTGATGGGATCTGGCTTGCGATGCGATCTATGCGATCCATCGTGATACGCCGACAGCGCAAGCCGGTCCGCACTCGAATTTATTAACCAGTCACCCCTTGGCAGCCGGCAACTTGCCGGCGCGGACCCTGAAAAGTCTGCGTCGCCGCGCCGAGGTGGGGGCCGGAAGTGTCCTTTGGCACTTCCGAGAGTCAGTCAGCCGGGGCTTAAGCCCTGCGAGCCTGCCGCCAGGCAGTGCTCCGCGATCAAGCGGCCAAGCATGAGCCGCACGCAACGCCAGGAGGCGTGCCGTCTGCGCATATCCCCGTCGGGGACGCGCGGCAGCACGCGATGACGTCGGGCACCGCACAACGAATCGCGGGTCGGCGTCAATCGTCTGACAGGAACAGGAGGCAAGTCATGCAAGCAGCTGCGCAACCGGAGGAGAAGACCTCTTTTCTGGGAGGGCGCTGGTCACAACTGGTGATCGGCATCATCTGTATGGGCCTGGTGGCCAATTTGCAGTATTCGTGGACGTTGTTCGTCGAGCCGATGGAAGCCAAACACCATTGGGGTGTGGCGGCCATTCAGGTGGCATTCTCGATTTTCATCGTGGTGGAAACGTGGCTGGTCCCGATCGAGGGCTGGCTGGTCGATCGCTTCGGGCCGCGCCCGGTGGTGGCGGGCGGCGCGATTTGCGTGGCGTTGTCGTGGATCATGTACTCGTACGCCGAGACGTTGACCGTGCTGTACACGGCCGCTGTTATCGCCGGTATCGGTGCGGGTTGCGTGTACGGCACCTGCGTGGGTAACGCGCTGAAGTGGTTCCCGGACAAGCGCGGTCTGGCTGCCGGTCTGACGGCGGCAGGCTTCGGTGCCGGTGCGGCCATCACGGTGATTCCGATTGCGAACATGATTCGCGAATCGGGTTACGAAGCGGCCTTCTTCAACTTCGGTATCGTGCAGGGCGTGGCGATCTTCATCCTCGCATTGTTGCTGGTCAAGCCGCGTGCACCGAAGGGTGTCAGCGTGTCGCGCCGCAACCTGGCGACGAAGCAGGACTACACGTCGGGCCAGATGATTCGCACGCCGGTGTTCTGGGTGATCTACGTCTGCTTCGTTGCCGTGGCCGCTGGCGGTCTGATGGCGACGGCGCAGATCGGGCCGATCGCGAAGGACTATGGCATTGCATCGATGCCGATGACGCTGTTCGGCGCCACGCTGCCGCTGCTGACGATGACCCTGTCGATCGACAACCTGTGCAACGGCTTCACGCGTCCGCTGTGTGGTTTCGTCTCGGACAAGATCGGTCGTGAGAACGCGATGTTCATCATCTTCCTTGGGGAAGGGGTGGCGATGCTGGGCCTGATGCACTTCGGTCAGAACCCGTACATGTTCGTGTTCTTCGCTGCGATGACGTTCCTGTGCTGGGGCGAAATCTTCTCGATCTTCCCGGCGCTGTGTGCCGATACGTTCGGTAGCAAGAATGCGGCGTCGAACGCGGGCACGTTGTACACCGCGAAGGGCACGGCAGCCTTGCTGGTGCCGCTGGCTTCGGTGCTCGCCGTGGGCGGTCACTGGGATCGCGTGTTCATTGCGGCTGCGGTGATCAGCATCACGGCGGCGGTGGCGGCGAAGTTCCTGCTCGCACCGATGCGCCGTCGCTGGATCGAGTCGGAGAACAGCAATAGCGCTGCACAAGCGTCCGCAAGCCCGTCGGTTGCCATCGGCGCACCGGCCAGCGAGTGAGTGCCACGCTCGACATCGGACAGATTGCCGTGAGGTGTCTGGCCGGTGATTGAGATGAGGTAAGACGTGAGTTCGTCGGAAGGACAGAAGCGGGGCGCCAGCGATGGCGCCCCGTTTTCGTTGGGGCGACGACGCGCCGTTGTGTGGCCGTCTCATCGATCGGATAGACGTCAGATGGACGTCAAAATAGACGACGGGGGGCAGGAAACCCATCTCGCTCGCTGCGTGGACGCAGAAAACAAAAAAGCCCGTCAAAGACGGGCTTTTTCGTGTTTTGGCTCCTCGACCTGGGCTCGAACCAGGGACCTACGGATTAACAGTCCGGCGCTCTACCGACTGAGCTATCGAGGATCAAACTTGGCAGTCGCACATCGCCATCGCGGTATGTCGACTAAAACAAAGGCCTCGCTGTAGCGAGGCCATCGCTTCGGTATTCTTGGCTCCCCGACCTGGGCTCGAACCAGGGACCTACGGATTAACAGTCCGGCGCTCTACCAACTGAGCTATCGGGGATCAAAAGAGAAAGCGATTATAGTGGCGGTTTTTACACACTGTCAACACCGGGAACGCATTTTTTCTGCGTTCACAGCGAGAAAGCCGCCAGAGTCACGCTCGCGGATCAGCGCTCGAGCAGATGGAGCTTTTCCTTGACGTCCTTCCAGTCGTCGGCATCGGCCAGCGACGGTTTCGTCTTGGTGATGCTCGGCCAGTTCGGCGTCAGTTCGGCGTTCAGCGCGGTGAAGTGCTGTTGGTCGCCCGGCACGTCTTCTTCGGCATAAATGGCATTCGCCGGACACTCGGCCACACAGACTGCGCAATCGATGCACTCGTCCGGATCGATGACGAGGAAGTTCGGGCCTTCGCGGAAGCAATCCACGGGGCAAACGTCCACACAGTCGGTGTATTTACATTTGATGCAGCTTTCGGTGACAACGTGCGTCATGCCAACAACTCCGGAGTAGGGCGCGAAACGGCTTCGATCGGCCGTTAAAACGGGTATTGTAGCGCAGCCCGCGTTCACAGGTGCGAGAGCGGGACGATGAAGCCGGCATTGCGTTTCATTCCGGCACAAACGGTGCCGGCACCACGCCGGATTGTACGAAATGGGCCATGACGTCATGCGTGACACCGCTTTGCGGTACGATGTTCGATGTTCCTGTGCGCTGCCTCGCGCCGTGTGAACGTGCGAATCCCGCATCCGCATGTGCGCACTCGGCAGCGTCCGATGCTTTCTCGTGAGCGCTCCTCGCGGAGCCTGTCGTCATGATCATCACGTCGCTGCTCGATACCGATCTCTACAAGTTCACGATGATGCAGGTCGTCCTGCACCATTTCCCCGCCGCACAGGTCGAATATCGCTTCAAGTGCCGCACCGAGGGCGTCGATCTCACGCCTTACGTCGACGAGATTCGCGACGAAATCCGCCTGCTGTGCGGGCTGCGGTTCACCGAGTCGGAATTGCGCTATCTCGGCGCCATGCGCTTCATCAAGAGCGATTTCATCGACTTCCTCGATCTGTTCCACCTGAACGAGAAGTACATCACCGTGCAGCCGTCGCCCAAAGGCAATGGTGAGATCGACATCACGATTCGCGGGCCGTGGCTCCACACGATTCTGTTCGAGATTCCGGTGCTTGCCATCGTCAACGAGGTGTATTTCCGCAATACCCAGCGTACGCCGGCGTATGAGGAAGGCCGTCAGCGACTCAGGGACAAGATCTGCATGCTGGCCGAGCGGCCGGACTTCCGCGACTGCAAGATCGCCGATTACGGAACGCGTCGACGCTTCTCCAAAGAGTGGCACCAGGAAGTCATTCAGACATTGTGCGATGAACTCGGTGAGCAGTTCGCGGGCACGAGCAATGTGTACTACGCATCGAAGCTCGGCCTCACACCGCTTGGCACGATGGCGCATGAGTATCTTCAGGCGTGTCAGGCGCTGGGCCCTCGTCTGCGTGATTCGCAGATCTTCGGCTTCGAGACATGGGCGAAGGAATATCGCGGCGACCTTGGCATTGCGCTCTCGGACGTCTACGGTATGTCCGCCTTCCTGCGCGACTTCGACATGTACTTCTGCAAGCTGTTCGACGGTGCGCGTCACGACTCCGGCGACCCGTTCGTCTGGGGCGAGCGCCTGCTGGAGCACTACGCGCAAAATCGCGTCGACGCCCGCACCAAGACCATGATCTTCTCGGACGGCCTCGACATTCCCAAGGTGTTGCAACTGTTCGAGCGCTTTCGCGATCGATGCCGGCTGGCGTTCGGTGTCGGCACCAACCTCACCAACGATCTGGGCTATCGACCGCTGCAAATCGTCATCAAGATGGTGCGTTGCAACGGTCAGCCGGTGGCAAAGCTCTCCGATTCGCCGGGCAAGAACATGTGCGACGACGACGCCTATCTGGCCTACCTGCGGCAGGTCTTCGACATTGCGCCGGAACCCGCGCCGATCTCGTCCAAGGGAAACTGACGGCGTCGACGCCTGAGGTGTGATCCGAGCGCACGGGCAGACGATTCCGATAGTGCGCGAACGCCGGTCGCGCGGCGTTGCCCAGCCGCTATAATTGCCCATCGCCCGCCGGACCGAGTGCCGGCGGCCTCGAGAGACGACACGTGACGACGTCGGCCGCAGACCGGCGCGTTGGCTTCACAGGACAGTTCATGGATACCTCCGACGCCCGCAATCGCATCTTTGCCCGCATTCGCAACGCACAACATCGCCCCGATGTCGCACGTGCGAACGAGCAGGCGGCGGCTGAGGATTATCTGGCGCGACACCCGCAAGGGCCGCGTCCGGCGATGTCCACCGATCTCATCGCGACCTTCATTGCCAAGGCCGAAGCCCTTTCGACGACGATTTCCCGCGTGCCCGCCATGCAGGACGTACCGGCGGCAGCCGCCACGTATTTGCAGGCGAACGGTCTCACGACGCAGGCCGTCGGCTGGCCGACGCTGCGCGAACTGGACTGGACCGGCGCCGGATGTCACGTCGAATTTCGCAAGCCGCACGGAGACGATCTCGTCGGCATTACCGGCTGCTTCTGCGCCATTGCAGAGACCGGCGCACTCATGATGATGTCGGGCCCCGAGACGTTTGCGTCGGCCACGCTGTTGCCCGAGACGCACATTGCCGTCGTGCCTGCCTCGCGCGTCGTCGCCGGGCACGAAGACGGATTCGCACTCATGCGCAGCGAGCGCGGTCAGCTCTCGCGCGCCACCAATTTCATTGCGGGACCGTCGCGTACCGCAGACATCGAACAAACGCTGGTGCTCGGGGCGCATGGCCCGTACCGCGTTCACCTCATCATCGTCGACGGCGCCTGATTGACGCTGCGCCGTCGCGGCGGCGCTGATCGGCCACGAAGCTTTTCCACTCGCGTGGCTTACACGATCGCGGGATGCAAGACTTTCGGAAAACGCCCGAAGGTCGATGGGCTCGGCGTTTTCGGGGGATTCCTTTCTTTGCTTTGGGATATATCCCAAGCTGACGCGGCGATGGGCACTCTTGCGCGGATGACGACTCGTACGCAGTCGACCATCAATCACTAGGAACCAGAAACAATGCATAAGGGGATTTGGGGGGCATTGGCTGTGGCCGGGCTGGCATTGGCGAGCCCTGCGGCGTTCGCTGCGGGACCGGACGGCGCACAACTCGTCGCCTGGTGGGGCGTGCCGTTCGCGGGGCTGCTGCTCTCGATTGCGCTCGGGCCGTTGCTCGCGCCGGCGTTCTGGCATCACCACTTCGGCAAGATCGCCGCGTTCTGGGGCGCGGCATTTCTGCTGCCGTTCGCGCTCGTCTTCGGCGCGGGCGCTGCCTGGTATGGCGCCGTTCACGCCGTTGTCGCCGAGTACATTCCGTTCGTCGTGCTGCTCACGGCGCTGTTCACCACTGCGGGCGGTATTTGCGTGCACGGTAACCTGCGAGGCGGCCCGTGGCTCAATACCGGATTGCTGGCGCTGGGCACCGTGCTCGCTAGCATCATGGGAACGACCGGGGCCGCCATGCTGCTGATTCGTCCGCTCATTCGTGCGAACGACAACCGCAAGCACAACGTACACGTCGTGGTGTTCTTCATCTTCCTGGTGGCAAATGCGGGTGGCTCGCTCACGCCGCTGGGCGATCCGCCGCTATTCCTCGGCTTTCTGCAAGGCGTCGATTTCTTCTGGACGACGGCGCATATCTGGCCTGAGACGCTGTTCATCTGCACGGTATTGCTGGTGCTGTTCTTCGTGATCGACGCGTATTACTTCCGTCAGAAGACCGAGCGTCAGATCGACGAATTGGATCCGACGCCGCATGCCGCGCCCGTGCGACTCGAAGGCAAGCGCAACTTCATTCTGTTGGCGGCGGCCGTGGGGCTGGTGCTGATGAGCGGCATCTGGAAACCGGGCATCGAATTCGACGTGTTCGGCACGCCGGTGGCGCTGCAAAACCTCGCGCGTGATGCCGGTCTGATCGTCGTGACGCTGATGTCGCTGGCCATCACGCCGCGCACCGCGCGCGAAGGCAACGGGTTTAACTGGGAGCCGATGAAGGAAGTGGCGAAGCTGTTCGCCGGCATCTTCCTTACGATCATTCCGGTGGTCGCGATCCTGCGGGCGGGCGAGGCGGGGGCACTCGGCTGGGTGATCCGTCTGGTGACGGGGCCGGGCGGTGCGCCTGACAACGTCATGTATTTCTGGGCGACCGGGCTGCTGTCATCGTTCCTTGATAACGCGCCGACCTATCTGGTGTTCTTCAATACGGCGGGTGGCGATGCCGCAACGCTGATGACGACCGGCGCCGCAACGCTTGCAGCGATTTCGGCGGGGGCGGTGTTCATGGGCGCCAACACGTATATCGGCAATGCACCGAACTTCATGGTGAAAGCCATTGCAGAGCAACGCGGCATTCGCATGCCGAGCTTCTTTGGCTATATGCTGTGGTCGGGCGCGATTCTGCTGCCGCTGTTCGTCCTGATGACCCTCATATTTTTCTGAGCCGCGACATTGCCACGCGGCCAACCTCTGCGAGACAACTGGTGAAACCGAAGATCCTGGTAGCCCGAGCCATTTTCCCGGACGTGATCGAGCGTCTGGCGCAGTACTTCGATGTCGAGCGTAACGATGCCGACACGGTGTTTTCGAGCGACGAACTGCGCGCACGACTGGCCGACAAGGCGGGCGCGATCACCACGGCGAGCGAGCGTATCGATGCCGCCGTGCTCGCTGGTGCGCCGAATCTGCGTGTGGTGGCCAATATGGCCGTGGGCTACAACAACTTCGATATCGACGCGATGACGGCGGCCGGTGTGATGGCCACGAATACGCCCGACGTTCTCAACGAGACGACCGCCGATTTCGGCTGGGCGTTGTTGATGGCGACGGCGCGGCGTGTCACCGAGTCGGAGCGTTGGCTGCGCGAAGGGCATTGGGATAAGTGGGCATACGACATGTTCCTCGGCGCCGATGTGCACGGCAGCACGCTGGGCATCATCGGCATGGGACGCATCGGGCAGGCGATTGCGCGTCGCGCGATGGGCTTCAACATGCGAGTGGTGTATCACAACCGCTCGCGTCTGGATGCCGAGACGGAGGCCGCATGCAAGGCGAGCTATGTCGATAAGGATGTGCTGCTGCGCACCGCCGATCACGTCATTCTCGTGCTGCCGTATTCGGCGGCGACGCATCACACGATCGATGCCGACGCACTGGCGCTCATGAAGCCGACGGCCACGCTGGTCAATCTGGCACGCGGCGGCATCGTCGACGATGCGGCGCTGGCCGCAGCGCTGGCGAAAAAGCAGATTGCCGCTGCGGGGCTCGACGTGTTCGAAGGCGAACCGAAGGTGCATCCCGACTTGCTCAAGGTTTCGAATGTCGTGTTGACGCCGCATATCGCCAGTGCGTCGGCGGCGACGCGTCGTGGCATGGCGAGTCTCGCGGCCGACAATCTGATTGCGGCGCTGGGCTTCGGCGCGGCGGCCGGCAAGCCACCGTGTCTGCTCAACCCTGCTGCACGTCGGGTGTAGATCGGTAGATTCGGAAGCGTCGGAAGGCAAGAGTCAACGGGAGTCGCAACGCGATGGTCGAGATGGTGTTGGTGGCGCTGGCAGCGCTGAATTTGTTGGTGATGATCGCGCTTGCGGTGAAGGTCTGGCAACGCGGCGGCGACGCGTCGTTGCGCGACACGCTCGTCGATTCGCTCGCTCAGGTGCGCGACGATCTGCTGCACGCGTCGGATCGCAGCGAGCGAGGGCTGCGTCAGGAGTTCGCTGAGACGGCCCGCGCCGGACGTGGCGAGCAGAGTGCTCAGATGGCGCGGTTCCAGCAGACACTCGCTGCACAGATGACGAGCGTGGCCACCGTCCAGAACAATCAGATCGACGGCTTCGCGCAGCAACTCGCCAAGCTCACCGAGTCGAACGCCACGCAGATCGAGGCCGTACGTCAGAGTCTGGTGCTCAACGGTCAGCAGATGCGCGAGGAACAGGCGTCGACACTCCGGCGTTTCGGTGAGGCGCAGCATCAGCAACTCACGCAACTCGCCGAGGGCAACGAACGTCGTCTGGCCGAAGTGCGTGCGACACTCGAACAAAAACTCAAGGACATCGAAGTCAACAACGCGGCGAAGCTCGAAGAGATGCGCCGCACGGTCGACGAGAAACTGCACGCAACGCTGGAGCAGCGTCTCGGCGAGTCGTTCAAGCTGGTCTCGGATCGTCTCGAACAGGTGCATCGCGGGCTGGGCGAGATGCAGACGCTGGCCGCCGGGGTGGGCGATCTCAAGCGTGTGCTGACGAACGTGAAGACGCGAGGGACTTGGGGCGAAGTGCAGTTGCAGGCGTTGCTCGAACAATTGCTCACACCCGAGCAGTTCGCGAAGAACGTGGCAACCCGACCGGGCAGCACCGAGCGTGTGGAATTCGCCATTGCGCTGCCGGGGCAGAACGGTGACAGCAATCAGCCGGTCTGGCTGCCGATCGACGCCAAATTCCCGCGCGAGGACTATGAGCGTCTGCTCGACGCGCAGGAGCGTGCCGATCCGGTCGCAGTCGAGGAGGCATCGAAGGCGCTGGAGACCCGCATTCGTCTGGAGGCGAAGACGATTGCCGACAAGTATCTGGCACCGCCGCACACCACGGACTTTGCGCTGCTGTTCCTGCCGACGGAAGGACTTTACGCGGAAGTGTTGCGGCGTCCGGGCCTCTCCGATCTGCTGCAACGTGAATATCGCGTGACGGTGGCCGGGCCGACGACGCTGACGGCCTTGCTTAACAGCCTTCAAATGGGATTCCGCACGCTGGCGATCGAACGTCGCTCCAGCGAAGTCTGGCAGGTGCTTGGCGCGGTGAAGACGGAGTTCACGAAGTTTGGCGACGTGCTCGCCAAGACGAAATCGCAGTTGGAGACAGTCACGCGCTCCATCGACAAAGCCGAAGTTCGTACCCGTGCCATGGCCCGTCAACTCAAGGCGGTGGAGGCGTTGCCCGGCGATCAGGCCGTGGAATTGCTCGGTGTGGAGATGGAACCGGACGAGGACGCCTGAGAGGCGTGACGGCCTCCGGAACCCCGATAGTCGGGGATCTCACGGACTTTGGGGCGGTTGATGGTTGAGTCAGGTGGCGTCTACATGCGCACGACGCCGCTAAGCGCTCGCTGCGTCGCTTACTGCGCGCCGTCGTCCTGCTTCGCGAATTGCGCCAGCGCATCGCCGGTCATTCGCACCACGCGCCAGTCGGGCAATACCGTCGCGCCTTGCGATGTGTAGAAATCGATCGCCGGTTGATTCCAGTCGAGCACCGTCCACTCGAAGCGTCCGCAGTTGCGCTCGATGGCGATGCGGGCGAGCCGACGCAGCAGTGCTTGTCCCACACCACGACCTCGCATCGTCGGCTGCACATAAACGTCTTCCAGATACAGGCCTCGCCGTCCGAGGAAGGTCGAGAAATTGTGGAAGAACAGCGCGTAGCCGACCGGCTGTCCATCCCATTCCGCCATCAGACATTCCGCCGCCGGCGCTTTGCCAAACAGCGCGTCATGCACGCTCTCAGGCGTTGCTTCGAAGATATCCAGCAGCTTTTCGAAGACGGCCAGTTCTCGCATCAGGCCATGAATGGCGCCGACGTCGTCGGCAGTGGCAGTACGCAGGGTCAGAGACATAGTCGGCGTGCAGGAGCGTTGAGAGGGGGCTGAAAAATGAGAAAAGCGGCGCTGCGGCGGGGAGAAAACCGCCGTCAGTCGCCGCCGGAACGACGTGGATCGACGTCAGGACGCTCAGTACTCTTCTTCGGGAGCGTCGCTCAGTGCGATTTCGATGCCGCCGAATTTGACCGCCACCCAGTTGTAGAGGTGGCAGGCGATCCAGAGCAGCACGAAGCCCACGATGGCGTTAAGCACCAGCGCGGAGATGATCGCCAGGCCCGGCAACTCACCGTAGCGGATGAACGCCGCGAGGAATGCCAGCAGAACGAGCGGGATGCTGAATGTGAGGTAGACCAGCACCAGTGCTTTGGCCGTCTGGCCGGGACTGATGTACGTGATCTGTTTTTTCGTTGTTATTGACGTGTGTGCTTTCGGCTTGTGTGGCGCCCGTGTCGTCGAAGCGCCGACGCGGGCAATGTTTTGCTGATTCGTTGCTTCGCTTTTAGGGTGAAATTCGTGTGTGGACTCGCGTTCGGTGGATCCAGTCGATTCGAATAAGGGCGAGCGTCAGACCAGTCCGTCGAAGGCAATGACGTCGACCAGTTCACCAGCCGCCACGTCACCGCGCTCGGTGCCGAGCGTCACGAAGCAGTTCGCTTCGCTCATCGTGCGCAGAATGCCCGCACTCTGTGCGTCGGCGACGGTGACTTGCCATCGGCCCTGAGCATCGGCGGCCAGAATGCCGCGCAGGAATTCGGTGCGGCCCGGGCGCTTGGCAATGGCGGTCGCCGTCGGTACCGGCAGGCTCGGTGTGATCTGCGGCTCGGCGCCCATGAGCACGAATAGTCCGTCGCGCACGAGATGGTAGAACGATGCCATCACTGCGGCCGGATTCCCCGGCAGACCAAACAACAAGGCGCGCTTGCCCTCGCTTTCCAGTTCGCCAAACGCGAACGGCCGGCCCGGGCGCATCGCCATCTTCCAGAACACCACGTTGCCCAGACGCGTCATCATTTCGCGCGTGAAATCGGCCTCGCCGACCGACACGCCACCGGAGGTGATGACGGCGTCGGCTTCACGACATGCCGTACGCAGCGTGTCTTCGATGGCTTGTGGGTCGTCGCGCACGACACCCAGATCCAGCACCTCCACGCCCAGCCGTTGCAACATGCCGAAGAGCGTGTAGCGATTGCTGTCGTACAGATTGCCGGGCACGAGCGGCTCACCCACGGAGCGCAGTTCGTCGCCGGTCGAGAAGAAGGCCACGCGTATGCGACGGCGCACTGGCACTTCGGCGATGCCGAGTGACGCGAGCAGACCGAGGGCGGCGGGGCGAAGGCGCTTGCCGGCGTGCAGCGCCGGATGACCGGCGGCCAGGTCTTCCCCGATATGGCGTACATGACGGCCGGGCGTCACGGCGCCGGCGTCGAAGCGAATGATTTCGGTGTCGCCTTCGCGTTGCACCTGTTCTTGCGGGATGACCGTGTCGCAACCGGCCGGCAGCAGCGCACCGGTCATGATGCGCACGCACTCACCGGCAGCGGCGACGCCGTCGAACGGACGGCCCGCGAAAGAACGCCCCGCCACGCGCAGACGCACTTCGCCACCGGCCGCCAGCGCGCTGCCGGCGAAGGCATAGCCATCCATGGCGGCGTTTTCGAAAGCGGGGACGTCGAGCGGAGAAACGACATCGCGACCGAGCACACGGCCCAGCGCACTGCGTACCGCCACCTGCTCGATGGCGGACACCGGGCTCGCGGTGCGCGCAATGACGGCGCGCGCCGCTTCGACCGTCATATGGTTGGGGTCGTAGTCCGGCAAGCCGGCCAAGGCGTCGTCTAGTGTTGTCATCGGTATGGCGTCGTCATCCGGCACATGTGCAGCATGCATCACATGCATGGATCTCAAAAATGCGGTGGCGACGAATCGGGCCGCGTCGGTGCCCGGAATGGCTTAGCGGGCGCGCGGCGAATCGGTATGGAGGTCGTCCAGCGTGTTGACATTGTAAAACGGACGCTCGTCACCGAAGTTAACTTGTACGGCCTTGTGGCGCGCGAGCCACGCTCGCACGCGATGCTCCCCGGCGCTCAGTGTGGCCGCGAGATCGTCGGCCAGCGAGCGGTGCAAAAGAGCAAATACCGGATGCGGGCCTTGTGCCGTCGCGGCATAAGCGGCCAGCGGTCGCTCGGTCGTGATGCCGGGAGAGGCGTCGCGTCCGTCCTGTACGTCGAGTGCGGTGCTGAGCCTAGCGGCGAGATCGGTCGGCAGATAGGGCGAGTCGCACGGCACGGTGAGGACATATTCCGTACATGCCGCGCGCAAACCGGCCAACATGCCCGCGAGCGGTCCTGCGAAGTCCTGCGTCTCGTCGCTCACGACGTCTGCGCCGAATGCCGCATAGGCATCGAGATTCCGATTCGCGCTGATGAGCAACGCACCGACCTGCGGACGCAGGCGCTCGATGGCATGGACCGCGAGCGGTCGGTCGGCGAGCAGTTGCAAGCCTTTGTCGCGTCCACCCATACGCTGCCCACGCCCGCCCGCGAGGATCAGGCCGGTGATGTCGCAGCGCAGGATGGACGTTGTCGTCATGGGAAGGGATCAGGGGCGGTTCAGGGCGATGACGCGACCCGCTGCGTCGAACCAGACGGCGCCGTCGCCAAGCATCAAGCCCTGATCGCGCGCGAACATCAGACGAGGCACGGCGGCACCGATGGTACGCACGAATCCGTCGGAAAAGATTTCGTTATAGCGTGCGAGCAACGACTTCGGGTTCCGAAGGATCAGTGTCTTGCCCCGCAGTGAGACATGCAACGGGTAACGGATCGATTGTGCGACGACATCGCGCCGGTCGTCGAGCACCCCTTTGCGGAATTGCGTGGCGGCGCGATTGACGGTTTCGTCGTCGCTCACCCCGGCAACGCCGTACAGATGGTCGATCTTGCCCGTCTGAATGCTGGACAGCGCCAGCTCGAACGGCACCGTGCGGCCGCTGCGCAAGTCCTTCCATTGGCCCGAAATGACTTCGCATGCCACCGATGCACCTTGCTGGCGATTGACGTCGTCCGCCGAGGCGAATTCGCCGTCGAAGGTCGCGCGCGGCATGCCGCCGGCGTCGAATTCGGTCAGGTGCACATGCGACTTGCTATCGATCTTGCCGGTGAGCTGCGTATCGCTTTGCGACGATGCATTGGCATAACGTCCCTCCAGCTTGCCGCCGGAGGTAGGGCGCAGCACGAGTCGCAGCGGATTGCGCTCGCCGAGCTGACCGCTGTACGTCATCAGGTGATTGGCGATGTTGCGATCGGACGGGTCGCAGTCGGCGTATGCCGCAGTGGGCGCAAACGCCGCGAACAGCAACGTCAGTGTGCTCAGACCGGCGACGACGAGGCGCTGCATGCGATGCGAAGGGTGGCTCACGCGTGTGTGACGCACGCCTTGATGGGGGGCGGACGCGGCGCTGGACGCTGGGACGGTGAGGGTGTCTCGGGCGCGGCTGGCGCCCGGGGCAAAAGAAATCATGAGTCGAGAAGGAATTCGGTAAATCGAAAGCGGCGCGGAAGCGTCGACGGTAGCGGGGTCGCCGGGCAATCAGATCACGTGGTCATGTCTGGTCGCGGTCTGGCCGTGTCCCGGACCGTCATCCGCCGATGTAAGACATCTCCACTTTCGGTGGTGCGTTTTCCGGCAGGCCGGTGGCCGCCGTACGCAAGGCCGAGTAACGGTCGGTGCGGGCATGCCAGATGTCGCCGATGACGGTCGAGATCTGCGCGTCGCTCGCGCCGCTACGCAGCAGCGTTCGCAAGTCGTACCCCGAGCTGGCGAACAGACAGAGATACAGCTTGCCTTCCGTAGACAATCGGGCACGCGAACAAGTGCCGCAAAATGCACGGGTGACGGACGAAATGACGCCGACTTCACCGCCGCCGTCGCGATATTGCCAGCGTTGTGCCGTTTCGCCGGGGTAATTCGGCTCCATCGGTTCGACTGGCAGAGCGTCGTTCAGACGCGCAATGACCTCGGCCGATGGCAGGACTTCGTCCATGCGCCAGCCGTTGGAGGTGCCGACGTCCATGTATTCGATGAAACGCAGCACAACGCCGCTGCCATGAAAATGACGCGCCATCGGCACGATGTCGGAGTCGTTGGTGCCGCGCTTGACGACCATATTGACTTTGACCGGGCCGAGGCCGACGTGCTGCGCCTGAGCAATCCCTTCGAGCACGTTCGCGACGGGGAAGTCGACGTCGTTCATCTGGCGGAAAATCTTGTCGTCCAGACTGTCCAGGCTGACGGTCACGCGCGTGAGGCCCGCATCTTTGAGCGATTGCGCCCGGCGTGCCAGCAACGAGCCGTTGGTCGTGAGCGTGATGTCGAGCGGCTTGCCCGACGGCGTGCGCAGACGGGCCAGCATTTCGATCAAGCGTTCGATGTGCTTGCGCAGCAGCGGCTCGCCGCCCGTCAGACGCAGTTTCTCCACGCCATGTTCGACGAACAGGCGCGCAGCACGCTCGATCTCTTCGAATGACAGCAGGGAGGATTGCGGCAGGAAGGCATAGTCCTTGTCGAACACGTCCTTCGGCATGCAGTAGACGCAGCGGAAGTTGCAACGATCGGTCACCGAGATCCGCAGGTCGTGCAGGGGCCGCGCCAACGCATCTTCGAGATGGCCGGTGGCGGCGCGCACTTGTGCGGGGATCTGCGGCGAGTGCGTCGCATAACGCGCGTCGCTACGCAAATCGGTGAGTCTGATGATCGTTTCAGTCATGGTGGGGCCTTAGCTTGCGTCTCCATTCTAACGAATTGGCCCAAATGTCGCCGAGGCGATCCCATCGGGCATCGGATATCGGTACCGAGAATTCGTTGTGAGACGTCAAACCCGTACTGAGGCAGACGATACGGGGCGTGCGCGGTGGGCACAAGTCGGGACAATGCGGGGTTGTATCGCGTGAAGTCGCCCCCAAAAGCAAAAAAGGAGGCCGAAGCCTCCTTTTTCTACCTCACACGTACCTGTCAGGCAACGTGATTGGCCGAGCGCGTTTCCACTTGCTCCATCGGACCGCTGTTGAGCGGCGTCGACGCACGGCGCTCACGCGGCACGTGCGGTGCCGGTGCGACTTGCGCAGCGGCTTCCTTGGCGGCGCGATGCTTGTCGGCATCCGTGTGAACCCACACCAGCCCGACGCTTGCCAGCGTCGATTCCAGTGCGCCGCGCTCCAGCGTCGGGGCACCGGCGGCCGGTGCGGCGGCCTGCGTCACGACTTCCGTTACGGCGGCAGCGGCTTCCGGGGCGACCGGCACTGCCGTGCTCACCTGCACCGGTGCTTCGGGTGCGGCCTGCACCGGCTTCGCGGTCTCGACCATTTCGATCGGGGCAGCGGCGGCTTGCACAGGTTGTGCTGCCGGTGCGACATCTGCCGGGGCGCTGGCCACGGCGGCCGTGGCGGCAATCTCGGCGAGGGCTTCGGCCGGCACCGTCGGTTGGGCCGGCGCAGCCGACGTGACCGGCAGCGGGGCACTGACCTGCGGCACTACCGGTGCGGCAGCCACTTCGGCAGCCGGCAGCGGGGCAACGTTGACCGGTGCGACGGGCACAGCCACCTGCGGCGCTTGTGCGACCGGCTCGGCGATAACGTGCGACGGCACTTCCGGCGTAGCGACAGGCGCGGCTTCGCTCACCGTGGCGACCGGCGCTGCCGGGGCTTCCACGGGCTCGGCACGCACCGGCGTCGGTTCGGCATGAGCCGCCGGTGCCGTCGGGGCCGGCGCGGCGGCGGCAAACGCAGGCGCTGCTACCGGTGCTGCGGCACGAGCGAGGGTTTCGGTCGCAGTATTCTCAACCGCGTTGTCGCTCAGCATCGGGGCGTGCGTACCTTCCTCGGCTTCCAGCGCTTCTGCGCCTTCCGTCTCGATGTGCTCGCCGTCGGCATTCAGTTGCTGCTCGCCGGCTTCACGCTCACGACGGCCGCCACGACGACCGCGACGACGGCTGCGGCGGCGCTCTTCACCCCCTTGCTCGCCTTCATCGCCCGCCGTTTGCGGTGCGCCTTCGACCTGTGCCGTCAGATGATCCTGATCCAGCGGCGCTTGCTCGGCGTTCAGCGGTGCTGCGGCCTGAGCGACGCGTTGCGGTGCGGCTTGTTGACCTTCAGCGCCTTCGCCCTGACGACGGTCACGGCGCTCGCCGCGTTCACGGCGGCTGCCGCGCTCACGGCCTTCACGCGGCTCGCGACCTTCCTCGGCACGCACGTCCTGTGCAGGTTGACGCTGGGCGTCGTCGCGCTCGCGCTTGTCGCGGTTATCCCGGCTATCGCGGTTGTCGCGGCCTTCCTGACGCTCGTTGCGATCGCCACGCTCATTGCGTTCATTGCGCTCGTTACGATCACCCCGTTCGTTGCGCTCGCCACGGTCTGCACGCTCCGCGCGTTCCGGACGTGTGCCACGGCCTTCGCGCACCGGCTGACCGGCGCTGTCCTTGCCCGACTTGTTGTCGTCGCGGGCGTTGCCACGACGATTGCGGTTTTGTTGATGCGGACGCTCGTGACGCTCACGCGGCGGGCGAGCCGTCGGCTTGGCCGGTTCTTCGGCCTTCGCGGGTGCCGGTGCGGCAGCACCGCCGCCGAACAGGCGCTTGAGGAAACCGAAGAAACCGCCACCGCTGGCCGGTGCGGCTGCGGCAGGCGCCGTTGCGGCGACCGGTTCCGGACGCGGCTGTGCGGCCGGTGCCGGCTGCTCGGGCGTGATGCCCTTGACAGCTGCTTCCTGACGCGGACGCGTATCTTCCTTCTTCTTGCTGTAGCCGGCCGGATCTTCTTCCAGCGAACGGGCCGCTTCTTCGGCGAGCGCGTAGCTGGCCTTCGGGGCGTCCAGGCGCGGGTCGTCGAAACGCAGACGCTCGAGCTTGTAATGCGGTGTTTCGAGGTGCTTGTTCGGGATCAGCAGCACGCCAACCTTGAAGCGCGCTTCGATCTTGTTGATTTCCTGACGCTTTTCGTTGAGCAGGAACGCCGAGACTTCGACCGGCACCTGGCAGTGGATCGCTGCCGTGTGCTCCTTCATCGCCTCTTCCTGGATGATGCGCAGGACTTGCAGTGCCGACGATTCGGCGTCGCGGATGTGGCCGGTGCCGTTGCAACGCGGGCAGGTCACGTGCGTGCCTTCCGACAGCGACGGACGCAGGCGCTGACGCGACAGCTCCATCAGGCCGAAACGCGAAATCTTGCCCATCTGGACGCGCGCACGGTCGTGCTTGAGCGCATCCTTGACACGTTGTTCGACTTCACGCTGGCTCTTGGCCGACTCCATGTCGATGAAGTCGATCACGATCAGGCCGCCGAGGTCGCGCAGACGCAACTGGCGCGCGACTTCGTCGGCAGCTTCCAGGTTGGTGCGCAGGGCGGTTTCTTCGATGTCGGCGCCCTTGGTGGCGCGTGCCGAGTTGACGTCGATGGAGACAAGCGCTTCGGTGTGATCGATCACGATCGCGCCGCCCGAGGGCAGCGGCACCTGACGCGAATAGGCCGTCTCGATCTGGTGTTCGATCTGGAAACGGGAGAACAGCGGCACGTCGTCGCGGTATTGCTTCACGCGGTTGAGATGGTCGGGCATGACCACCTGCATGAAGTTGCGTGCTTGTTCGGAGATTTCTTCCGTATCGATGAGGATTTCACCGATATCCGGCTGGAAGTAGTCGCGGATGGCGCGAATGACGAGGCTCGACTCGAGATAGATCAGCGCCGAGTCGCGCGGCAGTTCGATGTTATGGGCGGCGCCTTCGATGGCGTGCCAGAGTTGCAGCAGGTAGTTCAGGTCCCACTGGAGTTCTTCGGCCGAGCGACCGATACCGGCGGTGCGGGCGATGATGCTCATGCCTTCCGGCAGTTCGAGCTGACCCATCGTCTCGCGCAGTTCCTGACGGTCTTCGCCTTCGATACGACGCGAAACACCACCGCCACGCGGGTTGTTCGGCATCAGCACCAGATAGCGGCCGGCCAGGGAAATGAACGTGGTGAGGGCTGCGCCCTTGTTGCCGCGCTCTTCCTTTTCGACCTGAACGATGAGTTCCTGGCCTTCGGAGAGGGCGTCCTGAATGCGCGCATTGCGCACATCGGCACCTTCGCGGAAGTACGCGCGGGCGACTTCCTTGAACGGCAGGAAGCCATGGCGGCCTTCGCCGTAGTTGACGAAGCAGGCTTCGAGAGAGGGTTCGATACGGGTGATAATACCCTTGTAGATATTGCCTTTACGCTGTTCGCGTCCGGCCGTCTCGATATCGATATCGATGAGTTTCTGCCCATCGACGATTGCCACGCGCAGTTCTTCCTGCTGCGTGGCGTTGAACAACATGCGTTTCATGAAAACGACTCCCACCCGCCGCAGTTGCCAATGCGCAGTGCGTCGGGCACGTATCACTCGAGTTATCCAACACGCGAGGTTCGAGCTGGGAGTGGAAGAATTGCCGGGGGGTCCGGGCGATGAGGCCGACGGACGCTATGGCGCCAGGAATACGTTTTCGCGCTCACCCGGATCCGCCGGGCCACCGGAAAAATTCCGGCTCGGCGCGGATCACTTCGGGCTTGCAGTCCATACCAAGAGAAACTGGACGAGAAACTTCATCAGCGTTTTCTCGGGGCGCCTGCCGACACTTATTCTTCTTGTGACGGCGCCTCACTTCGACTTTTTGCGCGAACGATATTCACAAAGCGATCAGCTCGGGCAATGTCGTCCGGGCTGATCACCAAAAAATTCTATAACCACCAACTCTATCCGCGTCCCGCGCGCTGCGACCGAAGCGGCCTATGGGCCCACTTCCTGCCGACGCTGCGTGACGTGCGTGCGCTCGCTGCTCCAGGGTCACCGGACGAGCAGCCTGCCCGGGGTGCAAGTAAAATACCGTTTTGGGGTATGCACCGGACAGAGGTGGGGATTTGGCATGATTCCCGCTACCGCCATCTCTGTCGGACAAATTATATTCATAATGAATGAGTTAGGCAAAAGTCGGCAGAAAATGGTTGCGCCGGCGTCCGCGCCGCAGGTCAAGCTCGTCGAAGTCGACGATGGTTCGGCCGGTCAGCGCATCGACAATTTCCTCCTGCGTGAGTGCAAAGGGGTTCCTAAGAGCCACGTTTACCGCATTCTGCGTAGCGGTGAGGTCCGCGTAAATAAAGGGCGGGTAGACGCAGCCTATCGACTCGTCCTTGGCGATATCGTCCGCATTCCGCCCGTCCGGATGGCGACGCCCGATCCCGAGGCGAAAGCCCACGTACCGGCCGCAAGTTTTCCTATCCTCTTCGAAGACGACTATCTGATGGCCATCGACAAGCCGGCCGGCGTGGCCGTGCACGGTGGCAGCGGGGTGTCGTTCGGGGTGATCGAGCAATTGCGCCGGGCGCTGCCTCATCTGAAATTTCTGGAGCTGGTACACCGGCTGGACCGTGAAACGTCCGGCATTCTGCTGCTCGCGAAGAAGCGGGCGGCACTCGTCGGCATGCATGAGCAGATTCGTCACAACCGGATGGACAAGCGCTATCTGGCTTGCGTCACCGGCGAATGGCGCGACCGTCAGCGCGCAGTGAAAGCGCCGCTATATAAATATGTCACGGCGGAGGGCGAGCGCCGGGTACGGGTGCAGGAAGACGGTCAGGCGTCGCACACCGTATTTCGCATGGTGGAATCTTTCCCGCCTTATACGTTGCTGGAAGCGGAACTGAAAACGGGGCGGACCCATCAGATTCGCGTTCACCTGGCGCATTGCGGCACGCCCATCGTGGGCGACGACAAGTACGGCGACTTCACGCTGAACAAGAATCTGGCGCGTCCGAACGCGCGCCCGGGTATCAAGCGGATGTTCCTGCATGCTTACCGGTTGAAGTTCACGCACCCGGTACTTGATACGCCGATTGCCTTGGAAGCGGCGTTACCGCCAGAATGTGAGCAATTCCTGAATCAACTTCGAACCACCACCGCCGATGCCAAGCCCTGAATTTGACCTGGTCGTGTTCGACTGGGACGGGACGTTGATGGACTCGACGCCCACGATTACCCGCTGCATCCAGGCGGCCTGCCGGGACCTCGGTCTGCCGGTGCCGACCGATGAACTTGCGAGCCATGTGATCGGCCTCGGGCTGCGTGACGCCCTGCAAATGGCTGTCCCGTCGCTCGATCCTGCGCACTATCCGCGCCTGTCCGAGCGTTACCGCTTCCACTATCTCGTGGGTGACAAGGAGACAGTGCTGTTCACCGGCGTTCGCGAACTGCTGGAAGAATTGCGCTCGCGGGGCCGTTTTCTGGCCGTCGCTACGGGCAAATCCCGTGTGGGCCTGAACCGTGCACTCGAATCGGCAGGGCTGATGCGGATGTTCGACGCTACGCGTTGCGCGGATGAGACATTTTCCAAGCCACATCCGGCCATGTTGCAGGAACTGACGCGCGAACTGGGTCAGGATCTGCGCCGTACGGTCATGATCGGCGATACGACGCACGACTTGCAGATGGCGCGTAGCGCTGGTGCTGCCGGTGTGGGCGTTGCCTACGGTGGCGCGCATCCGCGTGAGCAACTCGTGGCGCTCGAACCCGCCTACTGCGCGGGAAGCGTGGCCGAGCTTCGCGACTGGTTACTGGAGCGCGTGTGAGCGACGTTGCTGTACCGTTGCCGATCTGTCCGGGTGACGCCCTCGAAGATGGCGGACGCGGCGTGCGCTTCGAGGTGCGCGTGGGCGGGCGTCCTACGCCGGCGTTCGTGATCCGGTACGACGGGCGCGTCTACGGTTACCTCAATCAATGCGCGCACGTGCCGATGGAGCTCGATTGGTCTGAGGGACAGTTCTTCGAGACGGGCGGCTTATACTTGATGTGCGCGACGCATGGCGCGACCTACGAGCCGGACACCGGGTTGTGTGTCGGTGGTCCGTGCCGTGGTGGCGCCTTGCAGGCGGTTCGTGTCGAGGAGCAGCCCGCTGCGGTACCGGGCGCGGCAACGACCGTGGTCTGGTGGCCCGACACTTATATTGAGGCTCCGGCAGCGGCGTCTTCCTGAGCGCACGGCATCCGGTCTCACACGTCTCTAACGTCAATTTCCCAAGTCCTGGATAACGTATGGCCGACTCTCTGCCGCCCGATTCCCCTCGCACCGAACCCGGTTTTCCGCCGCCTGGCGGGCGTCCGCCCACCGGTGGCGGTGCCGTCCGCGATCCCCACGAGGTCAGGCCTTGGGAGCGCGAGATGCTGGAAAAGGTCTTGATGGCGGGTATCCGCGAACAGCGGGCGGCGCGCCGGTGGAAGATTTTCTTCCGGCTGCTGATTCTGGCGATCATCGCGTTCGCCGTCTGGTCGATCTTCGATTTTGACGGCGGCGGCACGACGTCGGCCGGATCGACCTCGGGCAAGCACACCGCGCTCGTTTCGCTGAGCGGTGAGCTTTCGGCGGACGGTCAGGCCAGCGCACAGAAAATCAACGCGGCACTGGAGTCGGCGTTCGAAGACAAGTCGGCTAGCGGGGTGATTCTGCGGATCAATAGTCCTGGCGGCAGTCCGGTACAAGCCGGCATGATCTATGACGACATCACCCGTTTGCGCGCGAAATATCCGAAGAAACCGATTTATGTCGTCGTCGAGGAAATGTGCGCTTCGGGCGGCTATTACGTGGCGGCAGCGGCCGACAAGATTTACGTCGACAAGGCGAGCATTGTCGGGTCCATTGGCGTGCTGATGGATGGTTTCGGCTTTACCGGCCTGATGGACAAGCTGGGCGTGGAGCGCCGTCTGCTGACGGCGGGCCGCAACAAGGGCTTCCTCGATCCGTTCTCGCCGCAGACCGATCAGCAGAAGACGTATGCGCTCGACATGCTTGAGCAGGTGCACCAGCAGTTCATCGGTGCGGTCAAGAAAGGACGTGGCAACCGTCTGAAGGACGATCCGGATCTTTTCAGCGGCCTGTTCTGGACGGGGCAGCGTTCCGTGGAGCTTGGGCTGGCGGACGGTCTGGGTACGGTCGATTCGGTGGCTCGCGACGTGCTCAAGGCGCCCGATCTCGTCGACTACACCGTCAAGGAGAATCTGCCTGAGCGCATGGCGCGTCGCTTCGGTGCGGCCGTTGGCGCGGCAGCCATGAAGACGATGCTCATGGGCACCGCCTTGACGATGAAATAATGCGGTTTTCGCCGGATCGACGGCGAAGATGCCGGTAATAAACGCAAAACCCCACGGAATTTTGAACTTCCGTGGGGTTTTTGTTTGTCGTGCGGATCGAGGGTTATTGCGCCAGAAACAGGAAGATCGCGGGCCGTTTGTGCAGATCGACGCTCGCATGCGGCCAGCCTTTTACGCGGTGCGCCACGATTTGCTCGCCGTCCTGAGTGACATCGACCGCCACGCACAGCAATGTCGAGGCGTCGCAGCTTTGCAGCAGCGCATCGAGCATGGCTTTGTTGCGATAGGGCGTTTCGATGAAGATCTGCGTCTGCTTTTCCTTGCGGGAGCGTTGTTCCAGTTCTCGCAGACGCTTGCTGCGTTCGCCCGCATCGGTCGGTAGGTAACCGTGGAAGGCGAAGCTCTGGCCGTTCAGGCCGCTGGCCATCAGGGCGAGCAGAATCGAGCTGGGACCGACGAACGGTACCACCCGGACGCCCTTTTCGTGGGCGCGTCGAACGAGTAATGCGCCCGGATCGGCCACGGCCGGACATCCCGCTTCCGATACGAGGCCGCCATCTGCGCCGGCGAGAATGGGGGCGAGCAGGGCATCGATCGCCGCGTCCGGCGTATTGACGTTCAGTTCGCGGATGTCGATTTCCTGAATCGGGGTGCTCACGCCCACCAGCTTCAGGAACGCGCGCGTGCTTTTGGCCTGTTCGCCGACGAAATACTTCAGGCCAGCGGTCACGGCGCGCACTTCCTCGGGCAGCACGGCCGGCAAGCCGCCACGGGTGTTCGTGCCGAGGGTGTTGGGAATCAGATACAGCGTGCCGCTCATACCGTCGCTCCGTTCAGGCCGGGGCCCGGAAGGGTGATGCCGACCTGCATCAGCATCGTCGTCAGGGCGATCAGGGGCAGGCCGATGAGCGCCGTCGGATCGTCGTTTTCGATGGTTTCGAGCAACATGATGCCCAGTCCTTCGGATTTGGCGCTGCCCGCGCAGTCGTAGGGCGTTTCGGCATGGAGGTAGGCGGCGAGCACATCGTCAGGCAGATCGCGGAACTTCACGCGTGTGACGACGTCTGTGGCTTGGCTCTGCCCGGTGCGGGCATCGTGGACGCAAAGCGCCGAGTGGAATTCGACGACTTTGCCGCGCATGTCGCGCAGTTGCGTCATGGCATTCTCGAAATTCCCGGGCTTGCCGATCTGGCGGCCCTCGAAGGTGGCGACCTGATCGGAGCCGATGATGACGGCGCCCGGATGGCGGATCGCCACGGCCTGAGCCTTTTCGCGCGACAGGCGCAGCGACGTCTCATGGGGCGTTTCGCCGGGAACGGGGGTTTCGTCGATGTCCGGAACATCGACCGAGAACGGCAGGCGCAGGCGCTCCAGCAGTTCACGGCGATAGCGCGATCCGGAGGCCAGGATCAGCGGTGGCAGGGGCTGTGCGGTCATCGGGTTTAAGTGTTTGACGAGAAACGAAAAACTATTTAGAATTCACGGCTTTTGCAATCTGGCGCTCGGTCCCGCCAGTCTGCGCGATACCGGTTCGAACGCTCGAAAGTGGCGTCGGATCAAGGCGCTGCGAGTGGCAGGGGACGTTGAAATGCGGCCAGATGCGCCAAGGCAAGGATGAGCGTGATGAACGAATATATCGTCGATCTGTTCGAATTCGCGCGTACCGGCCGGGTGGCGGAAGGTGACGTGCAACTTGCGGCATTGCCGCGCATGGTAACCGAAGTGCCTGCCGAAGTCTCGGCGTCGGGGCGTGCGCAGGGCGTGTTCCACTGGCGCGCCGAAGGTGCAGAAAAGCCGGTGCTGCGCGCGGATGGCAAGCCGACCGTGGTGCAGTTTCTGACGCTCTCGGTCGAAGGGCCGATGTGGCTCGAATGCCAGCGCTGCCTGACGCCGTACGAAGCGCCGCTCGCCTCGGAAACGACATTCGAGATCGTGCACGACGAAGCGGCTGCGGAGGATCGCCCGCTCGACGAGGACGAACTCGAAGCGCTGGTCGGCTCCAAACATTTCGATTTGCGCGAGCTGATCGAAGAAGAATTGCTGTTGGCTTTGCCTATCGTCCCGAAACATGAGGTTTGTCCGAGTGTTCACGATAGTCTGGCCACCGGTAGCGACGGGTTGGCGGAACCGCCCCCGGCACCGGAAGAAGAGGATAAGCCGTCTCCGTTCGCGGCGCTGGCAGCGCTCAAGCGCTCGCCGGACAAGGACGGAAAGTAATGTGCGGCCGGATTTCCGGCTCACCAAAGTACATGTTTGCGTTAGTCGCACAGGTCGGGCCGACAGGCCGACACCGTAGGGCGGCGCTCGAACTGTGTTAAAATTTCGCGATATTTTGAGGAGTTATCATGGCCGTTCAACAGAACAAGAAGTCGCCGTCGAAGCGCGGCATGCACCGTTCGCACGATTTCCTGACCGCACCGTCGACCGCCGTCGAACCGACGTCGGGTGAGACGCACCTGCGTCACCACATCTCGCCGAACGGTTTCTACCGTGGTCGCAAGGTCATCAAGACCAAGAACGACTAATTCGGCCCTCTAGGCGATACGCGCCCATCATGGCGCAGTTTGATCGTCCGATGTGGCAAAAGCGGCACTCATCCTGCCGCTTTTTTTGTTACCTGTACCGCAAGCCAATCACGTCGACATGACAGTCACCCTGACGATCGATTGTATGGGCGGAGATCACGGCCCATCGGTGACGGTGCCGGCTGCGGTTCGCTTCGTGCAATCTACCGACGATGTCGAACTTGTGCTGGTCGGGCAGCAGGAGATCATCAACGCGCAGCTCGCGAAGTTGCGTGTGACGGATCACCCGCGCCTGTCCGTCGTCAATGCGAGCGAGGTCGTCGCCATGGACGACTCCGTCGAGACCGCGCTGCGCAAGAAGAAAGACTCTTCGATGCGCGTGGCACTCAATCTGGTCAAGGAAGCGCGCGCGCAGGCTTGCGTGTCCGCCGGCAATACCGGCGCGCTGATGGCCGTCTCCCGTTACGTGCTCAAGACGCTGCCCGGTATCGAGCGCCCGGCGATTGCCACGGTGCTGCCGAACCAGTTGGGCGGTTACACGACGATGCTCGATCTGGGCGCGAACGTGGACTGCGAGCCGACCCACCTGCTGCAATTCGCCGAGATGGGCCATGCGCTCGTTGCGGCGGTCGATGGCAAGGAGCGTCCGTCGATCGGTCTGCTCAACATCGGCGAAGAAGTCATCAAGGGCAACGACGTCATCAAGCAGGCAGGCGAGCTGCTGCGTGGCTCGACGCTCAACTTCTACGGCAACGTGGAAGGCAACGACATTTATCGCGGCACGACCGACATCGTCGTATGTGATGGTTTCGTCGGCAACGTCGCACTCAAGACTTCCGAAGGCCTGGCGCAAATGCTCGGCGACATGATCCGTGAAGAGTTCACCCGCACTTGGTGGACGAAGGTGATTGCCGTCATTGCGCTGCCGATTCTTACCCGCTTCAAAAACCGCGTCGACCATCGTCGTTACAACGGCGCTGCGTTGCTCGGGTTGCGTGCGCTCGTCATCAAGAGCCACGGGTCCGCCGATGCCTACTCGTTTGAGTGGGCCATCAAACGCGGCTATGATGCAGTTCGCAATGGCGTGCTGGACCGTTTGTCGCGCGCCATGCAAGAGAATCAGAACCAGCTCCAGGACACCAAGCCGGTGAGCGCCATTCCGGCGCTCTGAAACCGGTGCCCGCCCCGGTGCGCTAACCGATCATAAGATGACCCAGTCCGCGATTTATTCCCGTGTCATCGGCACCGGCAGCTATCTGCCGGCACGACGCGTGACCAATCAGCAGTTGGCAGATGAGCTTGCCGCCCGAGGCATCGAGACGAGCGACGAGTGGATCGTCGCGCGTACCGGCATTCAGGCACGTCACTTCGCTGCACCCGACCAGACCAGCAGCGACATGGCGGTGGAAGCGGCCAAGCGTGCGCTCGACATGGCTGGACTGAGCGCCGACCAGATCGATTTGATCATGGTCGCCACGTCGACGCCCGACTTCGTGTTCCCCAGCACCGCCTGCCTCGTGCAGAGCAAACTGGGCATCACCAACGGCTGCGCGGCGTTCGACATTCAGGCAGTCTGCTCGGGCTTTGCCTATGCGATGGCGACGGCCGACAACTTCATTCGCTCGGGCGCGTATCGCAACGTGCTCGTGATCGGCGCCGAGACGTTCTCGCGCATCCTCGATTTCAATGACCGTACGACGTGCGTGCTGTTCGGCGACGGCGCCGGCGCCGTCGTGCTGCAAGCGTCCAGCGAGCCGGGCATTCTGTCGAGCGCCTTGCATGCGGACGGTAGCCATTCGAACATCCTCTGCGTGCCGGGTAACGTGAATGCCGGTGCGGTTCAGGGCGAAGCGTTCCTCTATATGGATGGTCAGGCGGTGTTCAAGCTGGCCGTCAAGGTGCTCGAGAAGGTGGCTCACGAGGCCCTCGAGAAGGCTGGGCTGGAGGCGGGGGCAATCGACTGGCTGATTCCGCACCAGGCCAATTTGCGCATCATGACGCACACCGCGCGCAAGCTGGACGCCGAAGCGAAAATGGTCGTGACCGTCGACCAGCACGGCAACACCTCTGCGGCTTCGATCCCACTCGCGCTCGACGTCGCGGTTCGCGATGGCCGCATCAAGGCGGGCCATAACGTCATGATCGAAGGCGTGGGCGGCGGTTTCACGTGGGGCGCGGTGCTGTTCCGCATGTAACTTTCCCGGCGCCGGAGCGCCGTGCGAACCGGCTGCGCTCTCTTGAGCGCGCGGTCCGTGGCGAGGCTCTCGTGCGCGTTATGTCGGCGCGCGACAATGCGCCGACATGTTTCTGAATCTGACTGCAAAACCAGGCGCTATGACATTCGCTTTCGTTTTCCCGGGACAAGGCTCCCAATCGGTGGGCATGCTCGACGCGTTCGCAGATAACGCGGCCGTGCGCGAAGTGCTCGCCGAAGCTTCCGATGCCCTCGGGCAGGATGTGGCCAAGCTGATTGCCGCTGGCCCGGCCGAAGATCTGAATCTGACCACGAACACCCAGCCGGTGATGCTCACCGCCGCCTACGCGATGTACCGCGCATGGCTGGCCGACGGCGGCGCCAAGCCGGCATTCGTCGCAGGGCATAGTCTCGGCGAATACACGGCGCTGGTCGCCGCAGGGGTGATCGCATTCAAGGACGCCGTGCCTCTGGTGCGCTTCCGTGCGCAAGCCATGCAGGAAGCGGTGCCGGTCGGGCAAGGCGGCATGGCCGCTGTGCTCGGTCTGGACGATGACACTGTGCGCAACGTCTGCGCCGAAGCGTCGGCCGCAGGTGTGGTCGAGGCCGTCAACTTCAACGCCCCGGCGCAGGTCGTGATCGCCGGCGCGAAGGCTGGCGTGGAGAAGGCTTGTGAACTGGCCAAGGCTGCCGGTGCGAAGCGTGCACTCGTGTTGCCGGTGTCGGCGCCGTTCCATTCGTCGCTGCTCAAGCCGGCGTCGGATCGTCTGCGCGAGTATCTGGCGAACGTGACGTTCAACGCTCCGCAGATCCCGCTCGTCAATAACGTCGATGTGGCCGTCGAATCCGACGTGGCCCGCATCAAGGACGCGCTGGTGCGTCAGGCTGCCGCGCCCGTGCGCTGGGTCGAATCGGTGAAGTGGCTCGCCGCGCAAGGCGTGACCCAGGTCGTCGAGTGCGGTCCTGGCAAGGTGCTGACCGGCCTGACCAAGCGTATCGACGGCAATCTCACGGGTTTTGCGATCACGGATCCGGCGTCGCTCGCCGACGTGCGCGCCCAACTCTCGTAAATAGGCAAGGGTATTTCTTCATGAGCAAGCAACTCGACAATCTCGTGGCGCTGGTGACCGGCGCCTCGCGCGGCATTGGCCGTGCCATCGCTCTCGAACTCGCTCGCCAGGGTGCGACGGTCGTGGGGACCGCGACCAGCGAAGCCGGTGCGCAAGGGATCGACGCTTACTTTGCGGAAGCCGGCGTTGCCGGTAAGGGCATTGTCCTGAATGTGACCGACGCCGAGGGCGTGGCCGCAGCACTGGACAACATCCTGAAGCAACACGGTAAGCTCGACATTCTCGTCAATAATGCAGGCATCACCCGCGATAACCTCGCAATGCGCATGAAGGACGACGAGTGGGACGACGTCATCGACACCAACCTGAAGGCGATCTTCCGTCTCTCGCGTGCGGTGATCAAGCCCATGATGAAGGCGCGTAGCGGCCGGATCATCAACGTGACCTCGGTCGTCGGCTCGGCCGGCAACCCGGGGCAAGCCAACTACGCCGCCGCCAAGGCGGGTGTCGCGGGGATGTCCCGCTCGCTCGCTGCCGAGATCGGCAGCCGGAACATCACGGTCAATTGCGTCGCCCCGGGCTTTATCGATACCGATATGACCAAGGCGCTTGGCGAAGCGCAGCATGAAGCGTTGAAGGCGCGGATTCCGCTGGGCCGTCTCGGCGCACCGGAAGACATCGCCAATGCGGTGGCGTTCCTCGCGTCTCCGCAAGCCGGCTACATCACCGGTACGACGCTGCACGTGAACGGCGGCATGTTCATGAATTAAGGAAGATGTGCGCAGATATGTGGAAATTGCATGTATTTGCGCGACATTGAACATTATTTGGCGCATGCTAACTTTGCTTGGCAAACCTGTTAAAATGCGCGCACTTGTCTGAACTAACTACCCCGGAGGGTTTGAATGGATAACATTGAGCAACGCGTCAAGAAGATCGTCGCGGAACAACTTGGCGTGGCTGAAGCCGACGTTAAGAACGAATCCAGCTTCGTGAACGATCTCGGCGCTGACTCGCTCGACACGGTTGAGCTGGTGATGGCTCTGGAAGAAGAGTTCGAGATCGAGATCCCGGACGAAGACGCAGAAAAGATCACCACCGTGCAGCAAGCCATCGATTTCGCCCAGGCTCAGTCGAAGGCCTAATACGCCTACGGATCGCCTGATTGGCCGGGATGCCGACCGGCTCCTGGCGTCAGGCCTGCCTGTCAGCCGCAGGGAGCGCAGGGTCGGACCTTGTCGCCTCTGTGGCTTTTGTTTTGTATGACCCAGCAGAAGAAGGGGAGTATCGTGAGTCGTCGTCGCGTCGTCATTACCGGTCTGGGCCTGATCTCGCCGGTCGGCAACACCGTTGCCGAAGGTTGGGAGAATCTGGTCGCAGGTCGTTCGGGCATCGCCAACATCACGAAGTTCGATGCGAGCAACCATAAGGTTCGCTTTGCAGGCGAAGTCAAAAACTTCGATACCGAGAAGTATCTGTCGGCCAAGGAAGCGCGCCGCATGGATACGTTCATCCATTTCGGCCTTGCAGCCGGCATTCAGGCGTTCGAAGACAGCGGCCTGCAAATCACCGCAGAGAACGCCGAGCGCGTCGGGGTGCTGGTCGGCTCCGGAATCGGCGGCCTGCCGATGATCGAGGATACGCAGACCGATCTGCTCAATGGCGGTCCGCGCAAGATTTCCCCATTCTTCGTGCCGGGTTCGATCATCAACATGATCTCCGGCCATCTGTCCATCAAGTACGGCCTGAAGGGTCCGAACCTTGCCATCGTCACGGCTTGCACGACCGGTCTGCACTGTATCGGTCAGGCGGCACGCATGATTCAGTATGGTGATGCGGACGCGGTGCTTGCCGGCGGTGCTGAATCGACGGTGTCGCCGCTGGGCATCGGCGGTTTTGCCGCGATGACGGCCCTGTCCGCACGCAATGACGATCCGGCGACGGCGAGCCGTCCGTGGGATCGGGATCGCGACGGTTTCGTGCTGGGCGAAGGCGCCGGCGTGATGATGGTCGAAGAGTATGAGCACGCCAAGGCGCGCGGCGCGAAGATCTACGCCGAGCTCAAGGGCTTCGGCATGAGCGCGGACGCGTACCACATGACCGCGCCTTGCGAAGATGGCGACGGTGCCTTGCGCGCCATGACGAACGCGCTGCGCGATGCCGGTATCAACGCCGATGCCGTCAATTACGTGAACGCACACGGCACGTCGACGCCGCTGGGCGATATCGCCGAGACGGTCGCGGTCAAGCGCCTGATGGGCGATGCGGCCAAGAACGTCGTGGTGAACTCCACCAAGTCGATGACCGGCCACTTGCTGGGCGGTGCAGGCGGTCTGGAGTCGGTGTTCACCGTGCTGGCCGTTCACCATCAGATATCGCCGCCGACGATCAATATCTTCAATCAGGACCCGGCTTGCGACCTCGATTACTGCGCAAACACGGCTCGTGATCTGAAAATTGATGTCGCGTTGAAGAACTCTTTCGGATTTGGCGGGACTAACGGCTCGCTGGTCTTCCAGCGCGTCTAAGTTCGCGGGACGCCGCGCAGGCGTCCCGTCCCGCTGACCCACGCTCCGGTGAGTGTGCCCGGGCGTGCGGCGTCAAAGACACTTCCAGCTACGGTGGCGAGTGCTGCCGTGGTGCAATCGGGCCCGACCGGGGCCTGGCAGCCAGAGAAAATACGGATCCATATCAGGTGAGTGAACGAGAAATCGACCAGGCGCTCGTTGAGCGCGTGCAAAAGGGCGACAAAGCCGCCTTCGAGCTATTGGTCGCGAAATATCACCGCAAGATCATCCGCCTCGTATCGCGGCTCGTGCGCGACGCCGCCGAGGTAGAGGATGTGACGCAGGAGGCCTTTATCAAGGCCTACCGCGCCTTGCCGCAATTTCGTGGCGAGTCGGCGTTCTATACCTGGTTGTATCGTATTGCTGTCAACACGGCGAAAAACCACCTGGCAACGCAGGGACGCCGTGCACCGACTTCGACTGAAGCGAACGCTGAAGAAGCGGAAACTTTTGCCGAGGCCGATCAACTAAGGGATATCAACACGCCTGAGTCGATGCTGATGAGCAAGCAGATTGCTCAGACGGTCAACACAGCGATGGAGGCTTTGCCCGATGAACTTCGGACGGCGATTACCCTGCGAGAAATCGAGGGTCTGAGCTACGAAGAGATCGCCGAAGCCATGGGGTGCCCGATCGGAACGGTCCGTTCGCGAATTTTCCGGGCGCGTGAAGCGATTGCCAGCCGGCTGAGGCCGCTGCTGGACACGCCTGACGGTAAGCGCTGGTGAGCGCGCCGCCGGGAAAGTTATTTTCGTTGGGGGATATCATGGGATCAGCGACGGTGCAAACGCAGCGGGGGCTGCAAGCCGAGCGGATTTCCGCGTTGATGGACGGGGAATTCGATCCGGACGAACTGGCCGCCCTGCTGGACGAGGCTGACACCTCGGGCCGGCCTCTGTGGGACGACTACCACCTGATCGGGGACGCATTGCGCTCCGATGAATTGACGCTGCCGCGTTCGGAGTCTGCCTTCATGGCGTCCTTCGCGGCGCGTCTCGACGCTGAGCCGCACCTGCTCGCACCGGCCGCGCTGGCTGATGCACAGGCGGTGGCCGCGCCGGATGCGAAAGCTGCCGGCTCGCGCGTCACGCGTATCAATCCGTTCCTGCGCGTGCGCCGCGTTCTGCCGACGGCTGCGGCCGCTGCGGCCGTCGCTGCGCTGTCGTGGGTCGTGGTGCCGCGTTTGCAGGACCACCCGGCCGGCGGCGCGCAACCGCAGGTGCTCGCTCAGGCGGCTCCCGTGGCCGGTGGCTCCAGCCTGACGCGTGTGGCGCTCTCGCAGCAACCGCAGGCGGCCGTGGCTGCCAACGGTGCCGCCACCGGCGGGCCGAACGATCTGATCGTGCTGCGCGATGCGCGTCTCGACCAGTATCTGGCGGCTCACCAGCAATACGCACCGGCCCCTATCGGCCAGAGCGTTTCCCCCTACATGCGAGCCTCGGCGCAAGCGGACGAATAAATGCAGCGCCTGAGTATCGAATCCTTGCCGCGTGCGCCCATCGGGCGCACTTTCTTCCTGTTCGCTTTCCTGTTGGCGACCACGCTGCAAACGCAGGCGTGGGCCCAGGCGTCCGCGCCGTCCACCGATCCGTTGATCGAGAAGCGTGAAGTCAGCGCCTGGCTCAACAAGATCCACCGCGCCGCGCAGACGCAGAACTACATCGGCACCTTCGTCTACCAGCGTGGCTCGACCATGCGTTCGTCGAAGATCAGTCATTTCGCCGATAAGGGGAACGAGTACGAAGAACTCGAAACGCTCGACGGACGTCAGCGCCGCATTCTTCGTCAGAACGACGACGTCTACACGCTGATTCCCGAGCAGAAGACCGTCTTCCAGGAAAAGCGCGAGAGCAAGGATTCTTTCCCCGCGTTGCTCGCCACGCCCAATCGCGACGTACTCGACTATTACGCGCCGAAGCTGCTGCCGAACGAACGAATGGCGGGCTTCGACTGCATGGTGATCGAGCTTTCGCCGAAGGATGAGTACCGTTTCGGGTATCGCCTGTGGGCCGATCGCAATACCGGCCTGTTGTTGCGTGCGCAGACGCTCGATGCGGAAGGTCATCTGCTGGAGCAGGCGGCGTTTTCGCAAATTTCGATCGGCGTGCCGAACGACAAGGCGCGCATCGTGCACGCGATCCAGGCGACGCACGGCTGGCATGTCGTCAAGCCGCAAATTGCCTCGACGCGGCTGTCCGATGCCGGTTGGAGCATCGACGTCGATAAGAAGGTGCCGGGATTCAAGGCCGTGCGCGAAGTGCGCCGCACGATGCGTTCCTCGGCGGACAGCAAGCCGCTCGAAGTCCAGCAGGTGGTATATTCCGACGGCATGGCGGGACTTTCGGTGTTCATCGAGCCGGCCACGCGTGAGCGCAAGGAAGGCCACGGTAGCGCGGGGGCGACGAACATCCTCATCAAGCGCTATGGCGACTTCTGGCTGACCTTGCTCGGCGAAGTGCCGCAGACCACTCTGCAACAATTCGCCTCCAGTATCGAGTACAAGCAGCCGGCGAAGTGACCGGCTGTCGGGTGGGCCGCGACCGGTAACGGCGCGGTCCGGGCAGCGAGGCGCTTATGAGACGCGATCATGCGTCGGGTGCCGCACTGCCCTCAGGGATTCCGAGACTTTCGCGCACCACGATCTTCCAATGAAGAAGACTCTCCTGCTTCGTGTCATCCTCGGCGGCGCCATTGCCGCTCAATTGGCGGGAGTGCCCGTCGCCTATGCCGCACCGGCTTCTGCGCCGAGCAGCGGTTCAACGGCGTCCAACGCACCCCTCGTCAGCAATCTTCCCGATTTCACGCAACTCGTCGACCGTGTCGGGCCGGCCGTCGTGAACATTCGTACGACCGAGCGCGTCAGCCGTTCACAGCGCGGCTTGCCGCCGGGGATGGACGACGACATGGCCGAGCTGTTCCGTCGTTTCTTCGGCGTGCCGATGCCGCAGCAGCCGGGCCCGAAGGGCGGCACGCCGCGCCGTGGCCAGCCACAGCCGGATGAAGAGCAGAACAGTGGCGTGGGGTCGGGCTTCATCGTCTCGAACGACGGCTACATTCTCACGAACGCGCACGTCGTCGATGGTGCTGACAGCATTTACGTCACCCTGACCGACAAGCGTGAGTTCAAGGCGAAGCTGGTCGGGGCCGACAAGCGCACCGACGTGGCGGTGGTCAAGGTCGAAGCCAAGGACCTGCCGACGGTGCCCGTCGGCGACTCGAACAAGTTGCGTGTCGGCGAGTGGGTGGTGGCCATCGGCTCGCCATTCGGTCTCGAAAATACGGTAACGGCGGGCATCGTGTCGGCCAAGGGCCGCGATACCGGTGACTATCTGCCGTTCATTCAGACGGACGTTGCGGTGAATCCGGGGAATTCGGGCGGCCCGCTCATCAACATGCGCGGTGAGGTTGTGGGCATCAACTCGATGATCTACAGCCAGACCGGCGGTTTCATGGGCATTTCGTTCGCGATTCCGATCGACGAAGTCATGCGTGTGGTCGATCAGCTCAAGAAGACCGGCAAGGTCGTGCGCGGCCGTATCGGTGTGGCGATCAGCGAAGTCAGCAAGGAAGTGGCCGATTCGCTGGGCTTGCCGCGTGCGCAAGGCGCACTGGTGCGCAGCGTCGAGCCGGGCAGTCCTGCCGAGAAGGCGGGCGTGCAGCCGGGCGACATCATCATGAAGTTCGAGGGTCGCCCCGTCGACCACGCCACGGATCTGCCGCGTATGGTCGGTGAGACCAAGCCGGGTTCCAGCGCCACGCTGCAAGTGTTGCGTAAGGGCAAGAATCAGGATCTGAAGATCACGATTGCCGAGGCTGATACGGACACGCCCAAGGCGTCGAAGGCGCAGGGTGGGGCCGCGGATACGCCGCATCCGAATGCGCTGGGCCTGGTCGTCTCCGATCTGACGGAAGCGCAGAAGAAGGACTTGAAGCTGCGAGGCGGCGTGCAGGTCGAGCTGGCAGAGGGTCCGGCGGGGCGCGCGGGGCTTCAGCAGGGTGACATCATCCTGCGCGTCGGCGACGCCGATATTGCCAATGCCAAGCAGTTCGAGGAAGTGGTCAAGGCGCTCGATCCGAAGCGTCTGGTCCCGATTCTCGTGCGCCGTGGCGACGCTACGCAGTTCGTGCCGCTGCGCCCGCGCGCGCCGAGCGGCAAGTAATTCCGCCCATGACCGCGCCGGCGTTCACGCTTTACGGCCGCAAGTGGTGTCATCTGTGCGATGACATGCTTGCGGCGCTCGAAGCGATGCGTCCGGCGTGGGATTTTTCGGTAACGGTCGTCGATGTCGATAGCGACCCCGCGCTCGAAGCCCGGTACGACGAGATCGTGCCGGTGCTGACGCTGGGGGAGCGGGAGTTGTGCCGGTATCGATTCGATGTCGATGCCGTCGCGACGGTGTTCCAGTCGGCTTGACGCCACCGACCCCGCCTGCCACGCCTTCCACGGACGTCTCCTATACCTTCCCGCCATTTCCAGCGTATTGCCGCGAAACATTTGCAACGTCAATGACGTGCGAAACATGCAATAGCGACGTGATTCCGGGCGGCATCGGTGCGCTTTCGGCTAAAATGTCGTGTTTGCCGATTCTCTCGAAAGCCGCTGCCGAGCCGAATCCGATGGCGCCGACTTTTCTATAGCCCGTCTCATGGACCATATTCGCAATTTTTCGATCATCGCCCACATCGACCACGGGAAATCCACCTTGGCCGATCGCATCATCCAGCTTAGCGGCGGTTTGTCCGATCGTGAAATGGAATCGCGGGTCCTCGACTCGATGGACCTCGAACGCGAGCGTGGCATCACCATCAAGGCGCAGACCGCCGCGCTGCAATACAAGGCGCGCGATGGCAAGGTCTACAACCTCAACCTCATCGATACGCCGGGACACGTCGACTTTTCGTACGAAGTGAGCCGCTCGCTGTCCGCATGCGAAGGCGCGCTGCTTGTGGTCGACGCCTCGCAGGGCGTGGAAGCGCAGACCGTTGCCAACTGCTACACGGCCATCGAACTGGGCGTGGAAGTCGTGCCGGTGCTCAACAAGATCGATTTGCCGTCGGCGGAGCCGGAAAACGCGATTCAGGAGATCGAGGACGTCATCGGGATCGAGGCGACGGACGCCGTGCGATGCTCGGCGAAGACCGGTCTCGGCGTGGAGGATGTGCTCGAAGCGCTGATCGCCAAGGTGCCGCCGCCCAAGGGCGATGCGAATGCACCGCTGCAGGCGCTGATCATCGACTCGTGGTTCGACAGCTACGTGGGCGTGGTGATGTTGGTCCGTGTGGTCAACGGCACGCTCAAGCCGAAGGACAAGATTCATCTGATGGCTACGGGTTCGAGCCATCTGGTCGAGCAGGTTGGTGTCTTCACGCCGAAGTCGCAACAGCGTACGTCGCTGTCGGCCGGTCAGGTGGGCTTCATCATCTCGGGCATCAAGGAGCTGGGCGCCGCGAAGGTGGGCGATACGGTGACGCATGCCGTCACGACGACGACCAAGCCGGCCGAGGCGCCGCTGCCAGGCTTCAAGGAAGTCAAGCCGCAGGTGTTCGCCGGCCTCTACCCGGTCGAAGCGAACCAGTACGATGCGCTGCGCGAATCCCTCGAAAAGCTCAAGCTCAACGATGCCTCGCTCCAGTACGAACCGGAAGTGTCGCAGGCACTGGGCTTCGGCTTCCGCTGCGGCTTCCTGGGGCTGCTGCACATGGAAATCGTGCAGGAGCGTCTGGAGCGCGAGTTCGACATGGACCTCATCACCACGGCGCCGACCGTGATTTATGAGGTGACGGAGCGCGACGGTACGGTCGTGTCGGTGGAAAACCCGTCGAAGATGCCGGATCCGGGCCGTATTGAAGAAGTTCGCGAACCTATTGTGACCGTGAACCTCTATATGCCGCAGGAGTACGTCGGCTCGGTCGTGACGTTGTGCCAGCAGAAACGCGGCATTCAGATCGACATGCAGTATCACGGCCGTCAGGTCCGTCTGATTTATGAAATTCCGATGGCCGAAATCGTGCTCGACTTCTTCGATCGTCTGAAGTCGGTATCGCGCGGTTATGCGTCGATGGACTACGAGTTCAAGGAATATCGCGCGTCGGATGTGGTCAAGGTCGACATGCTCATCAACAGCGACAAGGTCGACGCGCTGTCGATCATCGTTCACCGTTCGGAGAGCCGTCGTCGCGGTGCGCAGGTCGCATCGAAGATGCGGGAAATCATTCCGCGTCAGATGTACGATGTGGCGATTCAGGCGGCAATCGGTGCGAACATCATTGCCCGTGAAAACATCAAGGCATTGCGCAAGAACGTGTTGGCAAAGTGCTATGGTGGCGACATCACGCGTAAGAAGAAGCTGCTCGAGAAACAGAAGGAAGGTAAGAAGCGCATGAAGCAGGTGGGGAGCGTTGAAATTCCCCAGGAAGCGTTCCTTGCCATTTTGCAAGTCGAAGACAAATAACGTAGCGACGGGTCCCGCATGAATTTCGCCCTGATTCTTTTGATCCTGGTGCTGGTGACCGGGGTGGCCTGGGTGGCCGACAAGTTGGTGTTTCAACCGGCGCGCCGCCGGGCAGCACAAGACGCTGTGTCGCAGTTCGATCAGCAGCAACTGGCCTTGCAGGGTTCCGGCATTCAGGGCTCTGGCGCACAGGAAGGCAATGCACTGGCGAGCGCACGTGCGAAGTTGCGGGACGAAAAACTCCGTCAACCGTGGTGGCTGGAATATTCGGCCAGCTTCTTCCCGGTGATTCTGGCGGTGTTCGTGCTGCGCTCGTTCGTGGTCGAGCCGTTCAAGATCCCGTCCGGGTCGATGATTCCGACGCTGCTCGTCGGCGATTTCATCCTCGTGAACAAGTTCGACTACGGCATTCGTCTGCCGGTGGTGAACAAGAAGATCATCGACCTCGGCGAGCCGAAGCGTGGCGATGTCGTGGTGTTCCGTTACCCGAAAGATGAGTCGATGGACTACATCAAGCGTGTGATCGGTGTGCCGGGCGACGTCGTGGCGTATCAGAACAAGAAGCTCACGATCAACGGCGAGCCGGTGCCGGAAACGGCCTTGCCGGATTACTTCGACGACGAACACATCGCCTACTTCAAGCAGTTCGAGGAGACCGTGGGCGGCGTCAAGAACCGGATTCTGAACGATCCGAACGTGCCGCCGTACATCATGGGCGCCGACGACTTCCCGAACAAGCAGAACTGCCAGTACAACAGCCAGGGCGTGATCTGCAAGGTGCCGCCGGGCAACTACTTCATGATGGGCGACAACCGCGACAACAGCGCGGATAGCCGCTACTGGGGGTTTGTGCCGGAACAGAACATCGTCGGCCGCGCATTCTTCATCTGGATGAACTTCTCGAATCTGAAGCGTCTGGGCAGCTTCCAGTAAGTCTCGATGTCCCGGAGGAGAGCGTCTCCTTCGATGGGCATTGAATTGATGCGGAAATTGACGCAATTTCGTCGATTTCCGCATTATTATTTTCAAATAAGAAATAAAAGATGCGACGGGGGGTGACTACCGATGGGAAGCGTCTGTCCTGACCTCGGTATTGTCCGATCCACTGCTCTCACGTGAGTCCGAAAAGCCCGCTGGACGGGGGTAAAGCCCGTCGTTTCTTGGCGACGACGCACGCCGGGGCGGGAGCGTCGCGCTATACTTGCGCCATGCCTCAATCACTGAACCAACTGGAAGAACGCCTCCAGTACCGTTTCCACGATGCGGAATTGCTTTGCCAAGCACTGACGCACCGTAGCCATAGTGCCGCCAACAATGAGCGGCTGGAGTTTCTCGGCGATTCCATTCTGAATTGTTCGGTCGCAGCGATTCTGTTCCGTCGCTACGGCAAGCTCGACGAAGGCGACCTCTCTCGTGTGCGTGCCAATCTCGTGAAGCAACAGTCGTTGTACGAGATCGCGCAGACGCTTGGTGTTTCCGATTTCCTTCGCCTGGGCGAAGGCGAGCTCAAGAGCGGCGGTTTCCGTCGCCCGTCGATTCTGGCCGATACCCTCGAAGCCCTGTTCGGCGCCATGTACCTCGACGGTGGATTCGAAGCGGCCTACGCGGTCATCGAGCGTCTTTACACGCCGGTGCTCGAACACGTCGATCCGAAGACGCTCGGCAAAGACGCCAAGACGCTGCTCCAGGAATATCTGCAAGGGCACAAGATCGCACTGCCGCAGTACACGGTGATCGCCACGCACGGCGCGGCACACAACCAGCAGTTCGAGGTGGAGTGCACGGTGCCGAAGCTCGACATCAAGGTCGGTGGCTCGGGCGCGAGCCGCCGGGCGGCGGAGCAAGCCGCTGCCAAGAAGGCGCTGGAAGAGGTGCAGAAGATGCCCGCGCTGACCAAGCCGAAGGCCGAGAAGAGCGCCAAGGCGGCGAAAAAGCGTGCTGCGAAGGCCGCGGCTTCCGAAGCGAAAAAGGCAGAGAAGGCGGCGAGTGCCACGAACGCCACGGCGGCACAGCAAGTCGAAGTGAAAGACGCGAAGGACATCAAGGAGTCGCGAGAGCCGAAGGACGCGCGTGATGCCGCAGCGGGATCATTAGCGGCACCGGCGATGACAGCGTCGAGCCACGCTGCGCCGCGCGGCACGGCAGCGCCCGCCGACAAGCCGGCGGAAAAACCTTCGGAGAAGGCTGTCGAAAAAGCTGCCGACAAGCCGGCAGAGAAGGCCGACGCCGCCAAGCAGCCTCCGGCAGCCGCCTGAGTCCCATTCGGGGGAGAGCGCAACGCGCTGCCCCTTTTCAAGAGAGTTTCCAAACATGAACGATAAGACGGATTTTCGCTGCGGTACCGTGGCGATCGTCGGGCGTCCGAACGTCGGCAAGTCGACGTTGCTCAACGCCCTCGTCGGTCAGAAGATCAGCATTACGTCGCGCAAGGCGCAGACGACGCGACATCGCATTACCGGCATCAACACCACGGAAGATGCGCAGTACATCTTCGTCGACACGCCGGGGTTCCAGACACGTCACGCCACGGCACTGAACCGCTCGCTCAATCGTGCGGTCACGTCCACGCTCTCGAGCGTCGATGTCGTGATGTTCGTGATCGAGGCGGGGAATTTCGGGCCGGACGACGAGAAGGTGCTCAAGCTGTTGCCGGAGACCACGCCGGTGCTGCTCATCGTCAACAAACTCGATCGCATCAACGACAAGGCGGAAATGCTGCCGTTCCTGCGCAAGGTGGGTGAAGTGCGGGATTTCCGGGAAATCGTGCCGCTGTCCGCGAAGCGTGCGGATGACATCAAGCGCCTGCTCGGCGTGCTGCGTCCGTATCTGCTCGAAGGCGATCCGATCTATGGCGAGGACGATCTGACCGATCGCAGCGAACGCTTCATGGCGGCAGAGATTCTGCGCGAGAAGGTGTTCCGCTGGACCGGCGACGAGTTGCCGTACACGAGCACGGTCATCATCGACAAGTTCGAGGTGGAAGGAAATCTGCGCCGTATCTTCGCGACGATTCTGGTCGATCGCGATAACCACAAGGCAATGATCATCGGTAACAAGGGCGCGAAGCTCAAGCAGATTTCGACCGATGCGCGTCTGGATATGGCGAAGCTTTTCGATGGGCCGGTGTATCTGGAAGTCTGGATCAAAGTGAAGGGCGGCTGGGCCGACAACGAAGCCGGCCTGCGGGCATATGGCTACGAGTGAGCTCGAAACCTCACACGACGACATCGCTGCACCCGCCGAGGTAACCCCGGCGGGCAACGCGCCGCGAACGTCGCGTGGGTCCTCGTCGTCGGCGACCGGGGCACGGCCCACGCGTCAGTCCCGTAGTCCGCGCTCACGCGCCGTGGACGACGAAGCCTCGGAAGCCTTTCAGCAGGCCGAGGCTAATGCCGAGAACGCCGGTCGTGATACCAAACGCGAAACCAAGCGTGTTCGGCGTGCGCCGTCACCCGCCCGGGTGGCCGAGCGCGAGCAGAGCCGGGTGACGGAACAACCCGGCTTTGTGCTCCATAGTTATCCCTACCGCGAAACCAGCCTGATCATCGACGTGCTCACGCGAGATCACGGCCGTATCGCGTTGGTTGCGAAGGGCGCGAAGCGCCCGCATTCCGCGCTGCGCGGCGTGCTTCAGACCTTTCAGCCGCTCTCGCTGGCCTGGCTGGGAAAAGGCGAGCTGCGTACGCTGACGAAAGCCGAGTGGGTGGGCGGGTTGCGTCCGCTGGAAGGCGACGCGTTGCTCTCGGGCTTCTATCTGAACGAACTGCTGGTGAAGTTTTGTGCGCGCGACGATCCGCACGACAAACTGTTCCAGCACTATCTGACGACACTCCATCATCTGGCGCACGGCGAGCCGGCAGGTATCATCCTGCGCGCGTTCGAGCGCGTGCTGTTGCGCGAGACCGGCTATGCCGTGGCGTTCGACCGTTGCACGCAAACGCGCGGCAAGGTCACGTCGGATCGCCGTTACGTGTTTCATCCCGACTGGGGTGTGCGTCCGGCGCGTGGCGACGAGCCGTCGGACTGGCCCGTGGTCATCGGCCAGACACTGCTCGACATGGAGCAAGACGATTATTCACGGGCGCAGACCGTGCAGCAAAGCAAGCTGCTCATGCGCTTTCTTCTCAACCACCATTTGGGCGGCGTGCCGCTCAACACCCGGCAGATCCTGCTCGACCTGCAAAAACTATGAGCCTCTTCTTCCAAGGCAACCCCATCGACCTCGGGGTGAACATCGATCACGTTGCGACGGTGCGCAATGCGCGCGGTACGCAGTATCCCGACCCGATCCGGGCCGCATTGCTGGCTGAAGAGGCGGGCGCCGATGTCATTACGCTGCATCTGCGCGAAGACCGTCGCCACATTCGCGACGAGGACGTGACGAATCTGCGCGACAAGCTGATCACGCGCATGAACCTCGAATGTGCGGTCACGGAAGAGATGCTGAAGATTGCGTGCAGCGTGAAGCCGCACGATGTCTGCCTGGTGCCTGAGAGCCGTCAGGAGTTGACGACCGAAGGCGGTCTGGATGTCGTGGGGCTGTACGACCGTATCGCGGCGGCAACGCAGCAACTCGGCGAAGCGGGTAGCCGCGTGTCGCTCTTCATCGATCCGGATGCAGCGGCGATTGAAGCTGCCGCACGCATGGGCGCGCCGGTGGTCGAACTGCACACGGGGCGTTACGCCGAAGCGCACGACGAAGCGACGCGTGAGGCGGAGTTTGCCCGCATCGAGCGTGCGGTCGCGCTGGGCGTGTCGCTCGGGTTGCGTGTCAACGCTGGCCACGGTCTGCATTACGAAAACGTGCAGCCGATCGCCGCGATCGAAGGCATTTCCGAGTTGAACATCGGCCACGCCATCGTTGCGCATGCACTGTTCGCCGGCTGGGAAAATGCGGTGCGCGAGATGAAGGCCATCATGGTGGCCAGCCGTATCGCGGCGCGCGGTTGAGCGTGCGACTTTTCTTTTCGCCAGCGCTGAATTTGCGATAACGCGACGCGAGACTCATGAGCGATACGACACCCTCGTCCTCCCAGCCCATTTCGTCGGCTTCGTCGGCCTCGTCCACCCCGTCCGACGCGTCTGCATCGCCGGATACGCCGGATACGTCGGTGCAGCGCGGGCACGTTGTCGCCCCGGCGCAAGGTGCGACAGGGATCTACGGTGTCGGCACCGACATTTTGCAAATCAGCCGGGTGGTCGGCGTCATGACGCGCACCAAGGGCCGATTTGCCGAGCGCGTGCTGGGGCCCGAGGAACTCAAGGTTTATTACGCCCGTCAGAAGCGCTCCGAGGTACGCGGACTCGCCTACCTGTGCACGCGGTTCGCCGCGAAGGAGGCGGTGTCGAAGGCCATCGGCCTCGGCATGCGCTGGCCGATGACGTGGCGCGCGGTACAGACGCTCAACGCGCCGTCGGGCAAGCCGGTGGTCGTGGCGTCCGGCGAGTTGGTGCAGTGGCTGGCGGACCGGCAACTGTCGATCGAGATCTCGATCACCGACGAAAAAGACTATGCGGTCGCGTTTGCGATCGCCTCGCGCCATTTGGATAACTCAAGCAACGCAAGCCATATTGCATCGGAGAAAACGTAATGACGAAGCGCAGGCCGGGCCCGGTGATGCTGGACGTCGTCGGGCTGACCCTCAGCGAAGATGACATCCGTCGCATCGACCATCCGTTGACCGGGGGTGTCATTCTGTTCGCCCGCAACTTCGACGATCGTGCACAACTGTGTTCGCTCACGAAGCAGATTCGCGACGTGCGCGACGACATTCTGATCGCGGTCGATCACGAAGGCGGACGCGTGCAGCGCTTCCGTACCGATGGCTTCACGCATCTGCCCGCAATGGGCAAGTTGGGCAAGCTCTGGCATGACGACGTGTTCAAGGCGACGCGCGTGACGACGGCTGTGGGTTACGTGCTGGCGTCGGAACTGCGGGCGTGTGACATCGACCTGAGTTTCACGCCGGTGCTGGATCTCGATTACGGCACGTCCACCGTGATTGGCGACCGTGCATTCGACAGCGATCCGCGCGTTGTGGCCATGCTGGCCAAGAGCCTCAATCACGGATTGCTGCTGGCCGGGATGGCGAACTGCGGCAAGCATTTCCCGGGGCACGGTTTCGTGGCTGCCGATTCGCATCACGAGATTCCCGTCGACGAGCGTTCGCTCGACGAGATTCTTGCCGTCGACGCGCAGCCGTACGACTGGCTGGGGATGTCGCTTTCGGCCGTGATGCCGGCGCACGTGATCTATCCGCAGGTCGATCCGAATCCGGCAGGTTTTTCGGCCAAATGGCTGAAAGAAATCCTGCGAGGCAAGTACGGGTTCGACGGCGTGATTTTCAGCGACGATCTGTCGATGCAAGGGGCGAGCGCGGCGGGCGATGTCGTGACGGCAGCGCATGCAGCACTGGATGCCGGCTGCGACATGGTGCTCATCTGCAATAGTCCGGAGAAGGCGGATCGCCTGCTGCGCGAGATGAAGCCGGTCGCCGACACGGTCTCGCAGCGTCGTATCAAACATCTCCAGGGCCGTGGCAAGGTGCATGGCTGGGAGAAGATGCTGGCGCAGCCGGAATATCAGGCGGCGAAGCGTTTGATCGCAGAGACGTTCGGCGGGTAACGAAACGCAAACCCGGCCACTCAAACAAAAAGCGCTCGACCCCGAAGGGACGAGCGCTTTTTTGTTACCTGACGAGCCCGACACCCGAAGGCGCCGCGCTCACAAGCCGTCGATTAGACGCGGCTCTTGTATTCGTCGGTACGCGTGTCGATTTCGATCATGTCGTCGGTGTTGACGAACAGCGGCACCTGAATTTCCAGCAGGTCGTTGATCTTGGCGTTCTTCAGAACGCGGCCCGACGACGTGTCGCCCTTGACGGCCGGTTCGGTGTACTCGACCTTGCGCACGAGCGTGGTCGGCAGTTCGACCGAGATAGCCTTCTCGTTGTAGAACACGACTTCGCACGGCATGTCGGCTTCAAGGTACTTGATCGCGTTGTCCATGTTTTCCGCTTCGACTTCGTACTGGTTGTACTCAGCGTCCATGAACACGTACATCGGATCGGCGAAGTACGAGTACGTCACTTCCTTCTTGTCGAGCGTGACGGTGTCGAACTTTTCGTCTGCCTTGTACGTGAATTCGCCACGGCCTTCCTTCAGCAGCTTCTTGTACTTCAGCTTGACCATGCTGGAGTTGCGGCCCGACTTGACGAATTCGGTGCGGAGCACGACGTTCGGTTCATTCTCGAGAATGAAGACGTTACCGACGCGGAGTTCTTGAGCGGTTTTCATAAAAAACGAGATCCTGTGACGAAATAAGCGATTTGCCGCTTGTTGAGCGCTTCCATACGCCCATTCGCCGCTTGATTCCCGCGTCCGCCCGGAACGGTCTCCGGGGCAGCAGGTTCAGCAGCAAAGCGTTGAAAAACCAGCTATTTTACCTGATTTTCCGCGAAGCTTGCCAACTGTCGCGCAAGGTCCGGGAGGCTCGCCTGAGCCTGCGCCCATGCCTGCGCATGGCGGTGCAGCGCGGGTAAGGCAGACGCCAGCGCTGCCCAGTCGGGCGCCGTGCTCGCGTAACCGTTCCAGAGGTGCCAGAAGGTGCGCAAGGCCTCTCGCGCACCATGTTCGAGCGGGGGCGTCGTGCCGTCCAGGTAGCGTTCGAGGAACGCGTCGAGCTTCACGTGATGCGCATTTTCGTCCTGCGGATAGATATGCCAGACGAATGGCTTGGCGGCCCATTGCGCCCGGACGAACGAGTCCTCGCCGCGTACGAAATTGAGATCGCAGGCCCAGAGCAGAGCGTCGAATTCAGTTTGCGGGACGAAAGGCAAGCCGTACACCGTCAGCGCTCCGCGCGTGGCCGATTCTCCCGGCGCGAACGCCTCGCGGCCGAACCACTCGCCAACGGCGGGGGCGATACGCCCCTGGGGCACAAGACAGGCGATAGGCGTCTGGCTGGCCGCCCACTGGGCGAGCAGTCCCGGTAGCGCCGCGTTCTCGTACGCGAAGAGCGAGACGACCAACGCATCCTGCGGTGCGGCGGGCAGCCCCAGCGTACGTTGCCACCATGCGTTGCGCAGGTCGTCAGACGCGAGAAAAGCGTCACGACGAGAGAACAACTCGCGCTCGCGGGCGAGTCCACCCGTACGGGGCGTAAAGCCGGGCAGGAAGAACGTTTTGACGAGCCCCAGTTGCGGATGGACCGACTTCTGCAAATGAAAGTCGTCGACCCATGCTTCCGCGCTCAGGTATTCGAGGTTGATCCAGATCGGCGCGCGACCGGCTTGCTTGCGGGCGTGCATCGCCTGGATGTAGTTGTCCGGAAGGTAGCAGGCGAAGGCTTCGATGACGATGTCGCCGGGAGCGTTGTCGTCGGTGATGGCACCGAAGTCGGCATCCCAGCGACGTACGTCGATGCCGTCGCAGCGCTGCCGGGGTGACGTCGGGTCGATGTCAGGGCGCAGATAGCGGAAGCTCGCGAGGTCGTCGACCCACAGCCGGACCGACCAGCCGTGCTCGCGCACGAGTTGACGTGCAAGCCGCCAGCACACGCCGATATCGCCGAAATTGTCGACGACCGTGCAGAACAGATCGCAGCGCGGTACCGGAGGAAGGGCGCCTGAGATCGGGGCGACGGAGGACGGCGTGACAGGCAGGGACATTGAGAAGCGGAAACGCGGATTGGTCTAAACTCCTGATTTTAGTCCCTGTGACGCGTGACGATGTCGTCTTGCGGCGACGCGCCCGGTGCAAACACCGGCGCCGGTGTCACCGCTGCCGTCGTATCGCGCCGTTTCCCGGGGACGCACCGATCGCCACAGTTCATGACCGAAGACGCCCACGACGTCACGCCGCCGCGCAAGTCCCGCAAAGCCAGAGCCGCTCAAGCCGAGTCGGGGAAGACCGTCGCTCAGCCGACGAAGACGTCGGCGTCGGTCGACGATTCCGTCGCGCTGTCTGACACCGGTGTCGTCGAACCCACCGGGACCGCTAAGGCGACCGATGCGGCCGAAGTGGTCGCGACGGGCACGACGGCCGCGGCGAGCGACGCACCGGTCACCACAAAACCGGCCAGGGCCAGCAAGACGACGCGCGCACGCAAAGCCGGTAACGTCGATGGCGCCGACGCCGCTTCCCAAACCGGCGACGCCAACGATGCCCCACTGTTCGACGCCCGCAAGGTCCTCGCGCAATTGCCGAACCTGCCGGGCGTTTATCGTTACTACGACGCAGCGGGCAACGTCCTCTACGTAGGCAAAGCGCGCAATCTCAAGAAGCGCGTATCGAGCTACTTCAACAAGACGCAGCTTTCACCGCGTATCGCGTTGATGGTCGCGCGTATCGCGAAGCTCGAAACGACCGTGACGCGCTCGGAAACCGAGGCGCTGCTGCTTGAGAACAATCTGATCAAGGCGCTGCATCCGCGTTACAACATCCTGTTTCGCGACGACAAGTCGTATCCGTTCCTCAAACTCACGCAGCACAAATACCCGCGCATGGCTTACTACCGGGGTTCGGTGGATCGTCGTGGGCAATATTTCGGACCATTCCCGAGCGCATGGGCGGTGCGCGAAAGCATCCAGATTCTGCAAAAGGTCTTCCAATTGCGGACGTGCGAAGACTCCGTCTTCTCGAACCGCACGCGGCCTTGTCTGCTGAATCAGATCGAGCGATGCAGCGCGCCCTGCGTGGGGGCGATTACGGACGAGGACTACGCGCGCGACGTGCAAAACGCTGCGGCATTCCTCTCCGGACGACAGAACGAGGTGCTCGGCGCGCTGGAAGCCAAGATGATGACGTATGCCGAGGCGCTTCAGTTCGAGCAGGCGGCGGTGGTACGCAATCAGATGCAGGCGTTGTCCGGTGTTCTCCAGCAGCAATCCGTCGAGACGGCGGGGGATGTCGATGCCGACATTCTGGCCGTCGCCTACGCGGGCGGGCGCGCATGCGTGAACCTCGCGATGGTGCGCGGCGGACGTCATCTGGGCGACAAGGCGCATTTCCCAGCGCACGTTGAGCGCGGTGTCGAAGGTGGCATTGCCGACGAGTTCGAGGAAGACGAAGTGCTGGCGCAGGACGCATCGGGCGACCCGCCGAAGGACGCGACCCTCAACGAAGGCGAGATCGCTGGCGAGATGCCGTCGGATACGCCATCGGCGTCGCTTGAATCGCGACTGCTCGAAGCCTTCGTCGCGCAGCACTATCTGGGGCAGTCGGTGCCCCCGGTGCTGGTCGTGAGCCACGCATTGCCCAACGACGAGTTGCTGGCCGCATTGTCTGAGCAGGCCGGCCGTCGTATTGCGATGGTGCGGCAACCGCAGGGACAACGTCGCGCGTGGCTCGACATGGCGCAGCAGGGGGCGCAACTGGCACTGACGCGTCTGTTGACCGAGCAAGGCAGCCAGCAGGCGCGAACGCGTGATCTGGTGCAGACGATCGGGCTCGATATCGACGATCCGGCGTTACTGCGCGTCGAGTGCTTCGACATCAGCCATACGCAGGGCGAAGCCACGCAGGCGTCGTGCGTCGTCTTCCATCATCACAAGATGCAGACGAGCGAGTACCGGCGCTACAACATCGCTGGCATTACGCCGGGCGACGACTACGCGGCGATGCGTCAGGTGCTCACGCGGCGATATGGCCGTCTGATGGAGGCGGCGTCGGCGGCTTCAGTGGCGTTGGCCGATGCGGCCGACCCGTCATCGGTCGCGGCCGATGTCGCGCGTGCCGAGGCCGAGACTTCGGTCGTTGCGGATGGCGAGGCGACTGACGTGACGGCATCGACGGCATCCGGTAAGCCGGACGTCTCCGATGTCGAAGCCAGCCTGCCGCAACTGGTGCTGATTGACGGCGGCAAGGGGCAGGTGGAGGTCGCGCGTCAGGTGTTCGTCGAGTTGGGTATCGACATCGGCCGTCTGGTCGGCGTGGCGAAGGGCGAGGGACGCAAAGTGGGTCTCGAAACGCTGATTTTTGCCGACGGCCGGGCGCCGCTGGAGCTGGGCCGCGAGAGCGCCGTGCTGATGCTGATCGCGCAGATTCGTGACGAAGCCCACCGCTTCGCGATCACCGGCATGCGGGCCAAGCGTGCGAAGGCGCGTCAGACGTCGCGACTTGAGGAGATCGAGGGGATTGGCGCGAAGCGACGTCAGCGCTTGCTGATGCGCTTCGGCGGTTTGCAGGGGGTGGCGTCGGCAAGCGTCGACGAACTGGCCAGCGTCGAAGGCATTTCCACGACCCTCGCCGAACAGATCTACCGTCAGCTTCACTGATTGCCATTGGCGTCAGTCGATAGAACGCGTACCGCGAATCCGTGGAGGCACACTGGAACCGCCTCGCCGTTGCGCGCAACGCCAACGGTGCGGGCGCGATCACGGCGCTGGCTGCGTCGTCGTCTCGAATGGCACGACGCCACGCCACATCACTTCACATCACGTGTCGCCGTGAAACAGCAGGCGCATGACGGTCTCGTTGTCGACCGTCTCCCCGGATAGCGTGCGCGCGAGGAGTTCACCGCCGACGACCGGCGGCGCGAAGATCATATCCGGCTGCACGCGCTTGAGTTTGCTCAGATGCTTGCTGTCGTTGACCGACGCAATCGTGCGAACTTTCGGTGCGATCTCCTTGGCGGCAAGCACGATGAAGGCGTTTTCCGAATCGTCCGCCCGCAAGGCGAGCACGGCTCTCGCGTGATCGATCCCGGCTTGCGTGAGCACGGTGTTATCGCTGGCGTCGCCGTGCATGACATCCGCGCCTTCCGGATACGGGTTGTCGACACCGCTTGCGATGATGACCGTCACCGGCCAGCCGCGCTTGGTGAGTTCGTGGTGAACGTTGACGGCAAGCGGCGAGGCGCCGGCCACGATGAAGTGGTTCTTTCGTATCACGTGTGTGAATCTCCCGGCGAGAATTTTCTTGAGGTTGCCCCCCACCAGCGGGCCGATGACGACCGTGAGCGATGTGGCGAACACGCTGATCCCGAAGATGATGACCGAGGCGGTGAACAGGCGCGCGTCTGTCGAGATGGGCACGATGTCGCCATAACCGACGGTCGTCATCGTGACGATGGCGAAGTAGAAGGCGGTCGCCAGATCGGTGACGTTCGGCTTGAATTCGCGCCCCAGATACATCGTGCCGAACGTCGCGTAGACCACTAGCGCGAACACCGCCACGAGCGTGTAGAGCGTGGCGGCGGCAAAGCTTGCCCGGTCAAACTCACGCCAGTACCAGAGCAGCAGGCCGAAGCAGACGAGCGAAAGGACGAACGTCAGATCGAAGCGGATGTTGAGGTGGAAGTTGATCGTGGCGGCGAGCACGAGCATCACCAGCGTGAACGCCCAGGCGGTGCGTGCGCGGATGACGAGCCCGCAGGCGAGCGCGACCAGCGCCAGACCGACGAGCGCGCGGGGCAGATGCGAGAAGTCGATGCGCTCGATGGCGTTCAGGCCGAACAGCAGGCGGGGCAAATGGGTGGCTTCGATGCGCTCCAGCGCGGAGATGTCGCCGCGCACGAACAGGTCGATGAGCAGCGAGCCGGGCACGCGCAGGAGGACAGACGCGACGAGCAGCAGGCCGTCGATGCCGACCAGCGCCGCGATGACGATGTGCGCGGAGAGCACGGGGCGGTGCAGGGCACCACGCAGGGCGGGCAGGGGCCGGGGCAGTTTCACGAGATCGGCGCTATTGGCGGGATGTTGCGAGCAAGATAGGGGCACACCGGCGCACATGTCAACAGGCGTGAGGTGCCTCGGCCTTGTCGCTGCGGGGCAGACACGGCACAATGCGGGTCTGGTACGGCTGCCGAGCGCGCCGTGTGTCGACCGCTGTTTGCCGAACTCATGCTGCCATGCCTTTTAATGTCCCCATCTTCCTGACCTGGCTTCGGATCGTGCTGATCCCGCTGGTGGTCGGCGTCTACTATTTGCCGACGACCTGGTTGTCATCGGTCGAGATGAACTGGGTCGCGTGCGCGGTGTTCGTGCTGGCGGCGCTGACGGACTGGTTCGATGGGTTTCTGGCGCGTCGCTGGAACCAGACGTCGGCATTCGGCGCATTCCTGGACCCGGTGGCCGACAAGCTGATGGTGGCGGCGGCGCTGCTGATGCTGTTGCAGATGGGCCGGATCAATGCGCTGGTGGCACTGATCATCATCGGTCGGGAAATCACGATTTCGGCGTTGCGCGAGTGGATGGCGCAAATTGGCGCGTCGCGCAGCGTGGCGGTGCATCAACTGGGCAAGATCAAGACGGCGGCGCAGATGGTGGCGATTCCGCTGTTGCTGTTCAACGGCACGGTGGCATGGAACGGTCTGCGTTTCGACTCGCGCTTCTGGGGCACGTGGCTCATCTACGTGGCGGCGGTGCTGACCTTGTGGTCGATGCTGTACTATCTGCGCCGCGCGTGGCCGCAGATTCGCGAGCGTGGCGGCGCGCAGATGTGAGCGTAAGTCCCTGAAAATGCGGGATAGACGCGCGATCCGCGCAGTGAAGGAGAAAATACTTCACAAATTTTCAGTGCAGGTGCTTGACACTGAATCGACGTTTAGACATAATCTCCTTCTCGCTGCTACGGCACTAGCCCAGCAGCGAAGTTTTAAGAAGTTGATGGATTGGTAGTACGCATGACAATGCGGGAGTAGCTCAGTTGGTAGAGCGCAACCTTGCCAAGGTTGAGGTCGCGAGTTCGAGACTCGTCTCCCGCTCCA